>CAMNIU010000040.1 GCA_946540605.1 uncultured Treponema sp.
GGCCGCCGCAGAAAAGACGACAGCCGCAAAGACGACTGCGAAGAAGACAGCCGCAAAAGCTGCGAGCGCAGCAAAGAAGACAACCAAGGCAGCCGCAAAGACTGCAAAGACAGCCGTTGAGAAAACCGCTGCAAAAGCCAAGACTGCCGTGAAAAAGACTGCCGGCCGAAAAAAGGCTTCCGAAGACTGAATATAAAGGGCAACAGTCCCGAAGTTGCAGATTTATATGGAACATGCCGTCCCCGCCGACTCCAGGTGGGGATTTTTTTTGTTTTCTTCCAAGTGTCTACTTTTTTTTCAAAACCCCTTGACTATTTTATAGTTTTTCTCTATCATATAGCCAATACACGACGCTGGGTAGAGCAGTTGGCAGCTCGTCGGGCTCATAACCCGGAGGCCGCAGGTTCGAGTCCTGCCCCAGCTATACATTAGGCTTGTTCATTTGAACAGGCCTTTTTTTGTTTTTGGGAAGTTCAGCAGATAAGATTGCAATGGAATGGCTTGTAAACGGCAATATTCCTGAACGAATCAACAGTGCAAAACCATCCGAAAGCAAGTTGAACATGGACAAGCTTGCTTTATTCAACAATCTAAAAACTTATGATTTTGAAGAAGAAGATATCTGCAAAATCATCAAGATTCTTAAGGACAGAAAAATTATCATCTCTGCTATCCGTCCAAAAACAAAAGAAAGCATCCTGATTGATGATATTCTTGAAACCTTCTGGAGCTATGAAGAATCTCCCTATGTAAAATCAATGGCTGCAGAAACAGGAAAAATCATTTCAATGTCATACTGCAAAACCTGCGATAGCCGAGTCCGCCTTTACAGGCTCCCTGCCCTCAAAGGAAAGTACATTGGCGAAATCACAAAGGATGATCTGAAATCTGTTCTGGCAGAAAAAAGAATTCAGACTCTTGCCCCAAAGACAATCAACGGAATTATTGATTCAATCACAATTCCTCTTAAATGGGCCTTCAACGAAGGATACACCGAAAACATTTGCTATGAAGGTCTTCGTAGAAAGACTACAAAATCTCAGGAAAGACATATTCTGACAATGGATGAAGCAGAGAATCTTTTCCACGGCGACTACTGGGATAATGATGCAGCAAGAGTTGCAAACAGAGTTGCTATGCACATAGGCATGCGTGCCGGAGAAATTGCGGCCCTTCGCGTAAAAGATATTCAGCCGGACGGCATCCACGTTGGAAGTCCTGGTGTAAATACATGGGATTAAAAAGCTGTAAGAATGGTGAAGAAAGAGATATCCCTATTCCTATTTCTGATGAACTTAGAGAAGGGCTTATGATTCAGGTATAGATGAATCCGTATTTTGATGGTGATGAAAGTTTTATCTTCTTTGGTATGGATCCGACAAAACCTGCATGTTCAAAACAGTGGAATAAATATCTTAAAAGAGCTTTGACTCTTATGAAATATCCAAATCCAAAGGAAATCTGCTTCCACTCATGGAGACACTTCTTCTGTTCACGTATGCTTGATGTTATTCCAGATAAGCGTGTTGTAATGGCATTAAGCGGCCACAAAACAACAGCAATGCTGGACCATTACGGAAAGCTCCTTGAGCAGGAAAAGACACTGGCAATCGCAAAGGAAGCCATCAAGGAAGTTTTCAAAAATGAAAGCACAAATGAACCTGTAGAATTCAAGAATTTCAAAATGGTTGCAAACATGTAGATTTATGAGGATTTAGATATGAGGTTATTTGGGAATACGACAAAAAAGGCTAACGATAAAGACAATGCAAAAATTAAGATGGTGGAAGTTTCACAACTTCGTTTTGACAGGGACTTCAAGAATGTATTCCAGCAGGAAAATGATAAGGTTGCTGAAATTGCGAATGATATGCGGACCAATGGATTTGATAAGTCCAGACCGATTATCGTAACTGAGGCTTATATCATTGTTGATGGGCACAGTCGTTTTATGACAGGTGTACAATTATGGACACCTGTCAAACGGACGAGTCAAGACTTTAAGCGCAGCGTGTCTTGACCGTTCGTATGGCAGCAAAGAAAGCGGGGCTCGAAAAGGTTCCTGTTATTTTGAAGAAGTTTGATAGTCGTGATGAAACTATTGAATATGAATACAAGATGCAGTTGAACTCCAGACGTTTGACAGATGGTGAGTATTTTGCTGAGTTTTTGAAACTCGATGAAATCAGACGTTCAAATCCTAATGCTCAAGGGTCTTCAGATGAAGCAATAGGACGACAGCTTAATAAGTCAGCCCGCCAGGTTTGCAAGATGCGCGAGATTGCAAAGAAGGCGGATACTTCACTTTTGGAGAAGATTCAAAACGGAAGTATTTCCATCAATAAGACTCATGAATTGATCAAGGCTGCGGAAGCCAAAAAGAAAGCCGGAGTTATTAAAGAAGTTGCTGATGAAAAATCTTCTAATACTGGCAAAGGCATCAATTCTGATTCTTTTAAGCTCGGTGTTTTGTTTGTTTTGTCAGAACTTGAAAAAGGCCGGAAGAAAGGACAGATTCTAAAGGATAAGCGGATTGCTAAGCTGGAACTTGGAGAATTAAATCTTTCCGAAGAAGATGTAGCGAGAATCTCTCAGAGATTTGGAATTGCTTAATTCTAACTCGGGATCTAACTCGGTTTAACTCGGTAAACTGAGTTAGATTTTTATTTTACTCGACAAACCGAGTTAAAACGTATTATAATCGAATTAAAAGGGAAATAGTATGAGAACAATACCTGTAAAAGAAGACCTTTTTACTGAGTTTAAATCAGATACAAAGGAAAAAAATGGATTACCAGACTCTGAATTAATTGAAGCTGTAGTTGGGATGGCTAATGCTGAAGGCGGTATAATTTATGTTGGAGTTGAAGACAATGGAGATATAACTGGACTTACAAAACAGCATAAAGATTCTATTGGTGTAATGGCTCTAATTGCAAACAGCACGGTTCCGTCAATTTCAACAAGGGCTGAAGTTATAACTGAAGAGAAAATAGATATACTCCAAATTGAAGTTCCAAAAGCAAGAACAGTTACAGCAACTTCAAGCGGAAAAACCTTACGTCGCAGATTAAAATTTGACGGTTCTCC
>CAMNIU010000041.1 GCA_946540605.1 uncultured Treponema sp.
AGGTCGCAACTTAAAATAGCGGGCACGCAAAAGTGTTCCCCCTTTCCCCCCCTAAGAACCCCCTCTTTCCCCCTCCCAAAAAATAAAGAATGCTATTCTAGCTTAGGGGGGGACAGGGGGCACCCTTTTGCTCAACATTGCAGTTGTCCCGCTATTTTAAGATGCTCAGTTGGTCTTACAATGGCGGCTTTTTTGGGAACTATCTTTGTGTAGGAAAAATGGTTGCCTCAATCGCACAGGGGACAAGCCCCTGCGCTCAATCGGCAAGGCGGCAACGTCCATGTTGCCGCCTTTTTCCGCCGTTGTATTTCTTCTTTCAAAATGAATATGCCTCTTACGCAGGTCGCTCTGGTCGCGCGTCCGTGCGCTCCCGACGCTCAGCGGGTCGAAGATTCTTCCAGCTCCAGAAGCAGACTTGCCAAAAGCTATGGCCGCTTCGCGCCCTTGGATTTGAGGCAAGACTGCTTCTTCCGAGTTTCTCTTCCAAAGTCAAAATTACTCATACAGTCCGCCTGCTGCGGATAGCTCGATTTCTTACACTCATCCATTCACCGAGAAGCTCCGTTCAGAAAGCTTCCAAAAGTTGCGGATGCTTCGCAACCGCTTGGATTTGATAAGCAGTCTTCACTCCGCAGACTATCGATTTTAAAAATTCTGATGTATAATAAACTTATGGGAAAAGGAATCAATGAATACAAAAACGGCTACGATTTTTACAAGGATTCAGAAACGGATCAAATCTGGCAGGTAGACAACCACGGCCAGGAAGGACCATATCTGTTCAGCTTCGACCAGGAAACAGTTTTCAACTTCTGGACCGATTATCCTGATAAGCTGACTCCTGAACAGATTGAGATTTTCAAAAAAGAAAATCCAACAATGGCCGAATTAAAATAAAAACTTCGGGGGGAGCGCGCACAGCGGTCAAAAAAGTTTAATCTGTTATAACAAAATTCAACAGTGCACTTCATAAGAACATATATTAAATTCATATTCTTATATATGTTTTAATAAAAACTTATAGTTTTTATTCTTTTATGTGCACTGCAAAAAAATAAAAAAAATAAAAATATATAGATTAAATGAGTATAACTTAAAAGAACTTAATCCCACTTAATACAAAGTGCGCTTTGTTAGAAATTACGCTTTTTATCCGCTCTAAAGTTCGCGTATTATTGTCTTTTTGCAACGCTTTGAGATTTTCAAAAAATTCTTCTTTTTCTTGAAGTGCACATTTGCTCGCACTGCGGACACTTGGGGGCACGGGGGAAAATCACATTTATATAAATTTATATATATGATAAAATAAACTTATGTTAGCTGACTCCGAAGATTTTAAGAAACTTGGTGAACAAATAAGAAATTTCTCACAACACAAATATGAAAAAGGTATGCTTCCAGATTTATCAAACATTAATATGGGGGCATTACAGAAACAACAGAAGAACTCATATTTAGCAGATATAAAAAGATTAATATCAAACTGTAAAATTACAGGAAATTTTGAAAATTGCGAAAAAGAGTTAGAAGAATATACAAAGAAATATATTGATGAAAAATTCCCAGTTTCTTTAGATACTATGTTTAATATTTTGCATAGTTATCAAATGGAAGAAGCTATGAGTATAATAGATATTCCATTACAATCATTTTTATTATATGCAGAACTAATTAAGCAAGTTTACTTTTATATTCAGGAGACTTACATAAAAAAGATTCCATATAATCTCGATGTCGCATTTATACATGAATTTATAGAGTATTCTCTAGAGCTGCTTACAAGTATTGGTTCTCTATTATTAGGAAAAAATTATAATAGTGTAATTTCTATTTACAGGACATTTTACGAAAATTACATTGTCTTTTCTTACATACAAAATCATCCTGAATTAAAATTGCGTTTTATAGATCATGCAAAACTTGATGAATTTTCACTACGTATTGAATTATCAAAATTAAGAAAAGAAGATTATACGGAAATAGAAAATCAATATAAACAACTTCTAGCAAAATATGAAAAAGGTTTTGAACAAGATTATGGCTGGGCTCCTGCTCTTATTGGTAAAAGTAAAAAATTAAGAATGATGTTTTCTGAGTCAGATTTAGGTGACACCTTTACATATTTTTATAATCTTGCTTGTGAGTATACACATGCTACTGCATTTTCTCTTACAAACAGAGCTGATTTTGAAAACACAATTGGCTTCCTTTTTGGTATTGCAGAAATATTTTCAAAAGAGTTTCAAGCCTTATTTAAGGTTTTACAATTTAGCAATAACAAAGAGAAACATTTGCTTCGTCATTGGATAAATGTTGCTTCAAAGAATTTTACTGAAGTAATAAAGAAATGGTATAACTTATAAGGATTCCTTTTTATCATCTTTTATTTACATCATATCGCCAAAGACAAAAACGAAAATAAATTCCCATACTTAAAAATACAAATCCAAATACTGCAGGAATCACATCTTCTTGTATATTTTTTAAAGTACAGATCAAAATTATTCCAACGAAAAAAGAAACATACGTAAATGCTTCAAAGAAGAAAAACTTTTCAATAACAATTTGAAAAGCTAAAAATCCTGTAAACATAAGATGAATACCAGAACACAGTGCAACACATTTAAGACTTTCAATATCAAACAAAGGCAACCCCAATAACTTGTTATGAATAATACAAGTTATTAAAACACAAAGAGACGAAACTAGATTTGCGAGGAGATAAAAAAGAAAATCAGTCTTTTTGTTTTGTTCCAATCTCTTATCCCTGCACCTTATGTACAACATATCGAACTTTACCAACAACGTGGAAGTCTTCACTTTCTCCGCTTTCAGTCATTTCATCATATTTCTTATTATCAGAAATAATACGGACAAAATCCTTAGCCCTCTGCAACCTTTTTACAAATGAAGCTCCACGGTAGGTAATAGCATAAATTCCATCCGTACCGTCATAGCCAAAATTATCATAAAGAATTACATCATTATCAAACAAAGTCGGCTCCATAGAATCGCCGCGAACATAGGAAGCTCTCATATTGTCAGTGTATTTTTTAAGCTCATTTGGAAGCGCAACATAATCAATAATCTCAGAAGAATCCCCAAACTCCTGGCCGCGTCCTGCAGAAAAAGCCTGCTCGTAAACCGGAATATTAATAACATCTTTCTGCAGCGTTTCAGGGTATGCAGTAAATTCTTCAAGAGTCATCTTAAACACTTTTAAGATTTTCATAACCTCTTCAAAAGTCGGCATGCGGCTAATGCAAATCTTATTACGCAAAGTAGAAAGCGGAATCCCGGCCTGTTCACAAAGCCATTCCTGATTCCTGTCTAATCCTGTGAGAATCTGTTTTACCTTTTTCCAGAAAACATCAGCTTCCATATTTTTAATATACACCTGAATTTAAAATAAATAAATACCTATTTGAGTATTTTAATTGACAAAATTAAAAGCACGAATTATAGTTATTTTATCATGATTACAGGTTTTCCAAGCCCCGCTCAGGGCTATGAACAGAAAGGCATAGATTTTAATAACATCCTCGTAAAGCATCCGTCGGCAACAGTCGTAATGAAGATTGAAAGCTCAAACTATACCGGCATGGGAATCTTCAATGGCGACATCCTAATAATCGACCGTGCCAAAAGAATAACCCCTAACAGCCTCGTAGTCTATGAATCAGAAGGTCACTTTGCTTTGAGCAGAGTTTACAAAATCAAGAAATCTCTTGAAGACACAATAGTCACAGGAGCCGTCACCCACGTAATCCACACGGTAAAAGAAATATGATTTTACATGCAGACGGCAACAGTTTTTATGCATCCTGTGAACAGATTTACCGTCCTGATTTACGCAATAAGCCGGTTGCAGTTTTATCCAACAATGACGGAATTATCATCGCCTTAAACAAAGAAGCAAAAGCCTGTGGAATAAAACGAGGCGACCCGTTTTTCAAAGTAAGAGACATTTGCGAATGGCGTGGTGTTACCATTTTTTCCAGCAACTATACTTTATATGCAGACATAAGTCGCCGCATTACCTCAATCTATATGGAATACGCTCCGGACATCGAAGAATATTCCATCGATGAAAGCTTTCTCTTTTTTGACAAATGCAACTGGAGTATAAAAGACTATGAAGAAATTGGCCATGAACTCAAAAGAAGAATCGCAAAAGAAGTCGGCATTCCAATCTGCGTAGGTGCAGCACCAACAAAAACACTCGCAAAACTCTACAACAAAAAAGCCAAGGAACACGGCGGAGTTTTTGTTTACAATCCTGCAGAAGTTGACGCTTTACTCGAATCCGTAGATTGCGGAACAATCTGGGGTATCGGCCCAGCCCGTGCACAAAAACTGCAGCTTCATG
This sequence comes from uncultured Treponema sp., assembly GCA_946540605.1. Classification (GTDB taxonomy): domain Bacteria; phylum Spirochaetota; class Spirochaetia; order Treponematales; family Treponemataceae; genus Treponema_D. Next base: position 4,370 of record CAMNIU010000041.1, read on the forward strand.
GAATTAAAAACGCACTTATGCTAAAGCACATGCCTTTGATGGATGCAAAAAGGCTTCTTACAATTCAAGGCTTTGCAACAGTCCAGGAACTCAACGGCATCCGTTCAATAGATAAAGTCGTTCGTGAGAAAAAGGATGTAATAACTTCAAGCCGCCAATTTTCCAGAAAAGTCTATGACCTAGCAACACTTGAATGCGCTTTAGTTGAATACACTGAACTTGCAGTAGAAAGGCTACGCCAGCAAGACTGTGAATGCCAGGCCGTACAGGTCACAATTTCCACCTGCAACTATTATAGCGACGACCTCGACAGCCAATATTCAAACGGTGTAATAGTTCAGCTTCCTCGTCTTACATCATATACGCCGGATATAGTAAATGCCGCACGTCTTGCGCTCCCTCACATCTACCGTCAGGGCTACGGTTACAAGGTAATAATGGTAACTCTGTTAGATATCATGCCAGCTCAATATCAAGGCTGGCTCTGGATAGATCCAAAGGAAGACATAAAAAAACGAAAGCTCATGGATGCAGTAGACCACATTACATCCGTTTATGGTCGCCGTTCAATTACTCTCGCAAAATCCTGGACAGTAGACGGCTGGCAGATGAAACGGGAATTCCTAAGTCCGAATGTAACTACAGATATTGAGATGGTGCCGGGAGTTTTATAATAAATCTCTACTTTTACTTCAGATTTTTTTTATAAGAAACCAAATGCATATTACAGTATCCGTAAAAGATTATGTATTAGAAAAAAAATTATAAAATTGATATATCTATAATCTTATAATGTAATTGTACTTGTAATTTTTATAATATATAATCCATATTATTAAATGGTAAAAACATGTCATTAAAAGAAAAGTTAAAAATATCAGAAATAAATTATAAATTAACAGCTGAACATCGAATTGAACAATTTCGCAATATCGGATTGAGTCTTGGTAATAATGGTTGGACATTACCAATGGATTTATCACCTAGGGAAACTCAACAGTTAGAAGATAATCTTGAATTCATTGATGAAATCTTATTTTCATATTATAACAAAGAAGATTTCTTAAAAAAAATGGAAGAAGAACTTTTATCATCACAATATTTAAAAGAAAATGCTACATTAATTAAACAAATATTTATCGCATATAGACAACAATTATATGTGCTTTGTATTGCCGGTATAGCACCTGTAATTGAAAACTTATTTGCAAATTTTACTAAGCAGAAAAAAAATATAAATTTTAAGCAATTTCTTAAAAGCATAAAGGAAAAAATTGCAGAAAATTCTATTGTTGAAGCTGCAGCATTAGGTGCAATTGAAGGTTTTATTAATTCATTTGCAAAAAGTACAGATTTTTCACAAGAACAAATTGAATTAACAAGAAATAATATCTGTCATGGCAGAATAGATATTCCTAACTCTCAGATAGAAGCTATACGTTATATTGCAAACCTATATAATCTTTCTTATTACTTTAACATATAAGGTAATTTCAAATTAATTCTAAATAATAATATTATTATTAGATCAATGAGTTTTTAAATCAGCCTCCAAAGCTCTCTCCGATGTCCAGCCCCCAAGCCTTTAGCGAGGGGGCAATCTTTTTGCAAAGTCACGCTTTATCCTCTCCATTCATTCCTAATCACAAGTCCAAGCCAAACCCGCTGTCCGTTAGTAGCCATTCTCTTAAAACCTTTCTCGCTCATTCTAAGCCCCAGCCATTTCTGCGACATAACACGCTCGTTGTTCTTGTTGCACCATTTAACATAAGTCTCATATAGAAGCTTAGTATGCAACCGCCACTTAAGAGATGCATCAATTTCAAGGCAGTCATTAACAAAAGTTCCAACAGCATCCATATCCATTCTGTATTCTTCATTTGCCTGACGTACAGCTTCCGGCTCTTCAAGTCCTTCCTTCTTCCACATCGCATAGCCTTGAATCAACCAATTCAAAATCCCACTGTTCTCGGCAATCAGTTTTTCAGTAAGTTTTTTATCTCTCTGCTCAGGTGGAATGGTGACAGTAAAAGGAATCATCTTGATACGTCTCCAGATTCCATTATCTGCTCCGCGGATTTTCGGCTTATGGTTAGTCGCCATAAAAATCTTAAAAGTCGGCTTAAAAGAAAAATACTCACCGTACAAAAAGCGCGCCGTCAAAGCATCCTCTCCGGTAACACTCTTAATTAAACTTTCACTCATCGGGCTTCCTTGCTCAATCTCACTTGTAGTAACAAGTCTTGCGCCCTTAAGACGTGCCAGGTCGTTGCTCTGTTCTTTATTCTTTTTAGTGAAGGTTTCAATTCCAGTACTGCAACCATAGTCTCCGAACAGCTGCAGCAGCACATTCAAAAAGGTTGATTTACCATTGGCACCAGTTCCCCAGAGAATAAAAAGACACTGTTCACTTACATCTCCGGAAAGGGCATACCCACAAGCTTTCTGTATAAACTTAATCAGCTGAGTATCATTATTGAAAATCTGCATCAAAAACATTTTCCAAGTCGGACAGTCCGCATCCTTGTTGTAAACAAAAAGACTCTTCTTTGTGATAAGGTTTTTAATATTCGGTTCCTTGGCTTTTCCATTTTTCAGATTCAGTGTCAGTCCTTCTACATTAAAAAGATAAATATCTGTATCAAGCTCTTTTTCAATTACCTTGATAGAAGGCTGCATTTTCAAAAGACCCACAATTGCCTGAATACGGCGGAAGCTTTCACTCTTAACAAGATGCTTTTCAAACTCCTGTTTCAAAAGCTGATCTGGAATATAACGCTGGATTCTGTACATCTTATGAATAAAAATCGGAATACGTTCCTGAACAAAACCGCGCAAATCAATTTCCCAGTTAGTTCCATTCCATACAAGAAACTTATCCCAGGTAATACAGTATCGGATGCTGTCCTCATAAGCGCGCAGAAAGTAAAGCGTATTCGTAAGATCAGTAAACTGCATTTCCCCGCTTACATATTTATTTGCCTTCATCTCTAGGCCGATTTGTTCGAGGACCGCTTTTTCATTTTTTGAAAAATCTATCTCACTCATTTATCATCCCGTTTTCTTTCAAAAGTCTATAAAACTGAATCAGCTTAAACTGCAGCTGACCATATCCATCAAGCAAATCGTATTCACCAATCTTTTTATTTATTTCATCAAGATTCTCATATATCAAAATCAAAGAGAGAGGATAATCAGCAAATCGTTCCATCTCCCACCAAGCAATAAACTTGTCAGCTTCTTCGCTCTGTTTGAGATTTTGAAAACACTTAAACTTTTTATAAATGTCAACGTCATCGCGGATAGACAAAAAGAATTCTTTTGCTTCCTTCCAGCAGTCCATAGGGATATAGTCATCAGGAGTTTTGATTTTTCTTTTCATACGCTACCAGCTTCATAAACAAAAAATCTGACAGATCGCCCACACGCAGTCCTGTCATCATCAAAACGAACTTCCGGCCACATAGACCACCAGCCGCTCTGGTCAAAATCATCAACATTCTGTACGTCATAAAAGACAACGCCTTTTTCCACGTCCTTTACAACCGCTGCAAAAGAAACAACAGAATCATCAGGCTTTCTTAAACATAGTGTGACATCCTCATATCCTGACAAATCACATTTTGTATCAACAAGCAGCCTGATCTTTGTTTCGTTTTTGTATATACGTTTCATATACGACACTCCATTGTTATTTCTAAATCAATAGGACAAAAGAAAGTCACCACATTATTTGCTTCACGGATTTTACCTCGCAGCCAATCCCAAAAACTTACAACACTCTGAACAGTGCGGAAGAACAATCTGGATGCAAACGGCCTTGCAGTAAAATCACTTTCACTTTCTTCAAAACGGAAAAGCACTTGCTTACGAATAACTTCTGTTTCTATATCAGGAGAAATTACTAACCGCCGTTTCCAGTCTGTTTTTCTGTCACTTGAATCAGATATCTGGTTTTCAGAAATTCCAAGTCTCTTAAAAAACATCCGGCTGTTATGTTCATCATCAAAGACAAGACTTGAAGAAGCTTCTGTTTTCAAATGATGACTTCTCAATAATGAAGAAACAGGATGCGGGTTTTCTGTCAGATTATTTCTGATATACCAGAGCTTTCTTAAAAAAGAAGAAGTACTTCTTACAATCGAAGAACAAGTCTTTTTAATTCCAAGCATTCTTGAAATAACGGAAGCAGGAACAAGATTCTCAGAAAAGGTAGAAAGTTTAATCCTAAGTTTTCTGTTTTCAAAAGAAACAATATCAGGGGTTTCAGCAATACTTTTGAAAAGACTTTGCTTTCTGGCTTGTACAGAAAACGTGTTTTCATTTTCAAGAAAATTTCTTTTGAAAATCTCTTTTCTAGTGTTGGATGTACTTACTGCAAACGAATCTCTCCCTCCATTACGTTTTGCAATCAGCTTTCTGTTATCAGTTGCACATGCAGCTTTTATTTCAGCCAGCATCTTTTTGAAATTTGCCTTCTTTGTAATGCCTGAACTTACATTCATAATTGCAGTTTCATTTACAGAATAGGCAAAGCTTTCTGGGGTAACATCACGGTAAGTAATATAGAAAGTCGGATAATCATTAATACGGGTTCTTGATAAATAGCAGTCTTCAAGGTAACCACCGGACAAAAGATCATAGATATTTTCATCTTCGAATTCTTCAAAATCCCAGTTTATTTCATAAGGAGTTACATTCTGGCTATAAGAGCTGGATGTATCCCAGCAGAAAACCGGAATCGGAGAATAGATTCCAACATAGATTGCATTGTCAAAGGTACGTCCATTGCTGGTGAATCGCCCCCAGATATATTCTTCTACATGCAAAGTAACATGAATCCAGCCAGAATCACGACCAACAAGAGAAATCTTTTCGGAATCAATCGTTGTAATTCCTCCCCATTTTCCGCCATCAGCAGCTTCATCATCATACCAGGCAAGAAATGGAAAGATGTAGTAATTGTCAGGGTCATAACAGTAAGTCCAAAAGTCACTGGTTGTGGGCTTACGGTAGTAGTAATAAAACTCTACCGCAAGAACACCATCATCCCTCTGGTCATAAAGTGGATTAAACTGATAAACAAAAATGCGGTCTTCCTCATAAAGCTCAACTTCACCAGTTTTACCTCCATGACCAGGAGCCCAAAGATAATGTGATTTTGTGTAGTTTGATCCAATATGCTGATTGCCCGCAATGGTAGTGCCCATACTAAGCCCCGTTAAAAGTTATCTGCCAGTCAATCTGTAAACTATCTGCAGAAGTCACATTTACTGCAGGAGTAATCTGAGCATATGCAAGACACTTTGCAGATGAAGTATTTCCATTCATAAGAGCGACTTCATTAATTCCATTTGCATTCAAGTCACCTGCAGCAAAGCTTGTTCTATAAAGAACAACGTTCTGTCCGGATGAACCAAAAGCCGCCTGAGTTTTAGGGAATGTTGAATCCAGCTTTTTGAAAGAACCTGTCGGAGTATTTACTCCAGTGTTGTTCTTTGGAGTAGAACCGGTCCAGCCAGTTCCAACTCTCATATAACCATTGGTTGCATCCACCTTTGTAAGAGTTGGATTACTAATCATCAAATCAGCAATCATTCCATCGCCCTGATTTGTGATAGTATTATGATGTTTGAAAATCATCGGTTTTTCAGGCAGACGCAACACACGTCGCCAGAATCCATTTTTGTAATACTTCACATTTCCATTACAGTCACGAACAGTAACAGTAACCAAGCCACGAACTTTTCCTTTACTTGAAATCATTTTATTAGTCCTCCAATAATTCCAAACACAAGCGACGTAATTACAACGCCACCAGTACCACCGATCAAAGCTCCATAAAAGAATTGATTCTTTTTCTTTTCTGCAGCTTCCTTCAATTTTTTATTTTCCAATTCCAAGGCCAGTTTCTGTTTTTCCAGCTGGTCAGCTCTCTCTTTTTCAAAAGCAAGCTCACCACCAGTTTCCAGTAAAGCAGCCTTAACTGCCTCTTGAGCAGTTCTCTCAATTTCTTCTTCCGCAATTTGCATAACTTCCTCAATCGTTAGTTCGGCCGCAGCGTTGTCGGAATCTTTCTTTTCCATCGGCAATTGCGTCGCAGACTGAGCCATAAGATTCTGCAAGCTCACGAGCATCAGCATGCTCAATACGAGCAATCGCTTCATCCCGTTTAGCCGCAGCCTTTTTATTGATTTCATCTGAATCTCCTTCGGTGGTTGAGCCTGTCGAAACCACCTCACGTTCTTTTATAAAGAGAACCGTGAATATAGCAACAAACACAGCTCCCAGCCAAATAAAGATTTTCTTAATCACTTCCCAAAGCTTCTTCACCCGATACCTTCCTTGAAGTTTTAAAGTCCTTAAACTTCTGAATCTCTCTTCCTGCAATAACAGTAAGAGCCACAGTCAGCCATTCGCCACCGCCAAGAACACCACAACAAAGAAGTACAGTTGCAACAATAAAGATTACAAACTTCACACTAAGCAGCTTTTCAACCAGTCTCTGAAATCTAAAACTAATCATGCTCCTTTCTCCTGTGTAAGGCCGCCGGTCAGAGCGGCCGTTGTTCAATAGCAAAGCGTTAAAAAAAATTGCGATTCAGCAATTTTTTAGCTTTACCTCACTAATTGCTTTTTGGAACTCTAAGAATTCATAATCAGACCCAAACAGATCAGAACGTTCATCACTAGCTTTCTGCAGCGCACGTCGGTCTAAGCCGCGGACCACCACCGTATAATCCATAGCGTTATACACCGGCCTCATGTCACTAATAGAACGCAACACCGCATAAGGCTCCACGCAGTTCAGAACAACATCAGTTCCGGCAACTCCAGCCACG
>CAMNIU010000042.1 GCA_946540605.1 uncultured Treponema sp.
AATTGTAAGGATTGCAAGTGTAATTCCAACTGGTTTTGACATTGGGAAAATTATGTCAAAGAAAATCTGAAGGTATGGAGCACCGTCAATGCGGGCAGACTCTACAAGAGAATCTGGAATACTTCGGATAAATTCTGTTGTAAGGTAAATACCCATTGGCATACCAATTCCAATATAACAAATCAAAACACCAAGACGTGTATCATAAAGGCCTGTCCAGTTAGACATGAAAAACAACGGAATCATAATGCACTGAAGTGTAATCAATACACCAACAACAAATGATTTATAAAAGAATGGTGTTGCCTTAGAAGGAAGTTTTGAAAAGGCAAAACCAGCGGCAATCGAACAATACAAAATTACTATTGTAGAAACGCCAGTATATATAATACTGTTCAAGAATAAGGTTCCGAATCTTCCGCGAACCCAGGCATCAAGATAGTTTCGCCACCACCATACCTGAGGTAAAGCTAACTTACTTGTAAGCTGATATTCCTGTGTTGTCTTGAATGATGAAAAGAACAGCCAGAAAAGCGGATACAATGCCATAAAGGCAAAGAAAACCAATATGATATAAATTACAACCTGACTCAATAAATGCTTAGGACCAGTTTTTTCCATTACGTTCATGACCTATTCCTCCTTAGCACCAAATTTCTTTTCGAGAGTTTTTACAACGCCAATCAAAATCAAGCTGATTACAACCATGATTGTTGAAATTGTATTTGCCATTGGATAATCTGCTGCTCCCTTAAAGGCCTTATCAAACATATAAAGCGAAAGCACATAAGTCTGTTTAGCAGGGCCGCCACCAGTCATTACATAAACAAGGTCAAAGGATTTGAGAGAACCTGAAATTGCAAGAATTGCGCTGATTACAAATACGCCGGAAAGTTCCGGGAAGATTACGTGCCACAAAACCTGCCACTCAGTTGCTCCGTCAATTGTTGCCGCTTCCATAATCTGAGGGTCAATTTTCTGAAGGTTTGCCATGAAGATAATCAGATAGGTTCCGGTATACATCCAGAGAATTACAAAAAGAACTGGAAGCATAGGCCTGTTACCCATTGACCATTCATAAGACGGATTAAACCACTTCATAATTTCTGTCCAGGCACCATGAGAAGAGAAGAAGGTCTGGAACAAAATACCAATTACAACTGTAGAAATTACACAAGGCAGATATATCATTGTCTGGAAAAAGTCTTTGCCTTTTACAAGCCCGCGGGTAAGCACATAGGCCAGGAAGAAGCCAAGCGGAAGCTGACCGAAAACTGAAACAAGAACAATCCAGAAGTTATTTCTTAATGAAACATAAAAATACTGATCTCTAAAAACCTTAAGGTAATTCTTTAGTCCGACAAACTGAAGCGCTCCTTTTTCAAAAAGAGAACCCCCGGAATAATTTGTAAGACTCAAGAAAACAGAGAACAATGACGGGAAAGTCATTACGCCAAAGTAAAACAGAATTGCAGGAAGAGAAAGCATCCAGTATGCGCGTCGCTCTTCTGTTTTTGTAGAAAGAGTTTCACCAAGCAAAGTTGAATATAGATAGACGATTACAAAGGCTGCAAGACCATAAACCATGAAGTAAAATCCTAAGCCAAAATCAACGTCTTCTTCTGTAAACTTTTTGACTGTAATCAGTGCAAAAAGTGTAGATATCAAAATCGTAAACATTAAGGCAATATCAATTGCCGCAGCACTTTTTGAATAAGTATCTTTTTTTCCGCGTACATAATATAAAGATGAAAAAACAACTGACGCGACCATTGCAATAAAGCTTAATACTAAAGCAATGCCTATGAAAATATAGAGTGCTCCCTGTCCTGCTCCAAAGAAATATATGAAAGCAGCAAATCCATTGGCATCATCAAAAACCGGGATACAGTAACCGAGCATGGCGACAAGGAGACAAACCTTGCTCGCAAGTATCATGTTCTTTTTATTCATAATTTTTTCCTTAAAAGAAAAGATTGTCATTATCGGGCTTGACCCGATAATCTGTCGTGTAGTACAGATTGCCGTGTCTAGCACGGCAATGACAACCTGGTTATAAAATTATTTAGAAGAATCGAAAGCAGCCTGAACGTCTTTACAAACCTGATCAACTGTTTTCTTTCCAAGACCAAGAGCCTGAAGATCTGCGTTGAGAACTGAAGCTACTTCTGAATTGAATACAGAGTCGAATACAGGAGTTGTTGCAGTCTGTGCATTGTAGAAAGCACCACGTTTTGCTGAAAGTGGTTCGAGGTTGTCATATGATACACCAGATGTCAAAGAAGGGAATGATGCACCTGTATCAAGACGTCTCTGCTGGCAGTAAGGTCCGCTGAGCCACTTAATGAGTTCCCATGCAGCCTTTTCTTCCTTAGAGTTCTTCTTAAGCTTTGAGCTCATACCATAACCAACACCAAGAGTAGCTGAGTTAGAGTTCTTGAGCTTTTCGCCTGGAATTGCAGGGAAGTTAATAAGTTCAATATTCTTTGCCTGATCAGCAGGAGAAATCAAAGCCTTGCCAGTAGACATATCTGTAAGGAAAGCTCCTACACGCCAGTCACCATCAATGAGGTACGCACCTTTCTTAGAAGCAAACTGACCTACTACATCACCATAAGAAGTAGCAAGAGTTTTGTCTGAAAGAACACCATCATCATAGAGCTGCTTTACGAATTTTACTGAATCAACAAAAGCCTTGTCTGTAAACTTAGCTTTTCCAGCCATAATCTTATCTGCCCAGTCTGCACCACCAAAGCGGCCTGCAATCATAGAGAAGAGACAAGACTGCATTACCCAGTCATCCATGTTAGCCATAAGGATTGTTTCATATCCCTTAGCCTTGAGTACAGGAACCTGAGCTTTGAGCTCGTCATAAGTCTTTGGAATTGAAAGTCCACATTCATCAAGAACATCTTTATTTACGAACATCATGTGTGAAACTGTAAGTCCGAATGGGATTTCTGCTACATAACCAGAAGCCTGAGCGGTAGGGTCTACACAAGCCTTTGTGTAGTTGTCGAGAAGACCTTCCTTCTTAAGGAATGGAGTAAGGTCTTTTGCAAGCTTCTTTTCGTGAATTGATGTAGAACGTCCAGCTGGCCACATATAGAATACATCTGGCATTTTACCGGCAGCTGCATAAGCCGCAGCTTTCTGATGGAATGCTTCGTTGAACAAAGCTTCGCGTTCAATTTTAATATCAGGGTGAGCAGCTTCAAATGCTTCCCAGATAAGCTTGTTGTCATCAAATGAGTTAGGAGCAGTTGCATCCTGATAATCCAGAACTGTGATAACTGTCTGCTTAGATTTCTTTTCACCTAAAGCAAAAACAGAACCAAGAAGTGCCGTAGCCGCAAGTGCGGTTGCCAATAATTTTTTCATAACAATTCCTCCAATTGTTTACTTTTTAGTCGTGTTTTGTACAAGCACTGTACTCACTATGAATCTTAAACCCGGTTTTATTGAGTTGTCAACAAATTTATTCGTTAAAACTGGGGAATTTTGCTGATTTTTGATAAAATGTTTGTTTTTTTACTGTACTTACTAAAAAAGTTGATTTATAATACGCGTAATGAAACCTGAAATTAATATTATTCCACTACCAAATTATCTCGAAAAAGAAGAAGGTGAATACAAACTTACCTCAACTTCAGAGGTATCTTTAATAATAGAAAACTCAACGGCAGCTTCTATGCTCAAAAATCAGCTTGAAACTGCATTTCTGATTGCCGGTATAAAATCAACTGAAACTGGAACACCCGTAAAGGTCGAAATTCTTCCAGCCTCAGCCACTTCAGAACCTGATGAGTCTTATACTATAAAAGTATCAGACAACGGCATTGTAGTAGCTTCTGAAAATCCAAAAGGCGCTTTTTATGGCTGTGTCAGTCTGGCACAAATGATTTCCAAGAGTTCTGGAATTTTGCCTTTCGTTACAATTGAAGATAAACCGGCTTACAAATGGCGTGGCTTTCTTTTAGATACCTGTCGCTCTTTTTTCTCCATCAGCTTTATCAAAAAAATGCTGGATGCCTGTGCGCTTCATAAACTGAATATTTTTCACTGGCACCTCACTGATGATCAGGGCTGGCGCTTTGAAGTTCCAGGTTATCCAAGACTTACAGAAATTGGTTCTGTGCGAATCGACCACACAATGCCCGAAGAAGAAGACGGCTTTTACGATGAAGGGGAAAAAGTCCGCCGCTGGTATACTGATGAGGAAATCCGTGAAGTTATTGAATATGCAAAAATACGTGGAATTGAGATCGTACCAGAAGTAGAATTTCCGGGCCACGTTTCTGCACTTCTTGCCGCATATCCTGAATATGGCTGCACAGGCGGACCTTATAAAGTAGAAAACCGCTGGGGCATTTTCCCGGATGTTCTTTGTCTCGGCAATGATGAGATTTTTACAATATATGAAGCTGCCCTCAAAAAAATTGTTTCACTGTTTCCTGGAAAGTATATTCATATCGGTGGCGACGAATGCATGGCAGACCGATGGACAAACTGTCCTAAGTGTCAGACACGAATGAAAGCAGAAGGAATATCATCTCCAGCAGAACTTCAGACCTGGGCTACAATCAAAGTTACACGCATGGTTCTGGAACTTGGAAAAATCCCGATTGGCTGGGATGAAGTGCTTGATAACAACAATAAATATCAGGCTCCAAAAGAACTTATTGTTCAGTCATGGCGCGGAACTGAAGGTGGAATCAAAGGAGTAGAAAAAAATCATCAGGTAATTATGTCACCTCAGACTCATTTTTATCTGAATCTGAAAAATAGAAAATCCTTTGAAGAACCAGGAAGGCTTGGCACAACAACTACAGCAAAGACTTATTCATTCTGCCCTACTGCAAAAGAAATGAATTTGAAAAATTCTGAACTTGTAATTGGCGGCGAATGTACTTTCTGGAGTGAGAAGATTCAATTTTCTAAGATTGCTGAATATCTTTTGTTCCCTCGTTTCTGCGCAGCTGCTGAATCAATGTGGCTAAAAGAAGAAAACAAAGATTTCAAAAATTTTACCGGACGTTTAGAAAATCATAAAGCGCTGCTTAATAAACTTGATTTTCTTTTTTACAAGGGAGAGCTAGAGTAACAGGAGGAACTATGACAATCTGTATTCACAATGGCATCGTTCTTACAGGTCTCACAAGTAACGAAAAACGTTCTGCAGTTCTGATTGAAGGCTCAAGAATCAAAGACACCTTTAGTGAAGAACGTTTTGAAAAAATGAACTTTGGACCCGAGGTACGCCTCATTGATGCCAAAGGCAATTTTATTATGCCTGGAATGATTGATACTCACATTCACGGCTTTAAGGGGAACGGAACAGACAACTGTACAACCGAAGGTATTCTGCAAATGTCCCGAGACCTGGCACAATATGGGGTAACGGCATTTAATCCTACTATGTACCCATCTTCGCCAGAAGACATGAAAACAAAGCTTCGTGCAATTTCTGCCGCAATGGGACATGAAGAGGGGGCCCGCATTATGGGTGTACATATGGAAGGTCCGTTCATTTCTCCCGAAAAACTTGGAGTTCAAAGGCCAGAAACTGTAAAACTCCCGGATATTGAATTATTCGATGAACTTTGGGAAGCCTCAGAAGGCCACATTGTAAATATGACAGTCGCCCCTGAACTCAAGGGAATGCGGGAACTTGCACTGCATTGTGTAGAAAAAGGAATAATTTTACAGGCCGGTCATACCAACGCAGAATATGAAAATATTGTAGAAGGCATTCAAGTTGGCATTTTGCATTCTACACACTTTTTTAATGCAATGAGTCAGCTTCATCACAGAAACCCTGGAGCAGTCGGCGCAATTTTAATTCATCCGGAAATGTCCTGCGAAATAATTGCAGATGGTGTTCATGTTCATCCGGATTTATTTAAGCTGCTTTCGCGTGATAAAAACAGAGCGCAGATTGTTCTTGTAACTGATGCGCTTACTCCAACCGAACAGAAAGGCGAACATCTTTTTGCAAATGGAGAAGAAGTTGTTTTCAAAGACGGCTGCTTCCACCGCAAGGCAGATGATGTAATTGCCGGCTCCGCACTCACAATGAAAAAGGCAATCAAAAACATTGTTCAATACGGCTACCCTCTTTCAGATGCTGTAAAATTTGCCTGTGTGAATCCGGCACGCATAATGAAATATGCACATAAGGGAATCATAGCTCCAACTTATGACAGCGATCTTATAGTTATGGATAAATTATTCAGCATAAAGCTTGTAATGTCAGAAGGACGAATCCTGAAGAATAAACTGGAGGAACAGAAATGAGATTAATTATAAAAAACAATTATAACGCCTGCGCAAAATGGACAGCAGATTATATTGCAGCAAAAATTATAAATGCAGCACCAAGTGACGAAAAACCATTCGTACTTGGACTTCCAACCGGCAGTACACCGCTTGGAGTTTATAAACGGCTTATAGAATTAAATCAAAAAGGAATTATTTCCTTTAAGAATGTAATAACTTTTAACATGGATGAGTATGTTGGTCTTGAAGCAAGCCATCCACAAAGCTATCATTATTTTATGATGGAAAACTTTTTCAATAAAATTGATATTGAAAAAAAGAATATCCACATATTGGACGGCATGACTGACGACCCGACTGGTGAATGTCGCCGGTACGAAGAAATGATTACTGCAGCAGGTGGTATTGATTTATTCCTTGGAGGTTGTGGATGCGACGGACACATTGCTTTTAATGAGCCGGGCTCATCTTTGACTTCGAAAACAAGAATGAAAACCCTTACAGATGACACAATTGCTGCAAACGCAAGATTCTTTGGTGGAGATCAGACTCAAGTACCAAAAACAGCCCTTACAGTTGGAATAGGAACCATTTGTGATGCAAAAGAAGTTTTAATTATGATGACAGGTCTTCAAAAAGCTGATGCACTTCAACACGCAATAGAAGGCTCTGTTTCACAGATGTGGCCGGTAACTGCTTTACAGCTTCATAAAAGTGCAATTATAATTACAGATGATGACTGTACAGATAAACTTCGTGTAGGCACTGTAAAATATTTTAAGGGCATAGAAGCAAAAATAAAAGACGTAGAAGTGGAATAGAAAAATGGGAAATGCAATACACAGCACAGTAGAAAAATTTTTGAACTCACATAACTTTTCTTTAGAAGTTGAAGGGCTGGAACACCTTGATTCCCTGCAACCGATTGCTGCAGGAAGTGCAAAACTTGGTGCTGTGCAGGAAGGCAAAAAAATAATCGTCATAGATGCAGGTGGAACAAATTTCCGTTCCTGTCTTGTAGAAAAAAAAGGCAGCAAAACTATTATTTCTGATTTTGAAAAAACTTCTATGCCTGCAGTTCACGAAGAACTTTCTAAACACGATTTTTATTATCAGATTGCAAAAAACATTTTACGTCTGAAAGATAAAGCCGACACAATTGCTTTCTGCTTCAGTTATGCAATTGAGTTTGAAAACGGAGATGCAAAAATCCTGCGTTTTTCTAAAGAAGTTAAGGCTCCTCAGGCGGTAGGAACTTACGTTTGTCAGGAACTAAAATTTGAACTTATTGCTCAAGGATGGGATCCTTCCATAAAGATAAATGTTTTGAATGATACTGCAGCTCTTCTTCTTTCCGGCTGTATGCCAGGTGAAAAAAAATGGGGCGGACAAATTGCATTTATTTTAGGCACAGGAATGAACAGCGCATATATTGAAAACTCGCAGATTGTTGTTACAGAATGCGGAATGTTTAATGATGTTATGCAGAGTGACTTTGACAAAAGTGTAGACAAGAACTCTTCCTGTCCTGGAAAATCTATTCTTGAAAAAATGTGCTCGGGTGCTTACATTGGTGAAATCGCCTATCAAATGCTTTTACTTGCCTGTAAAGAAAATCTGCTTTCTAAGCAGTTTGCGGCAGAACTTCCGAATTGTGCAGGAATGAATGCGGCAGATTTTGATGTCTTTTTCAACCAGGATAAAAATGAAGCCTCCTCTACATCGGTACTTAAAAAAGCCGCTAATCTTGGTTCAGAAAACGACCGGCAGATTATTCAGATGCTTTTGCAGAATCTAATTGAGCGCGCGGCATATATCTGTGCACAGGCAATTATTACGGCTATTTCACATGCAGATCTGGCAGATGATTATTCTCCAATTTGCATAACCTGTAACGGAAGTACCTTCTGGAAAACTCCACTTTTAAAAGAAACCGTTCAATTTTATCTTAACAAGAAACTGGACAGACGCTTTGAAATAGTTCAAATAGAAGATGATATAACTACAGGAAGCTTTGTTTCTGCATTTATAGAATAACTAAGAATTTTTCTTAGCATCTCTTTGTGCATGCTTAATTTTCTTCTCTTCATAGAGCCCCTTATCGGCTTCCTTGAGAAGATCTTTTAAATCGTTTGCCTCTGAATTAAAATCTATTGGTCCAATACTGATTGATAATGTAAATGGCAAATTGGCTTCTCTTGAAAATTCTTCATTTATAGTTCGGAAACGCTCTCGTATAACATCTGCTTTATAGGCAGGAAGTCCGGGAGCAACAACCCCAAATTCATCACCACTAAGACGGCCAACCATATCTGAATCACGGAAGACTGCCCGTAAAACTCTGGCTTCTGTTTTTATTGCAAGGTCACCAATTTCGTGTCCATAAGTATCATTAATAGTTTTTAAGCCATCCAAATCACAGAAGAAAACACAACCGCTTTGACCTGCTGCCGTAGAAACATCTATCAACTGCTGACCATATTCATAAAAGCCACGGCGATTAAAAAGTTTTGTAAGTTCATCAGTCTTAGATTCAAAGTTTAAGGTTTGATTTTTTTCTGCCAGAATTGCACGTTCCTCTTCCTTCTTAGAGAATACATAAGAATGAACAAAGGAGTTTACAAGAATTTTAAGGAAGATTGTATAAACCGGATAATTATTTGTCGGGAAGCGACAGACAAGATAACCATAGTTTTCACTTTGAAGGAAAATCGGAAGTACATAATAATTTCCAGTTACACAGTTCTCCAGCCGGCCAGGAAGAATCTCTTCTTTTGGTGAAAATTCAATTCCACCCTTTTCATAATAGTTTTCTTTTGTTTTTGAATCATTATCTATCAGCCAGAAAAGACGGGCTTTTTCCGGCATTTCAAAATCATCCTGTGGTGAAAGAAAAATCGGTTCATCATAAATACACATTGCCAGCATTCCGATATGGACCACATTCAAGTTGTTAACTACAGTATTAAAAAACTCATGCATGCGGGGAACAGTATCTGTCATTGTAAGCAGATGGAAAATAGTCGCCATATCATTAATGCTGTTACTAAAAAGTTTGAGACCAGACATCTGCAAGGCAGAAGATTCGCATAATTTGCCTTCAATATCAAGATAGCCCTTGTCTTTTACAGTTTTAGGAATACAGCCACAGGACTGTCTGAACATCGGGAAGGATTGAATCACAGCCTTTTCTGGAACTTTCTTTCCATTCAAAACATCATAAACCAACTCAGCTGCTTTATAGCCTGTCATTGCAACACTCTGACTGATTGTAGAAAGCATTGGGTCGCAGGTTGTAGCTACCTCAGCATTATCAAACCCAAAAACAAGAACATCATTAGGGATTGAAATTCCAAGCTCTGAAAAAATGCTTACACAACCAGCGGCCATATAATCGTTTGCACAAAGAATTGCTTCAAATGGAAGTTTATCACCTTTTTTGAATTTTTCATTAAAACAGTCGTAAGCAGATTTAGGAGTAAAGTCTCCGTCGTAAATCCAGTCTTCGTTTACGTCAAGACCATGACTTTTCATTGCTGCGCGAAAGGCTTTTTCACGTTCCTCAGATTCAGGAGAAAGAGTAAGGGCCGCTGTCATAAAAGCAATTTTGGTCTTATTATGTTTTTTTATAATGTGCTCAATTATCTGATCATAAGCATCCTGGCAGGATACAGTAGTATAATGATTTCCGGGAAGTGCAAGCGGATTAGAAACAGAAATAATCGGAATTGGTAAAAGG
>CAMNIU010000043.1 GCA_946540605.1 uncultured Treponema sp.
GCAGTTCCGGCTACTTTAAGCGGCGGTCAGAAACAGCGTGTTTCACTCGCCGGTATTCTTGTGGACAATGTAGAAGTTCTTCTTTTTGATGAGCCTCTTGCAAATCTTGATCCGGCAGCCGGAAAACGTATTATTTCACTTATAGATAAAATCAATGCTCAAACAGATAAAACTGTAATCATAATTGAACACCGCCTCGAAGATGTTTTATACAAAAAGGTAGACAGGATTATTGTAGTTGAAGACGGTCAGATTGCCATCGATACAACTCCTAACGAACTTTTGAGTACAGACATTCTCCCTCAAAAAGGAATCAGAGAACCTCTTTACATTGCCGCCCTCAAACACGCCGGCTGTAAACTTCAAGCCCAGGATAATCTTGAAAATATTGAAACAATGAATCTTGAGCCTTATAAAGAAAATCTAAAAAAATGGTTCCAGCAGATTCAGATTCCGGCATCAAAACCGTCAGAAGAAATTGCCCTTGAATTAAAAAATGTTTCCTTTGCTTATGATAAATCAAAAACGAATACTGTCGAAAACATCAGTTTTAAAATTCACAAGGGAGAGATGGTCAGCATCGTTGGAACAAATGGTGCCGGCAAATCTACAATAGCATCTTTAATCTGCGGTTTTAACAAACAGGATTCTGGCGAGATTTTCTTGAACGGTCAGGAGATTTCAAATCTTTCTATTAAACAACGCGGCGAAAAAATCGGCTTTGTAATGCAGAACCAAAATCAAATGATCTGCAAATCTATAATATATGATGAAACTGCCCTTGGTCTTGCCGTGCGAAAAGTACCGAAAGACAAAATCAAAGAAAAAGTTTATAAGACTTTGAAAATCTGCGGAATGTATCCTTACAGAAACTGGCCGATAAATGCAGTGAGCTTCGGTCAGAAAAAGCGTGTCACAATTGCATCAATTCTTGTTATGAATCCGGAAGTGATTATTCTTGATGAACCAACTGCAGGCCAGGATTACGCGCATTACACAGAAATCATGGAGTTCCTTCGTAAATTAAACCGCGAGCTTGGAATCACAATCATCATGATTACTCACGACATGCACCTTATGCTCGAATACACAGACCGCGCAATAGTGCTTTCAAACGGTCAAATAATTGCAGATGATAAAAGTTCTAAAATTCTTACAGACGAAAAAATTACAGAACAGGCCAGTCTTAAAAAAACAAGCCTTTATGATTTAGCAGTAAAATGTGATTTTGAAAATCCTTCCAGTCTGGTCGATGCCTTTATTTATTATGAACGAGGAGGCATAAGTTCATGGCAAAAATAATTTCTTACGTTGAAAAAGATTGCTTTATTCACCGGCTCAGCGGCCTTACAAAACTGATTTTCTTTCTTCTGTGGACAATTACCAGCATGCTTACTTATGACACCAGAGTTCTGGCGGCAATGCTTGTAATCAGCATAATCTGTTTTAAGCTTTCAAAAACCGACTGGAAACAGGTGCGCTCAATTTTTATTTTTATTCTTGTCTTTTTGATTTTAAATGTACTTGCAATTTTTCTTTTTTCACCTTATGAGGGCTGTAAGATTTATGGAAGCAGAACAGAGCTTTTTCATATTGCAGGAAATTACACCCTGACTTTCGAACAACTCTTTTATGAACTGAATATAATCTTAAAATACTTTACGATTGTGCCTTCTGTTTTTATGTTTATTACCTCTACTAATCCAAGTGAATTTGCGGCAAGCCTGAACAGAATAAAAGTCCCATACACAATCTGCTATTCAGTTGCAATTTCTTTACGATATGTTCCTGACGTTCAGTCTGATTTCAACAAAATCAAAAATGCCCAGGAAGCACGCGGTATTGAAATGTCTTCTAAGGCTAATATTTTTTCAAGACTCTTCAATATGGGTGCAATTTTATTTCCCCTGATTTTCAGCAGCATGGAGAAAATAGATTCTGTAAGCAATGCCATGGAGCTTCGTGGTTTTGGAAAAGAAAAAAGCCGCAGCTGGTATTCTGCAAAAAAACTTAAGTCTTCGGATTGGATTATTATAATTCTTACAATTCTTTTATCAGGTCTTGCTTTATTTGTCACCTATTTTGATGGCAGCAGATTCTGGTATCCTTCTACATTTTGGTAATCGGATATAGATTTTTCCTATAGCTAAGATAAGAAATAAATATTATTCAGCCTCCTTTTTTTCTGTTATA
The DNA here is from genome assembly GCA_946540605.1 of uncultured Treponema sp. Taxonomy (GTDB): domain Bacteria; phylum Spirochaetota; class Spirochaetia; order Treponematales; family Treponemataceae; genus Treponema_D. The sequence continues at coordinate 2,194 of CAMNIU010000043.1, forward strand.
ACATACTAAGATAGTAGGTAATTAAGTTATTATTGTCCATATTATATGAACAATAATACTGGAGGTATTTATGAAACATTTATCAAAAATTGTGGGAATGACACTTGGAGCACTTGCATTAGCAGGTGCATTAACATCCTGCTCAAAAAAACAGGCAACAGCAGCAAGTAGCGCATCTGAACAAAAGGTTGTTAGAATCAACTTTCAGACAGGAAGCCTTTGTGGTGCTCCAGTTCATGTTGCATGGAAGCTCGGACTTTTTGATGAAGAGCTTGCAAAAATCGGACAGAAGGCTGAATATGTTCAGGTTGTCGAAGGTGGTGCAACACTTGCAGAAATGATTGCATCTGGTAAGGTTGATGCCGGTTACGGTCTTTATGCAACTCAGCTCCAAGCTATTGAAAATGGACTTCCAATTTCCTTTACATCTGGAATCCATATTGGTTGTACAAAGTATTATGTACGTGCAGACAGTGACATTCAGTCGGTTGCAGATCTTCGTGGCAAAACAATCGG
>CAMNIU010000044.1 GCA_946540605.1 uncultured Treponema sp.
TCCACCCTGAGAAATAATTCCGTTTGGGAAATAAAGGCGGCGGCCCATGTCTGACATGAGGGCGTCTACTACTGAACCTGAGAGGGTATCATTCAATTCTTTTGCTAATGGATTAATCATAATGCCCTAATTATGCGAATTTGCGGAGCCTTAGTCAATAATTATACATAATTTTTGTATATTTATGCATATTTTAGGGGATATTGATGATTAGATGCTTCCGTGGTAAAACACATCAGGCTGTTGGCGAGCCAGTTTTTTGTGTTAACAATCCTGCGTTTTTTTCTGTGAAAAAATCCTCGGATTGTTTTCGATGGCTAAACGCCAAAACTTCTCGAGACAGCCTGATGTGTTTTCCCACTCCGCATCTAATCATCAAAAAACACTGACATCTTTATATAAAACTGTGAATTGACTAAGGGGGCTCAACTGCCTATTACGTCATTCTACTGAATCTTCTTTGATATGTCGGGAATTTTGATGAATGGGTACGGAGCAGAAAAAGACCAAAGGGTGCATTGAGCCGATACAACCAGGTGTGCTCAGTCGGTGCATACAGAGCGAAGCGTCGAGGCTCACCAGCAGCCTTTGGTATTTTTCAGCGGAAGTGCCCATTCATCAAATTTCACACAGAATATGATGGGGGCGTTACGGGGGTGGCCCCCGTTAGAAGGGGTAGTGAGCTACGAAGTGCGAACGAGGGGAAGGCTTTCCCCTTATTAATGATTTTGATATAATTTGTGCCTATGGAAAATAAATTAGTGCATATAATAGAAGACTGCCGCGCAGAAGCCGCTAAGAGGCTTGTGGGACAGGAAAATCTTATTGATGATATTTTGACAGCATTTGTTGCAGGCGGGCATGTACTTTTGGAAGGTGTACCCGGACTTGCAAAAACGCTTGCTATAAAAACTACTGCAGAAATTCTTGGACTTGATTTTAAGCGCATTCAGTTTACCCCGGATTTATTGCCGGCTGATGTTACCGGTACTTTGATTTATGAACAGAACACTGGAAAATTCAGCGTTCGCAAGGGACCTGTTTTTGCAAATGTAATTCTTGCTGATGAAATTAACCGTGCGCCGGCAAAGGTACAGTCTGCCATGCTTGAAGCAATGGAAGAAAAGCAGATTACAATTGGCGAAGAAACCTACAAGCTGCCTGAGCCATTCTTTGTACTTGCGACTCAGAACCCGGTTGAACAGGAAGGCACCTATAATTTGCCGGAGGCCGAACTCGACCGATTCCTGATGAAACTGGTGATCAGCTATCCGGCTGCAGATAACGAAATTAAAATTGTACAGACAGCTGGCAAAGCTCCATATGTCCCTGTAAAACAGATTGTAAAAGCAAGTGATATAGAGGCCCTTAAGCAGGCAGCTGAAAAGGTCACCTGTGATGAAAAACTTGTAGAATATATTGTTTCTATACTTACAGTTACTCGTCCTGAAAATTCAAAAAAGCAGCAGGCAGGCCGCACTCTTGTAAATACGGCTAACACAAATGATATAACACGTTACATTCATTTTGGTGCTTCTCCACGTGCTGGAATTGCAATGCTACAATGTGCAAAGGTAAAGGCTCTTTTTGCAGGACGTGATTTTGTTTTGCCGGAAGATATTAAAGCTGTTGCTTTGAATGTTCTGCGTCACCGTCTTGTTCTTTCGTATGAGGCTGCTGCAGACAATGTTACAGCTGATGATATTATCACAAGAATTCTGGACTTTATTCCTGTTCCGTAAAAGGCTGTCACCCTGAACTTGTTTCTAGGTCTAACAGATGCTGAAACAAGTTCAGCATGACAATAACTGAGTAATCTATGGCTAAACGATATCTTGCAAATAATGAATCTCTCATAAAAAAAGCCCTGTATCTCAGACTGATGGCAGAAAATATTGCCGAAGGTATGAAGAGCGGAAATTTCCGTTCACTTTACCGTGGTCAGGGAATTGAGTTTGCCGGAGTTCGTGAATATAACCGCGGAGATGACATCCGCACAATTGACTGGAACGTTACAGCCCGAATGGGGCGGCCGTACATTAAAATATTCGAAGAAGAACGCGAATTACAGATTTTTCTAATTGTAGACTCTTCGCGCTCCATGCAGCTCGAAACCGCAGCTGATCGCCGCACAAAATACGCCGCTGCCGCTGAAGCCGCAGCCCTCGTAGCAATTGCCGCCGAAATAAATGCGTGTCCTGCAGGTGCAGTATTTTTCGACGGCGCAATAAACTTTTCTGCGGAGCCCGCACTCGGTAAAGAGAACACGATGCAAATTCTGAATCATCTGGACCGCCTGCCGGAATCTCCAGTAAGCGGCTCAGTGCTGCCAGGTGCAATTACAGCGGCGGCAAAAGTCCTGCGCAAGCGAACTCTTGTGTTCATTCTTTCGGACTTCCGTTGCGCCGGCTGGGAAAAACCATTGATAAATCTTGCTCAAAAAAATGATGTAATTGCAATAAACCTTCACGATGCAACCGACGAAGAACTCCCGTCTCTTGGTACCGTAAAATTTATGGATGTTGAAACCGGACGAAAAATATCCCTTCCTTCTTCTTCCCCTGCCTTCAAAAAAGAATGGCGAAATTACAATGAAATGAATCAGAACCGATGGCAGGACTTTTGCATAAAACACGGAATAATGCCCGTAATACTCGACACAAAAACAGAACCTGTTCAAGTTTTAAATCAGATTTTTGCACGCAAAGCAAGAGCACGCTAGGAGACAGTTATGGCAGCATTTTCAGCACAACAGATTCTCATTCCTAAAAAAGTATATATCGGAGATCAGGCAGAATTACGCTGCACATTTAACAGTCCGAGTACTAAACTTAAACAGCTTGTAAACAGCGAAAGCGGCGAACAAGCCGAACTATCGTTAGTTAGTTTTAATTCTTCAGAATATGAAGTAAAGAGTGTTACCCTTGCACCTGCTGGCGTAGATTTTTATCAATTATCAGTAACCTTCATTCCATGGAAAACCGGAGAAATACAATTCCCACCATTTACAATAGACGGTACTGACCTCCTGATAGAATTCCAACCGATACAAATTGTTTCTCTTATTTCTACTGACTCAAACAACGCAACTGTGCTTCGTGATACTGCAGCCCCGCTTCTACTTCCGGGTACAACTTATAAAATTTATGGAGCTCTCACAGCTTTCATAATATTTCTTATTGCAGCCATCAGAATCATCATCAAAAGAAAAAGCATACAGTTCTACTTGAATACAAAACGGCTTCAACGCAAATATAAAAAAAATAAAAAGCAGACGATTCGTGCTTTACGACAAATTGAAAACGAAACTTCCGATTCTTACATCGCTGGTCAAATTCAAAAAATCATGCGAAATTATCTTGAAGTGCGTTTTGACTATCCGTTCACTAATGCCACAACATCTGAGCTAATGAAGGGCTGGCAAAAAGTAACAGGTGGTCTCCTATCTGATGCAAAAGAAGAAGCCTTTGGAGATATTACCGCAAGTTTCATAAGAACTGATTATATACGTTACGGTAATGAAAATCAGTTTAATGAAAATGAAAAAACAGAGCTTATTAAGAAGCTTATAGACTGCATAGAAGTTCTTGAAAAAGAAGAAGGAGATGAAAATGACTAATTTTGAAAATCCTGCAGCTTTCTTTCTTCTTCTGCTGATTCCACTGCTTTATATTCTGAGACATACAAAGATTTTTAATCAGATTTCTTTTCCGGCAGTTCTCGCAGATTGGGACGGGCGCGCTTTTGAGTGGAAAGGAAAAACACAGAAAATACTCTCTGTTTTTGCAGGTTTATTTTTTACAGCTGGTTTTTTGATTTCAGTTGCTGCACTTGCAGCTCCAGTAATTTCTAATCAGGAAAAAGTTTTTACCTCTCTTGGAACAGACATTGTTTTTGTTTTAGACACGAGTCCTTCAATGTCTGCAAAGGACATGGATGGCACACAAAGACTTTCCGCTGCAAAAAATGCAATATACATACTCTCAAATAAAAATGACGGCAGTCGGTACGGACTTGTTGCACTTGGAAGCAATGCAGCAGTGTTAGTTCCACCTACCAGTGACCTGAACTTTTTCTCTGAACATCTGGCAAATATTACAGCCGGCAGTTTTGGTAATGGTTCCGCCATTGGTGACGGATTAAGCACAGCAGTCTGTCATCTTGTTTCCTCATCTGCTCCTAAAAAATGCATTGTCCTTTTAACAGACGGTGAAAATAACGCCGGCGAAATACATCCGGAAACTGCAGCTCAGTTAGCGGCAGATAACAATATTACAGTTTATGTAATAGGAATCGGTTCTAAAGGAAAAGTTCCGATTGAATACACTGACCCTTCAACAGGTAAACTTTACTCAGGATATCTCGATTCAAACTTTAATCCTGCATCCCTTAAAAAAATTGCCAGTATTTCAAGTGGAAGATATTTTGAAGCACAGACCATAGATGAACTTTCTGGCATTCTATCTACAGTTTCAAAAGCAGAAACTGTTTCTCAAAACTACACATACCGCACTGTAAATCATCTTTTTTACAAGCAGTTCCTTACAGCAGCTCTTATATTATTTTCTTTAGCCTGGTTCATACGCAGAGTTTTGTTGAAAGAAATGATTTGTTTTAAATACAAGAAAATTCTTTTTGTACGTTCAGGCTGCCTGATAATCAGCTTTGCTTTTCTACTTCTTGCACGCGCCGGGCTTACCTGGGGAACCTATCTTGTACCTGTTCAAAAAAGCGGACATTCAGTTGCAATGGTATTTGATATATCCAACAGTATGTTGGCACCGGATTGTCCGGGTAACACTACGCGCCTTGAGGCCGCCTCTCTGTATGCAAAAAAGCTTCTTTCTAAAATGGAAGGCACACCTGTTGCTGTAGTGCTCGCAAAGGGTGATGGTATTGCCGCAATCCCGCTCACAGATGATTCATCAATGGTGGAATCTCTTCTAAATGTAATATCTCCAAGCCTAATGACAGTTCCAGGTTCAAGTATTGGACGAGGCATTCTAAAAGCAAAAGAAACCTTTCAAACAAATTTCTCATCTGCTGGAAGAATCTGGGTATTTACTGATGGAGAAGAAACTGATTCCCAGCTTACACCTGCGCTGGTTGAATGTCAGAAATCAGGCATTCCGGTTACCTTTATTGGATTTGGTTCAGAAACGGAAAGTCCTGTTTTAACAGGAGACGGAAAAACAACCGTAATGACAGCATTGCGACGAGACAGACTCGAAGATTCAATTTCGGAAGCATCGGCAAAATTCAGTTTTTTCAATAATCGCGAAAATCTTTTATTTATTGATTCCATGGAAAAGGGCTCGGCCGTTCAGCTTCTTGCTCAACTTCGCTTTGGTCCTACAGAAAATCTCATTACATCTTATGAGATAAAACCAGTTCCCCGATATAAACTATTTTTATCGATTGCAGCAATCTTTTTAATTTTGAGCTATATCAGTACGGAATTTAATTTTCAGAGATTTTTTGGCGGTGTAAAAAAATCAGCCGCAAAAACCTCACTTGCACTTATTCTACTAATTTTAAGCGGATGCTCATCTCAGACTACAGAGATTTTAAAAGGCACAGTTTCTTTCCAGCAGAAAAAATACAGACATTCTGTTTCATGCTTTATGAAAGCTTCAGAAAATGCAGCAGCATATGAAAATCACATAAACAAGAGCTTTGCACTTTATGATCTTGGCACTGCCTATATTATGCTTGGTGAAGATTCTGCTGCCCTGGAACAATTCAAAAATATTTCAGATGAAGCCCCGTCAAATGTCCGATACGCTGCCTTTTATAATGCAGGGGTACTTGCCTGGAGAAATTCAGATTTTGACGAGGCAAAGGATTATTTTAAAAAAGCACTCGAAATTGACAGTTCAAAAATTGACGCAAAAATCAATCTGGAACTTTCTATGCAGCAGTCTCAGGCAAAAGGGCATCAAAATCAAAGCAATCAGATTCAGGCATCTCAGGAAGAAAGCAATCCGCAGAATCTTGAAAAAGCCGTATTCGAACATATCAAGGAGAATGATCAGAAGCAATGGAAAAACAGCGAAACAAAAGACTCATCAAATCTGGCAGAAGATTTCTAATTATTCTACTTGCATTATTCTACCCTATTCTCGTCAACGCACGAAGTCTTAGTCTAGACCAGATAAAGGCTCTGCGCATATCAGCAGAAGAAGGCCAGAATTTATATACTAAAACTGATTTAAAATTCACCGTCACTATTCCTAACGTTCATTCAGCGCAAGTTCAGATTCTTTCTACAGAACAACAGCCGGATATAACTTTCCGCACCATCCGAAAATCAGAAAATTACGATGAAAATGGAACAACAATTGAAATCTGGTATAACTTTGATAAAAAAGGAACGTATAAACTCACTCCACTTTCAGTTATGATTCAAAATCGAAAGCGAAGCATCAGCTTTGATCCCATTACTGTTACCGATGATCCGGCAACCATGCTTCCAAGAATTGTAATTGTTTTTGAAGATGGAACAACAGCTTATTCAGATGAAGCCGTTACCGCATCTCCACTTTTAAAAATCAAAACAGGAAAGAAACTTAATTTTACAATCAACCTTCAATATGCAAATCAGCTTATGCAGTTTAGCTGGGATATTCCAAAGGATTCAATTTTCTCCTGCACAAAAGAATTTGATTTTACTGAAATACGTCAACATGAAAGGGTTTATTCTCACAACCTGATACCCGTTGCTGAATTTGAATGGACAGGTCTTATTCCGGGAATACAAAAGTTACCTGTCTTCCGTCTGAATGCAACAGGTTACAACGGTTACAGAAGTGAATTATATTTACCAGAAATTCTCATTGAATTTACTCCAGATAATGGTGATGAACAGACAACTGCTGAATCTGATATTTTTTTGGCCGCCTTTTCTCAGGATGAATCAGATGCAGAATTCCAGAAAAATATTATTCTCACAAAGCAGGATTGTCAGACACTCGCAGACCTATACACAAGAGAGCACAATGAATTTTTAATGTATCGAACAGCTCGAAAAGCAAGAACAGAGTTTGAAGCTGAACATGGAATTGTCTCTTCTGTAAATCCGATTTTCCCAACAGTGCTCTTATATGTTTCACTTATTATAATCGCAGTATCCATCATCTGTATTATTATTGCTGCCAGAAAAAAACATAAAATTCGAATGCTGTTTTTTACAACAATACTTTTGATTGGAACTGCTCTTTTAATTTATTGTACCGTAAGAAGAAACGAACGTTATGGCATTTCCTGTGGATGCAAGATTTATTCAATTCCTCAGGAAAATGCAGAAGCTGTTTCTGAAATCAGCGGAGGTATTCTCGTACGAATTCTTGAAAGCACAGAAAAGTGGCTTTATGTTGAAGTTGGTGAATCTGGCGGATGGTGTAACGTTGATGAGATCTGTATAATCAAATAAAAAGTTGCACATTAAACTCAGTTTTTAGGAGCATGATTATGGACATGGGCGATATTCTGAATCAATGGGATTCAATGCAGAAAAAACAGATTAAGAAACAAAAGGAAAGCGGTAAAAATCAGGTATCCCATAAAAAGGCAAACGCACCAACTGCAGAGGAAAAAGCTCGTGCGGCTGAGAAAATTTTTGAAGAGCAGCTTAAAGCAGAAAACTCAAAACAGATTAATCCGATGGAACTGTGGCTCCGCCGCTACGGAACTGTTGATAAAGATAAGATTGCAGAAGAGCAGGCGGAACGTTCCCAACTGTACGACCGGAATTATCTGATGAATATGAAGCCTGAAGCCCGGCTTGATTTGCACGGGCTGCACCAGACTGAGGCAGAACAAAGCCTCGACAGATTTATTACGGACTGTAAATTGCGCGGGCTCAAAAAAGTTCTTATAATCCACGGCAAGGGAATTCACTCTCACGGTTCAGACCCGGTACTTGGAGAATTAGTACGACGCTTTGTAGAACACGACAAACGCTGCGGTGCTTCCGGCCATCCTAAAACAAAAGCAGAAGGCGGAAGCGGTGCAACCTGGGTTCTACTAAAATAGAAAAAGCTCTGACCCCCATTAAATCGAAATAATACATTTCAACGGCAGATGATCAGAACACCCGGAATCTGTATAAACCTTATACCCTTGCGGAATTGAGGATTCATCTGCCAACGGCTGTTCTGCGACTGGTAGAAACTGACAGACTTCTACTGGTCCGACAAAGAAGAAATTGTCTATCCGTTCCCAGCAACCGTCATAAAAATAACTTCCAATTTCTGTTGAAAACTTTCCGTTTTCCTCAAACCACGGTGAGTAAATTTTTACTCCATATTCCTCTCCATTTATACCAAAATTCCGCAGCAAAAGATTTGCCTTATCATGAGTTGAAAAATCTTCTTCGATAGGAATGAAATCTTCCGCACTGCGATTAAAATCTCCGCACATTACTACCGAACGTTCGTTAGTAATACTTTCCTTTACTCTGTGTGCAAGTACAGCTTCCTGCCAGTCTCTCCATATTTCCGTTTCTTCTTCGCCACCAGATTTTGATTTCCAGTGATTTACAAACAGCTCAAATTCCTTTTCCCCAGCACATACAGTAAGTTGCATTACAGGTCGTTCAGAAGGCTGACTGTTTTTATGCACCCGTACATCAAGACTGTGTACAGTAAACCTTTTTAATTCAAATCGAGAAAAAACTGCACAGCCTATTGCACTCCCCTCTTCTTTTGCAAAACACGCATACTGCCAGCCTTTCTTTTTAGACCAGACACCGTCTGCCAGTCTGTTTGCAATATCCTGAACTACAGCTTCATTTTCAATTTCTTCCAAAACCAGAACATCAGCATTTAAAAACGACATTACTTCGCATAACGTAGAGAGTCTGTTCTTATACTTTTCTGTTGTCCATTTTGAAGAATTTGTAAAATCAGAATATTCTGTTCCAACTGTAACGGCATCAAAAAAAGTCTGTGCATTCCAGCAGGCAAGTGAAACTATCTGCCTTTTTTCTCCTTCAGGTAAATCTTTTTTCTTTTCCTGATTATTTGAAAACAGTGCATCAGGTTTAATTTTTATTCCACACCCTGTATTCAAAGCAAGCACAAAAGGAAAAATCCATAAAACTAAAGTTCTTGCCAGCATTTGATTTTTTTTCATCAAAAACCTCCTGCTATATAAATAGACACACTTTTACTGTTTTTAGACAAAATTGAGAAAGTTTTTCGATTTTTTTTTATTTTTTTAGTTTTTCTCAACCAGAAATAGATATTCTTTTACATGAATTTCTCTTCCGTTAAGATTTCTTGAACCTCGGAATGTATTGTAATCAGCTTCTAAAACTTTTACTTTTCCACATTCAGAAAGCAATTCTATCATTTCATTCTTTTGAATAAAGCCGTCAGAATTAAAGGAAACAAGTACATAGCGCGCACGCACATTTCTAACGAGATCTAAAAATACCTGAGAAGTTTTTCTTTTTTTATTATAATCAGAACGATTCCAGTCTTTTGGAATACCAGAAACCCGGCTGATTTTTTCTGCATCCGGACGCTGATAATCTGCAATCAGATTAAGCATAAAATAATTTGAACCATATGGATGCTGATTATATGGCGGG
>CAMNIU010000045.1 GCA_946540605.1 uncultured Treponema sp.
AGAAGTAACCTGAAATTTCTCACGAGGATAGCGTTTTGCAACAAGCTCACCAAAAACACGCTCAGAAAATCCGCCATGATAAACCCAGGCAGTATCAAAATATGAAAAGCCCTCAGCCATATAAGCATCAATCATCTCGCGGGTCTTTTCCAAATCAATGTTACCCCAAGTCTTATCTTCCGAATAAGGAAGTCTCATCAAACCAAATCCAAGTTTCTTCACATTTTGCTCCTATAAAATAACCTGCTTTTATTATAAGTGAGAAATCATAATTCGTGTTGTAAAAAATAATACTTAAATTGTAAGAAAAATTATCTTCGCTGCCGTCTGTCATGAGTTTTATAGTACGCAGACTTATCTGCATACATTGCCGCATCTGCACGGCGAAATACAGACTGAACATCTACATCAGAATTAGACTTAAATAAAGCCGCTCCCTTAGAAAGTGCAAGCGGCATATTGTTTATAAACTCTTCTGTTTCACTATTTTTCTGAACAATTCTTAAATCTATCTTATGGAAAATATCTTCTACTTCTTCTGCAGTAATGTTTTCAATGATTACAACAAATTCATCGCCACCTATTCTGAACAGATTCTCAAGCCCCACAGATTCTTTTATGATTTCAGAAGCAGTAATAATCATCTTGTCGCCAAATTCATGGCCAAAACTATCGTTTGCGTTTTTTACGCCATTAATATCGAGAACCGCAAGCACAAACTCTGCGCCACCGTTTTCAATTTGAGAATTCAAATATTTAATTGCATCTACATAAGCAGCACGGTTTCCAGCTCCAGTAAGAGAGTCTGTATAAGCAAGCTCGCGGGCATCATCAATAAATTGACGTAGTTCAAGTCTCATAAACTTTAAACGGGCACTCAATTCATCAAGTTCACCCATATTTTGAGTGTGATGTTTTTTTACTTCAAAACTGTCAGTCCTATAACCGGAAGCAGCCTTAAGTTCACCAGCCAGTTCTTCAACCTCATCAGAAAGGCGGCTCATTTCAACATTCAATACATACAATCTTCTGTGGATTTTATCCGAAATCAGATAGGCAATGATTCCGCCCACAATCAGCGAGGCTACACAAATAATCAGAGCCGTATAAATATGTCGGCGCAGTTCAGTTTCATAAAACGAAGCTTCAACATCAACTGCAAGAATTCCACCAACCTTTCCCTGAGAATCAAAAACCGGGGTATATGCACTATAAAAACGCCCCCATTTATCTTCATATGGAACTTTATCTACGGCCGGAGTTCCAAGACTTGCAGTTCGAAGAGCTTCTGTAGAAACAACCGGTTCTCCAAATTCCCCGGGACTTTCTAAATCAGGGTCAACAGTAAATGTAAAGTTACCGTTTCCCATATTGCGGATTCCATAAATAAAATCCAGATTAAAATTCTGCTGGAATGCGCCAAGTATTCTTAAAACCTGCTGATATTGTGGTGTATCATAATCTTCTTTTTGAAGTTTCTCCAGATCATCGCCATCAATCATCATTGCGGCACTGTTCAGAATATCAAGCATGCGCTCATCCATCTGCTCCTTCAGATTTTTTCGAGACTGAACAATCAAAACAGTCCCAAAAAATCCGTTCACAAAAAGCAGAAAGAGAAGAATAATCAATACAAGCGTTCGTAAATATGTGAACTTTCGCTTCATCATACCTTAAAGATTGATTATAGTACGGAAAAACACAGGAGACAAGAAAATTGTGATGGATAAAAAAAAGCATCGAACTCATTATTGAGTCCGATGCTTCATTTGAATTTGACTCCTGATTGATTAAGGATTAATCATTTTCAGAAGTACTTGTATGATTTGGGCCTAGAACACAAGAAATTTTTTTTATTGTACGATATCCAGAAATATAAAGCCCGTCATTCAGCACATAGTTCAAAAAAGACTCTTCAGTTATAACATATTTGAACAATTCCTTTTCTCCAACTATTAGACACCGATTCAAATCTTTGTACTGATTTCCATTAAATATCTCAGGAGGAACAGGCTCTGGAGCGGATACACTAGGATCTCTATGAGCACCATAGAAAACTTCAATATACAAAGTATCTCCATAAGTCAATCCAGTAAGAACACTTCCAGAGATATACACCTTATTATCCTCGCCTGTCCATAATGTTACAGCCTCTAAATATTTTGCATATAAAGATGTAGTCTCTTTTGAAATAGTTTTAACAAGTTTTGTAAAGTTTGAATCTGAATACCAGCCTGTAAAAATATATCCATCTTTTTCTGGTGCATTAAATAAAGATGTTTCCTCACCTTCATAAATATTTACAGTTTCAATTACCTTATCAGAATCCATAAGTTTTACACTTATCTCTTTTAGCCAACCTGCATAAAGAATATTTCCTACTGTATATTTTTCTTCAACGCCAGATTTATACGAATAAACTGTCTCTCCATACCTATGACCATCAAGTGGTATTGTACATTCCTTATCGATAAACCAGCCAATGAACTTATAACCTTTACGTATAGGCTCTTCTATTCTATCAATAAAGTAACTCAAAGAATTCCAATTGCTGTTATAATTTTGAGTTTTTTCTGTACTGATTTTCTTTGTTGCATAAACAGCCGATGTACCATCATTCATCATAAATTTAATATCAGCTGTAAAAACAGGAACAAAATCAGCCGTAATTTTCTGTACATAATATTCCGTACCATCAACAGTTTCTTTTGCTAAATTTTGCAAATTAAATGGGAAAGTTACATCCCATTTTCTAAAGCGATATGAATATGGAGTATCACCACCTAAATATACAACTTCTGGCAAAGTCTGAGGTTCATAGATTACATCATCAAAGTCATAAATTTCTGTATATTTGTAAGAACCTCGCTTAGTACCCGGCAAGCCTTTTATAGTTGTAGATATTTTATCATCTTCACTATAATATTCGAAAGTAGTATATGAACCGTCAAGTATATGACCTTCTACGGAATAACCATATTCAACAAGAACCTTTTTACGCTGACCGCCCCATTCTCCGAACTTCAACTTTTCATCATTCATCTCAAAGTAGATATTATCATCTTCTGAATATCCTGCAATTTCAATTCTAGTAAGAGAACGGATTCCATACCAGTTACCACTTAAAATAGCCTCTACAAGCTCAGGTTCGCGCCATCCAGAAAGGTAATAAACATCTTTTAAAGGCAGACAGTTATAATCATCATAAACAGTAGTATCATATACCCAATTACTACCGTTTTCCCAGAAATTTGATGGTTTTGTTTTGTACTTATTTACATAATAATTTGTTCCGACACGTTTTATCTTCACATTGTCATTTTCTGTAAATTCAGGTTTGCCAGTGTTCTGAACGACTCTATCAGCAGTAAGTTCAATGTCATATTTATCCTTATTTTCTATTCTAAACTCACCAAGTCCACCGGTTGCTGTAATTGTTATGCTCTGAGAATAAAAAGTATAGTTATGCCAGCTTACAGTAACATTAAAATTATACTCCTTATCTGTATTTACGAGCGGATAAGTCATATTCCAGTCAGCCCAGCCATCTGTTTTTCTGGTCCAGTCTTTGTGCATTGAAATTCCGCTTTCAGCTTCCCAGATAGAGATAGAACAAATAGCATCTGTATAACCATTAGAATTAGAATTATTAGTCATTACATTCGAAGGAATTGTTCCACTAAAATAAATACCACGTTCCGTAGCAGTCGCTGTAACATAAGTCAGTCCATTATCTGTGCTTGTATTTTCAATTGTTACGCTCAACACTCCAGCTTTAGTAGTTGTTTTTCCATCAACTGTATATTCTGTAGGGAATGCCTGATATTTTCCGTTTGTCATTACACAAAGCTTATGTTTTCCTGCAGGAATTCCGCTAATTGTAAATTTTCCATTCTCGTCAACAAAAGCAATATAACTTGTTCCGGCAACTCCAACAATTGAACCTGCTGCAGAACCTCCTGTAACCTGAAGAGTTCCACTCAGAGAACCTTTTAAAACAAGTTTTAGGTCTTCCACAGTTACCGCAGCACCTTCAGTAATTGTTACACTTCTGTATGCAGCTTCATCATTATTTGCTGCATAAACTGTATAATTTCCATCAGGTAAATTCGTAAATTCATAAGAGCCATCAGCCTTTGTTACTGCATTTCTGAAAACAGATGAAGCTGCTCTTCCAGAAAAAAATGATTGACTTACTGCTGCAGACCGATTTTCTGCAGCCAGTTTTTCAAGCACGATTGTAATTCCACTAAAATCAGAAACTCCCTCCTGATAAATAGCCTTTCCACTTATACTTCCTGTTCCTTCATTCGATGTAACAGGTTTACTATCTCCAGGTCCAGCCATGTCTTGACAACCCGAAAACATCAGTGCCATTGCAAAAGCACCTAAAGCCATTGCAACCTTGACAAGTTTTTTCATACTTCCTCCAATTTGCAGTCCGGCATTTTCGCCAAAACTACTTTTAAAAATAGATGAGAAATTTTACTCCCCTCCACATTCTTTTGTCAACTTTTTTTACTGTTTTTTAATTTTTTGTAATATTTAGTTTATATTGCGACAATGAGGCAAAATCATTATAATAACTCAATATTTTCTATATTAATGAGGTTTTTTATGGCAGACAAAGAAGGTCGTTCGCTTCGCGAACTTACCAAGTTTTCTGCGAAAACTTGTTTTTTACTTGGAGGTGTTCATAAATGAGTGAAGTTAGAGTTAGATATGCCCCGTCCCCAACAGGAATGCAGCACATTGGTGGTGTCCGCACTGCGCTTTTTAATTATCTTTTTGCACGTTCACAAAACGGAAAATTCATTCTGCGTCTCGAAGATACAGACCGTACCCGCTACGATGAAAAATATGTTCAGAACCTTTACGATACAATGGCATGGCTTGGAATCGACTGGGATGAAGGTGGTTCTAAGGGCGGCGAATATGGCCCATATGTTCAGAGTGAACGCTTTGAGCTTTACAAGAAATATGCTTATGAACTCGTAGAAAAGGGAGAGGCTTACTACTGCTTCTGTGATGCAGAACGCCTCGACCGTATCCGCAAGATTCAGACAGAAAACAAGATGGCTCCTGGTTACGACCGCAACTGCCGTCACCTTACTCCGGAAGAAGTAAAGGCTAATCTCGACGC
>CAMNIU010000046.1 GCA_946540605.1 uncultured Treponema sp.
CAAATCACGCCGGAGTGGTGGAATGGTAGACACGACAGACTCAAAATCTGTTGCGAGCAATCGTGTAAGAGTTCAAGTCTCTTCTCCGGTATATGAAGCTTCCTGTTTTAGGAAGCTTTTTTTATTTAACCAGCCTTTTGTTTTAGGGACTTGAACTCATTAGTACAATTTTTATTTTGTGGTTCTGTCGCTCGGGCACAGCCCTCGCTCTGCGCCGGTAGTCGAGTTCTCTTATAGTTCCGGGACTAAATTACAGCACAACTTATGAAATTCTATTGCTTCCTCCATATGTTCTTTATTAATGTCCTTTGAACCTGCTATGTCTGCTATGGTGCGGGATACTTTCAGGCAGGAGGAGATTGCGCGGGGTGAAAAGCCGTAGCGGAGTGTTGCGTTGTCCAGAGCTTTTCTTGAGTCTGAGTCGAGCGGGCAATAGTCGAGAATCTCCTGTGGGGAGAGGCGTGCGTTTTTTATGCCCTGACGTTTGCGCTGAACCTTTATTGCGCGAGCTACTCCTTTGCGGATTTCTTCTGTCGTTGTAAGTCCGGGGCGTTCTTCTATTTCTCCATTTTCTTCGGCTTTGTTTTCAACGAAAACGCGAAGGGCTATGCGGTCCAGAAGTGGGGCCGAAAACTTTTTCCAGTACAGTTCTATGCTTTTAAGACTGCACAGGCAGATTTTTGAGTGAGAGCCGAAGTTTCCGCATGGACACGGATTTACCGCCATGAGCAGCTGAAAGCGAGCCGGGTAATTTGTACTGCGGCCTGCACGGCTTAGAGTTATGCTTCCGTTTTCCAGAGGAACACGAAGCATCTGTAAAACTGATGAACGGAACTCAGCTGCTTCGTCCAGAAACAATACGCCGTTGTGCGCCAGCGAGATTTCGCCAGGTCGGCAGGTAGGGCCGCCACCGCAGATACCTTCGATGCTTGCAGTCTGGTGCGGTATGCGAAATGGCGGAATCCTGATCAGCGGTTCACTAGGTTTAATTAATCCCGCCAGCGACCAGATTCTTGTGACAGACTGTGCTTCTTCAGTTGTGAGCACCGAATTAATTGCCGGGAACTTTTGAATTGCCATGGTTTTTCCGCAGCCGGGTGCTCCGAGAGCAATTAGATTGTGACCGCCGGCCGCAGCAATCTGGAGAGCTCTCACCAGCTGCCGCTGCCCTTTCAATTCTGCATATTCATAGCCAGGCGCAATTTCCGGAAAGTACACCCCATCCGTTTCCGTACATCCGGCTGGCACCGCCCCTTCGCCCGCGCCCACCGAACTCCGCGACTCATAAAACGAAATGTCGCTCAACGCACGAAACGCGTTCTCCAGCGAATCCGCGCCATACACCTGAACCCCTGCAATCTCGCGCGCCTCATCCGCGTTCTGCACAGGAACAATACAGCGTAAAACCCCGCAAGCCGCCGCCGTAGCCACAGCCGCGTGCACCCCCTTAACGGCGCGCACATTCCCCGAAAGCTCTAATTCACCCATCACCAGTATAGGGTCGGTCAAGAAATCTGTACGACCATCTGCCACGGCTTTAGCTCCAAGAACTCCCAACGCTACAGGTAAATCAAAGCCGGCTCCTTCCTTACGCAAATCCGCGGGCGACAAACTTATAAGTACTCTTTCCGGCGGATACTCGAATCCGGAATTACGAATGGCTGCCTGCATGCGTTCCCTCGACTCTTTTACGGCTCCGTCAGCCAGCCCAACAATATCTGTGGCGGGAATCCCGCGTCTCAAATCAACTTCTACAGTAACCAAAGCCCCCTCATAACCAAAGGGCGAGAATGAATAAATCTGCATTAATTTTTCCTCCGTTATATAAATAGAGAGACTTTTACTTTTTTATGAAGTCAAAGCGCGTTAAAATCAAAAAAAAGTGAAAAAAAATAAAAAAATCAAAAATTTTTCAAAAAAACACCCCTTAGCACTTGAATATGAAAAAAAAAATTGTATAATTTTTCGAAATTTTTTATCTATTTTCGAAAAAGTGTGTTATATTATAAGTAGCGGTTTTGTCATCTAAACACCACGCAAAACTAGCCACCGCAAAAAGTAGGAGTTGCTTGTGAATAAGCACGATTTTCCAAAAATCCATTTTTACGATCAGGATTTTGTAGACATTTATAATAAGACATGGTCTTGGGTTTCATCTTTGTGGATTAACCCGGAAACCGGAGAGCAGGATTCAGAGGGCTTATTTATTTATCCGGAAAAGGACAAGCTGATTATCAATCAGTTCGAGTCTATCTTCTCATCTTTCTTCCTTGTATATTCAAACAGGAATTTTGACGCATGCAAGAATATAGATTATTTTTATGAACGCCAGGAAGCATCTGGAGCTATCCGCTGGAAGTATGATGTAAAGACAAATCAGCCGGTTCTTGATAAGGATAATAAAGAGGGTGTAGGTCTTCCTTTATTTGCTTTTGCAGAATATAACCTTTTCCATAAATCAGCTAACAAAAAACGAATTAAGGATGTTATGCCGGCCCTTCAGAAATATATGGCCTGGCTTGATGATAATTTTAAAAAGCCAAACGGGCTCTATTCAGTTCCTGTTTCAGCTTCTTCAATGACAAATTCACCTCGTGAAAAGGTTTACTATCCAATCGATTTTAACGCATGTATGGCTATCAATGCTTCTTACATGTCTGCACTTGGTGATATTCTTAACGATAAAGACATCAGCTTCCAGTACCGCAAGATGTACTTCTCAATCAAAACAAAAATCAACTCTTTGATGTGGGATAATGCATCTGGTTTCTACTATGATCTGGATAAAGATGAAAAGCAGACTAAGGTAAAGACAATTGCCTCTTACTGGACTATGCTTGCTGAAATTCCAAATGCTGATAAAGCTGATCTTCTTGTTGAACATCTTAATAATCCTAAAACCTTTGGTACAGAACATCCGTTCCCAACTCTCAGTGTGGACAACCCTAACTTCAGCGAAGACGGAAACGGCTACTGTGGTTCTGTAATGCCAGCCTTCAACTTTATGGTAATCAAAGGTCTGGAAAAATATGCTCAGTATGAGTTTGCCCGCGAATGTGCTATCCGCCATCTTTACTACGTTCTTGAAGGTCTTATGCCTAACGAAAACAAAGAACCTGGCGACCTCTTTGAAGCATATCTTCCAAATAAAGAAGGCCGTGCAAAAATCAACAAGAAGGACTGGGCTCGTTCCCGCTATCTTCTTACAGCAGGCCTTTCTACAATTGCTTTAATGATTGAAAATGTAATCGGACTTTCCATCAGTCTTCCACGTAAGACTGTAGATTGGATTATTCCGAACCTTGAAATTATGGGTATAGAAAATCTTTCGCTTAAGCGCAACTTAATCACAATCCTGTCGAACAAAAGTTCGCGCGGCTGGGAAATCCAGATGGAAAGCGAAAAGCTCTATTACTTTACAATCAACATTCTTGACCAGAAGAAAAAGACATTGCCGATTCCAAGCGGTAAATGTTCAATGCTTATAGATAAGCTTTA
>CAMNIU010000047.1 GCA_946540605.1 uncultured Treponema sp.
AGTTCCTTTGATAATTGGTTCACAGCATTCGCCATATTTTTTGCCCGAACCACAAGGGCATAATTCGTTATTTGTACTCATAATCAATTATTTTAGTGAATTTGAAGAGGTGCTACAAGATAATTTTAATCTGACGGGCGGTCCCCTGGCAGCCACTTCGTAGCCGCCAGGGTCGGCAGTTCCGCACTTCGCTCCCGCTCACCGTCCTCACTCACTAACTAACGTTAGTTCGCTCCGGTCGGCTGCTTCGCAGGTGCTCCATTGCCTACCGCGTTCACTTGATAATTTATCTTAAAATAATGATAATCATTCGTGTCATGCTCATAGACTTTCACACACATCTGGATTTCTATCAAACAGAAGAATTACAAAAAGAACTAACCGACTTCTCAGCCACAATCATCGCTGCCTCAGTAGACGAGGAGAGCTACCTTCTAAACCTCGCCATCTTCCAATGGGCCAAATCCAACGCCCGCGCCTGCCACATAATCCCAACCTTCGGCATTCACCCCAACCGCGCCGACCAGACCGCCCCCTTGTTAGAGGACCCAAACATTACCGCCCGTTATACCAAATATCTGGAGCAGTCTCCCCTTGTCGGCGAAATCGGCATGGACTTCTGCTGGTCCAAATGCTCACCACAAAATCAGGAAAAGGTTTTCCGCTGGTTTTTGCAATACTGCGACCGCAGAGGCAAGGCCTGCGTAATTCATACAAAAGACGCCGAAGCAAAAATCGCTGACATACTGTTAGACTATCCTAAGGCCCGCCCAATCATTCACTGGTACGACGGCCCTGAATCAATTTTCCGCGAGTTTATACGCCGCGGCTACCCGCAGACCTTTGGCGTTGAAACAATCCGCTCAAGTCACATACAAAAGCTGCTTGCCCTTACACCGCCCGAGCTCCTACTTGCCGAAACAGACAATCCGGATTCCGAGCCCTGGCTGGGCGGAAATCGCAGTGATGTTGGTTTAATAGAAAGAGTTTATAACGAAATGGCAGAGCTCTTAAAAATGCCCCGCCATCAGCTTGAAAATATTATAGAAGAAAATGTCAGCCGCATCATTCCCAAGTTCAAGGAACATTAGCAGTACTCGCCCCACTCGCAGCCAATATGTTTAGCCTCAATTTCATCAAGAAGCTCAGGTTTACCAAAGCAGTGCTTTTTCCAGAGCTTTACGGTTCCAGTGCCGGTTCCGCCGTTCCAGAGTCTGTTATGGCGTTTAGCTCCATCCGGAGACTCGTAATTTACTAAAAGCATTTTTGCTTTGTCGCACTCAACCTGAGTTTCCATAATTGCCTTTATGGTTTCCTGTCGCACATACCAGATGATTTTGTCGTCAGTTTCCTTACAGTCAAACTTTGTGCGGCAGAAGGTCCAGAATTTTGAAAAGTTGAATTCGTATGATTTTCCTTCGTACCAGAAATCGCTTAAAAGCTTGCGGTTAAGTGCAATGCCAAAAGCCTTAGGGCGGCCGCCTCCAATGTCAAAAACAGAGTTCTCAAGCCGCTTGCCGGTCTTTTTACTCACAAGGTCACAGGACGAAAGCCATACCCAGGGCGAAGTAAAATCAGCACCCCAGTTCTTATCCGCATATCCGAACGAACGTTCGTTAGTAACTATATATTTTTCACCATTTGCAACGATTGTACCGGAATACAAAGACTTCATTCCTTCTGCATGCCAGTACATTTCAAAAGCCTTGAGCTTACGGAAAAGACTGCCCGCACCATATCCAACATTAAAAGCAACCTTTTTATCAACCTGCAAGTCCCACTGCATTGAACCACAATTACACATCCATTCGGGATGTGCTGCGGCATCGGCTTCTGAAATGTTTACCTGACCGGTTAGTCTAGTCTCACAGGCAGAAGCTTCAGGAGCCTTCAAAAAATAACCTTCGCCATTCTGACCAATTTCCACATCATTCAGGGAATAGAATCTGTGAAGCTGAACTGGATTCTCTCCCCACCAGCCGCACTTTACCATAAGATAACTTGGCCGCTTTCCCGCTTCACGATTTGCAGGAAGCTGACCGCATACAGGCGCTTCTTCTGCCAGCTCAGGATTACAGGTAAAATATTCAATAAAGAAGGAACGTTCTTCCCCGTTTTTTTCATTCACGGCAGTAAAATTATGCCACCACCAGTCGTATCCTTTGCGGGCAAAGCGTCCGTCCAGCATCCAGTAATTTCTCTTCAAATCCGATTTGTTCATATTTTAAAGATAATAGCAAATTGATGAAAAGGCAATTTTTTGGTATCTATATAAGCATGACAACTAAGGAAAAAGTTTTACAATTACTCGTACAGGCCAAAGGCCAGGCGATTTCTGGAGAGGTGATTGCGGCGGAGTGCGGTGTGAGCCGGGCCGCTGTCTGGAAGGCAGTAAAGGCTTTACGTGAAGCAGGCTCTTCTATCGAAGGTACCACTAACGGCGGTTATGTTCTTGCCGATGATGATGTTTTTACCCCGGAACTTTTTAAAGAAACTTTTTGTAACCGCTTCCCTGATTTTTCTGATTGTCATATTGAATGCTTCAAGGAAATTGATTCTACAAATACCTACGCTAAGCGCATCCTTGCTGAATGTGGAAATCTCCGCGACATCAGCGGCCAACTCACGGCAAGCGGCAAAAAATATCACAAGGCAGTGATTGTTGCCGAAAGCCAGACAGCCGGCCGTGGCCGCCTTGGACGCACTTTTGTTTCCCCTGAAAAAACCGGCATTTACATTTCTGTGATTTATGCGCCCAAGGGTGGAATTACAAATCCCGCAAGGCTCACGGCAAGTGCGGCGGTCGCAATTTGCCGGGCAATTAAAAATGTACTTAAATCAATGCCAGAAGGTGAAGAAATCGAACCTCAAATCAAATGGATTAATGACATTTTTGTAGGCGGTAAAAAAGTCTGCGGCATTCTTGCAGAAGGCGTTGCAAACTTTGAAAGCGGCATGATAGAAGCCGCCGTTGTAGGCATGGGAATAAATATAAAAAAGAATAAAACTGCTTTTGAAGGCGAGCTGGCAGGTGTAGTTGGTACACTGGAAGAAGCTGTTGAGATGGCTTCATCAAATCATTCGAAATCTCAAGATGCCGCGCCCCATGCCTGCGCAAAGATTTCCCGCACACAGATCGCTGCAGAAATCGCCGGTCAGGTTCTCAAGATTTTCGAAGAAGATGCTACAAGCCCGGCCGCCCACAAGGCAATCATAGAAGAATACAAAGAAGCTTCCTTCCTGCTTGGGCAGGAGCTCACAGTATATCCACTGATTGGCGATGAGAAGTCCAGCTATAAGGCAAGGGCAACCGACATCGATGAGAACGCCGGCCTTATTGTTACACTGAAAGATGGAAGCAAAAGAACGCTGAGCTCCGGCGAAGTCACATTAAAATCTGCAAGTTTTTAATAATTGAGCCTGTAAAATTGTGAACTTCTCATTTTAGTAGGTAAGGAATCTGAAAAACAAATTTTCAGAACCTCTCCAAGCCTACTAAATAAAGAAATCCTAATTTTTGTAGGCCAGAAACCTGCACACAAAGTCTTATGCAGCCTACTAAATTACCCATTTCCCACTTTTAGTAGGCTAGAAATCTGTAAAATCAAGTTCTCAAAAACTCTCCAAGCCTACAAAATTTTCAATTCCTCGCTTTTAGCAGGCCGCAAATCTGCATACAAAGTCTTATGCAGCCTACTAATTTATCACTTTTCCACTTTTAGCAGGCCGATAACTTGCAACACTAAGTTCTCAAAACATCTTTCGGCCTACTAAATTATCAATTCCACGCTTTTAGTAGGCCTAAAACTAATTTTCTGCTTCGAAGCTATTTGTATCATCTTTGAGCCATTTATGTCTTTTTCAGTCTTTTTGCTTTTATCATCTTCAGGCACTTTTTCTTTGTGTCGCCTTAAGCCCCCTTATCTTTGTGTTGCCTTCATGCCCATTTTCTTTGTGTCATCTTCGGGCTTGACCCGAAGATCTGTAAAGCCCTTTCCTTGTAAAGATTCCCTGGTCAAGCCAGGGAATGACACAAATTGTAAGTCTTAGAATGACATATTGCAAACCATGGAATATCTCATATTGTAAACTGGGGAATGACACATATTATAAGTCAGGGAATTACAACTATCTTCAGACCGAGTAACGACAATAATATTTAACTCAGGAAATACCGACTAATAACAAACCTTGGAATAACAACTATTGTCTAACTGAAATTGCCCTTGCAGTATTATATGCCTGCTTCATCCCTACTGAAAAGAATACCGGCAATAACACCGCAAACATTCGCAGCGACTTCTTACCACCTCGTGCTTTCCAGGCTCGTTCCGCCTGCTGCCAGTTTTTTGATACCTGAGGAATAAAACAGATAAAGAGAGAGACTGTCTGCGCCACTGGAGCATTTGGTCTACCGTCAACATTTGGCTTCAGATGCAAAGCCCTGCGCACAGACAATTCAATAACTTCCAGTCCTTCTCGAATCTGAAGTGAAGTTGAAGTCTTAAAAATTAAAGAGGCTGTCTGGATTATGCAGAAGAGCTTGAGTAACAGCAACCAGGTTTCTTTTTCAGAAACCAGAAAATCCAGAAGAATCTGTGGAAATGCTGAGACCTCAAAAGATGCCAGCGAGCCCGCTGAAATCGCTGCCAGCAGATTTCCAATTATTTTTACAAAAATCAAAAAGACTGCGTAGTAAAAAACTGCCTTTAAATCTCTGACCTGCTCACGTACTGTAAAGTGCAACAAAAAACTAACTAACGTTTGTAAGGCAATAAGTACCGCAGCAAAATATGGCGGTAGATAAAAAATCCCAACGCTGATAATTGGAATCAGCAGAATCTTTACACATGCCGGACAGCGGTGTAAGAATGAGGATCCTTGTTTGTAAGAAAAAGCCGTGTTTGTCATATTCATAATTTTTTGACTTTGGAGATGACTAATAAGTTTACTTTCTAATGTCATTCCGAACTTGTTTCGGAATCTATAGAACTAGATATAGTGTAAATGCTGAAACATAGGGAGCGACGGCGTAGCCGTCAAAATGCTCCAGTGGAGCATTTTGAGCGAGTCTCCGAGCAGCTGTGCTGCGAAGGG
>CAMNIU010000048.1 GCA_946540605.1 uncultured Treponema sp.
AATAAAAAAAGGACCAGATAATCCCAAGCACAGCTCTAAACGCATACCGCTGCTGGATTCCTCCTCTGACGGGGTTTTGCGCAAGACACTTGAAGGGCATCTGGTCCAATGCATTGAATGTATCATAAAGAGTTTGTCGGGTCAAGACCGACATACCTTGATGCACCACACTTTGACATCATAAATAAACTACAAAACATATAATACTTTTATTACCCGAATTTATAAAGCTATGTTATAATAGAAGAATACCATTATATTTAAATTTGGAGTTAAAAAAGTTATGCGGAAAATAACCGCCTGGTAAATATAATGAGGTATAGACATGACTTTTTTAAAGAAACTCCGCAACTATTTTTTTTATTGTGGAATTGACCGCGAGGAATATCAGGCCATAAAGAAAAATGCATATATTTCGAATTTTATAATCTGGCGCAGCCTTCACTTTTTGATTGCTGCAACAATGGTCTTTCTGTTTATAACTTCCATATTAACTGATTTTATAAGGCAAAATGCTATTATTTATATATTTGGCTTTTGCTATTCTGTAATTGTAATAATTTTATTTTTTATTCTCAGGAAAGATTCTCTGATTGCTCAGTTTTTAATTTATCTATCCATTTCATTGCTATTTCTATTTGCAGCATTTATCAGTTATAACAAACCAGATGTTCCTGCAACCACCTTCATAGTTTTTCTATTAATAACCCCTATGTTTATGATAGACAAACCATTTTTCATGACTTTTGAATTAAGTGGAGTTGCAGCTATTTTTTTAATATTCATGCACGGAATAAAACCTTTAGATATATGGAAAATAGATTTACTCAACGTTGTTACGTTTACAATAGTTGGAATATTTTTGAACGTTATTGCAAATGCCATACGCATAAAGGAATTTGTTCTCACCAGAGCAATCAAAATACAAAAGGATACAGATGAATTAACAGGGCTAAAGAACAAAGGCGCTCTGACAAGAGATATTAACAAATTCTTAAAAGATGAAACCACAAGTAAAGGCCTTATGTTTATGCTTGATATTGACCGATTTAAGATGATAAATGATACCTATGGTCACGATATTGGAGATGAAGTAATTCGAGAGATCGGGGCTTTTTTAGGAAACACTTTCATCAATAATGAAATTGTAGGGCGATTTGGTGGCGATGAATTCATAATCTTCATAAAAAATTCTGATGATATTGAAGAAGCAGAAAAGATTGCAAAGCAAATAGTTACCGGCACTTCAGAAAATGTTCTTTTACCAGATAGAAATGAAAAAATCAGTGTAAGCATAGGAATAGCCATTTATCATGGAACAGAAAGCAACTACTCAGAACTTTTTAAAAAGGCTGATATTGCCATGTATAAATCAAAGGCAGATAAAAACAACCGTTTTTCCATTTATTCCTAAACCGTCGTGTTTTTTTCTTATTCACAATTCCAGAGTTCCTCATTATACTTTTTGTTATGAAATTTTTATTCAATGACAGCTGGCAGTTTGCTGAGCTTGGTATAGACGAAACTTCAATGTTTAAGGAAGGTCCTTCTGGAAAGGCACCTGTTCTTTTTTCACCAGATCAGTTTTTTGATTTAGCTGATAAACAGATTTACAAACCTGTAAGTGTTCCGCATGACTGGCAGATTTATCATGTAAAAGATTTATACCGCAACAGTGTCGGATTTTATAAAAAAACATTTACCCTTAATGAAAGTGATTATTCTGACCGCTATATTGCGCTGAATTTCGAAGGCGTTTACATGAACAGTGCAGTATGGGTAAACGGTAAAAAAGCAGGCGAATGGAAATACGGTTATTCGGCTTTTGAATTTGATATAAGTAAATTAGTGCAGGCTGGCGATAATGAAATTCTCGTAATTGTTGTTTACCAGAACTGCAATACAAGATGGTATTCCGGAGCAGGAATTTTCCGTGATGTCAATTTGATTAACAGCCCTGCAGTGCATCTTGTAAGTAACGGCGTTTATTTTAGTGCTAAGCCAATAGATGATAAGAAGCTGGATGAAGAGTGGAAGGTAAAAATCTCGAGTGAAGTAGCCGGAGTGGTTGAACCTGTTGAAATCACCGTTGCACACACTTTGACATCTCCAGACGGAAAAGTATTCGCTGAGTTCTCTGGCGATGGAGAATTCACTGTAACAAGTCCTAAGCTTTGGGACATCGACTCCCCTTTCTTCTATATTCTTACAACTAAACTGATTTCAAATGACGGAACTGTGCTTGATGAGAACTCTCAGCATTGCGGTTTCAAACTTGCGCAATTTACCACTGACAAAGGATTTTTCTTAAATGGCCGTCATGTAAAGATTTACGGTGCCTGCCAGCATCACGATTTGGGTGCACTTGGTTCGGCATTTAATAAAGCTGCCCTTCGACGCCAGTTTTCAAAACTTAAAGAAATGGGTGTAAATGCTGTGCGCTGTTCACATAACCCTCCTCCACGGGCATGGATGGAATTGTGTGATGAGATGGGCTTACTTGTAGACAGCGAAGCTTTTGATATGTGGGAAAAACCGAAGACTCAGTTTGATTACGGTAACTACTTTAACGAATGGAGTGAACGAGATGTTGACTCTTGGGTAAGAGCAGGCCGCAATCATCCAAGCCTGATTATGTGGTCAATTGGAAATGAGATTTACGACACTCATATGGGTAACGGACTTGAAATCACAAAACGACTTTACGCCGCAGTTGTAAAAAATGATCCTGAAAGAAATGCTCCTGTAACTATTGCTTCAAATTATATGATGACAGACGGTGCTCAGAATTGTGCCCAGAACATAGATGTAGTTGGTTACAATTATCTTGAACGTCTTTATGATGAACATCATAAAAAATACCCTCACTGGAAAATTTACGGAAGCGAAACAGGTTCCACAGTTCAGAGCCGCGGTATCTATCACTTCCCTGATTCATTAAAACTGGTTACTTTCAGTGACGGCCAGTGTTCGACTCTGGGAAACTGTACAACTCCGTGGGGTTGTGCAAATACGCAAACCGTTATTGCAAATGACCGTGACTGCCCTTTTAGTGCAGGTCAGTTTATCTGGACTGGTTGGGACTACATCGGAGAGCCAACTCCATATCAT
This sequence comes from uncultured Treponema sp., assembly GCA_946540605.1. Lineage (GTDB taxonomy): Bacteria > Spirochaetota > Spirochaetia > Treponematales > Treponemataceae > Treponema_D. Next base: position 3,112 of record CAMNIU010000048.1, read on the forward strand.
TCAAAATCTTCTTTCTTTGGACAGATTGATACAGCGGGTTTTCCAAAAGATACTTATTATCTATATAAATCAGAATGGGGCGGAAAAAAGATTGCGCCATTCGTACACCTTTTACCATACTGGGATTGGAACGAAGGCCAGCTGATTGATGTAAAGGCTTATACAAATGCAGATTATGTTGAGTTATTTTTTAACGGACAGTCGCTTGGCAAGCAGGAAATAAATCACAAGAATGGAGCAGCACCATTTGGTCAGTGGCAGCTTGAATATCACAAGGGAGAAATTCGTGCTGTAGCTTATGATGATAACGGTAATATGATTGCTGAGGATGTAAAGCGGTCTTTTGGCGACCCGGCTCGCATCATTTTAAAACCCGAAGAGGATTACAATGGATTGCTTCACTCCGCTCGCAGTGACGAAGCAATGCAAATCGCACGTCATTGCGAGCGTAGCGAAGCAATCCACTTCATACAAATCATGCTGGCAGACAAAGACGGCACTCTGGTAGAAAATGCCAGAAACTACATAACATTCAACGTGACCGGCGATGCAGAATTGTTAGGCATGGATAACGGTGACTCAACCGATTATGAAGAATATAAACCGGACGGAACAAAGAGCCACACAAGAAAACTTTTTGCAAACCGCCTTATTGCAATTGTAAAAAGCAAGAAGAAGAGTTCTTCATTTGTGATTACCGCAGCAAGTACCGGACTCCAGAATGTTTCCATGAAATATAACGGAAATGCGTCTGCCGGACAGGACAAATGGAGTATTGTTGCACCTTATTATGCAATCCGCCCGGAAATGGATTTTGTTCCGACCCGCAAAATTGAACTGATTGCAGACGGCTCAACCAAGCTGGATGCCGGTCATCGCGAGATTCACGTTACTGCAAAAGTTCTGCCGGAAAATGCAACAATCAAAGAAATCAACTGGAATCCGGTTTTTAAGGAATGCATTTCGAGTGATAATATTACAGTAATTGCGTCTGATGAAACTTCCTGCGAAACACGCATAATCCGTGCTGCAGGTGACGGCGAGTGTATTCTCCGCTGCACTGCACAGAACGGCACTAAATATGACGAAGTAATCAGCGACCTGCCGTTTACTGTAAGCGGTATTGGCAGCTGCCGGCTTAACCCATATCAGCTTGTTGAAGCCTGCCGATTTACAAGCTGGGATGAAACTGATGGAAAAGCAAAACCAGAAATGTCACTTGAAAGCGGAATCTCAAACCGCAAGTGCGGCGCAACATGGGTAAGCTTTGACAAGGTAGATTTTGGAAAAGACGGCGCAGACACAATCCACCTGCCGATTTTCAGTTTTGCCACAGAACTTCCAGTTCAGGTTTGGGATGGAAAAGGAACCAGCAGCGACAGCCAATGTCTTGGAGAATTCACATATCGTCACGAGTCAATTTATAACACTTACTCAGAAAACGTGTTTACATTGAACAGGCGATTATTCGGCGTTCATACAATTACAATAAGCTTTCAGGTGGACTTGTATTTACACGGATTTTATTTTGATAAAACTCCAAAGGCTTTTTCGCGCCTTAGAGCTCTGGATGCAAATCTTGTGGCTGGCGACAGTTTTACAAAAACAAGAGAGGCCGTAGAAAGCATCGGCAACAACGTAAACCTCGACTTCTCAGACATGGACTTTGGCGAACAAGGTACCTCAAGTCTTACAATCTGCGGTAAGTCAAACACAGAAAACAACACGATAAACATCAAATTCTTTGCTGAGGACGGAACTTCCACCACTCAGGTAATCGAGTTCGCCCACACCGACTCTTACGAAGAAAAGACCTTCCCTCTCACGCCAGTAAAGGGCGCACAGAAAATCAGCTTTGTTTTCTTACCGGGAAGTAATTTTGATTTTAAGTGGTTTAAATTTCAGTAGTACATAACAAAACTTCCTCACAGAGCTTAAGAGAACACAGAGTTAAAATATATATTATTTTGCTCCGTGAGCTCTGTGCTCTCTGTGAGGAATTTATTATCGATTTGTCAGATTATGTACACGATAATACCCAGCAGCACGAGCAGCACGACATTATAGGCAGTAAATACGGCAAAGTAATTGTCGTGCTCTTCTGCGCTGTACAGTTTAAATGAAATTACACTTGCCATGCTGGCAATCAAAGTGCCAAGGCCACCGACATTTACTGCCAGCAGCAGCATTGCGCCGTTCTCTGTAAAGCCACTGAGCAGCAGGGCTGCAGGTACGTTGCTTATTACCTGACTTGCAGCAATTCCTGTTATGTAGGTTTTGAGTGGTGAACTTAGAAGAGAATTTACAAAATCACAAAAGGCCGGAATTGTTGAAAGCGTTTTAGTAAAAATAAAAAAGCCCACAAAGGTAAGCAGCAGGCTGTAATCAACTTTCTTAAAAAGCCGCCAGTTGCAGACTGCCATTATTATGATAGTTACAACTAACATAACAAGATAATTCACAACATGAAAAACTGTCAAAAGACAAATCACAAAATCTGCAATATAAAAAATCGTGCGAAAATCAGCCTTTAAGCGCACCACCTGAGTCTGCAAAACATTTCCGGAAAGTTCATGAGGCTGAGCCATGCCACCGTGGTCTGCAAGTTTTCTGCGGGTAAGAAAAACTATTATCACAGCAAGAATGAAAAGCGAAGGAACTGCGATTTTTGCAGTGAGCGCAAAAAACTCAAGCGCGCTAAAACCGTAATAAGAAAACAAATACAAATTCTGAGGATTTCCCATCGGAGTAACACAAGACCCGAGATTTGCCGCCAGAGTTTCCAACACAACAATGTGCAAAGCCGGTAAACCAATTCGCTTAAAAATCAAAAGCGTAATTGGAACAAAGGTCAAAAGCGCAACATCGTTTGTTACAAACATTGAGCTGAAAAAGACAAGATAAGTCAAAAGAAAATAAAGTGCCCGTCTGGTCTTACAAAGCCGTAGCAGCCGTGCCGCAATAAAATCCAGAAAGTTCTGGCTCTGAAAAGCCTTAATCACAATCATCAAAGAAAAGAGAATTCCCAGAGTCCTGAAATCAATTGCCTGAATACAAAGCTCAACTCCAGGTCTCACAAGGCAAACCGAAACCACAGCCAGCAGCAAAGCCGCAAAAAGAACGGGCTCACGTTTTATAAAATTCTTCAACAACACAAGGGGATTTTTCATATAGAAAAGAATAGCACAAAAGCAAAATCATAGGAATAGAAATATTTTTTGCAAACTCCACTTTTTTAATGTACAATTAATATAAGATGAAAACTACGGTGAGAGAACTTCCTTACGAAAAAGTAATGGCATTGCCACTTCGTAAACTGCAGAAACCTGTGAAGCCTGCTCCATTCTGGCGCTGGCTGATTAAAACCCTTGCAAAGGGTGATTTGAAAGCTACTCATTTTAAGGCAAATTTTATTGGAATGGAAAAGCTTGGCAAAAAGGAGCCTTGTCTTGTTTTGATGAATCATTCCTGTTTTATGGATCTGGAAATTGCGGAGACAGTTTTGTATCCGCGGCCGCTGAACATTGTGTGCACGAGCGATGGTTTTGTGGGCAAGAACTGGCTGATGCGGAGCATCGGCTGTATTCCGACCAATAAGTTTATTGCCGATTTTGTGATGGTCAAAAACATGAAGTACGCGCTCGAAAAGCTCGGCTCCTCTGTGCTCATGTATCCTGAGGCAAGTTACAGTTTTGACGGCACTGCCACTCCCCTGCCCGACACGCTTGGCCGCTGTCTTAAACTTTTGAATGTGCCGGTTATTATGATTCGCACTTACGGTGCTTTTGCAAGAAACCCGCTTTATAATAATCTGCAGGTACGTAAGGTTGATGTGAGTGCAGATGTCAAATATCTTTTGTCGCCGGAAGAGATTGAACAGAAGCCGGTTGATGAACTTAACGCCATTTTGAAAGAAGAGTTTACCTTTGATAACTGGAAGTGGCAGCAGGATAATAAGGTTGTGATTAATGAGCCTTTCCGGGCGGACTGTTTAAATAGAGTTCTTTACAAGTGTTGTGTGTGTGGCGAGGAAGGTAAGATGAAGGGCCAGGGCTCTGAATTGTGCTGCCAGGCCTGTGGCGCAAAATGGGAACTTACGGAGAATGGATTTTTGAAGCTGATGATGAATGGGGGTGCTTCGGATAAAGCCAGCCACACTGCATTTTCTCATGTTCCGGACTGGTACAATTGGCAGCGTGAACAAGTACGAGAGGAAATTGAAGAGGGCGTTTACTGCATTAATACTGACGTAGACATTTACATGTTAGTTGACACTAAAGCGATTTATAAAGTTGGCAGTGGCCACTTACGGCATGACCTAAACGGCTTTGTTCTCGATGGCTGCGACGGCAAGCTGCATTATGAGCAGAAAGCAAAAGCCAGCTACAGTCTCTACTCTGATTATTACTGGTACGAAATCGGAGACATGATTTGCATTGGGGATATGAAGACTTTATATTACTGTTTCCCTAAGGGTACGGGAGACATTGTTGCCAAGGCCCGCATTGCAACTGAAGAACTTTACAAAATAAAAACTAACGAGCGTTAGCGATGTGAAGGGCGCCGCAGGCGGCCACCTAGGGAGCGACGGCTGAAAGCCGGCAAAATGCTCCGATGGAGCATTTTGAGCGAGTCTCCGAGCAGCTGTGCTGCGAAGGCA
>CAMNIU010000049.1 GCA_946540605.1 uncultured Treponema sp.
TCGTTTATCAATTTCAGGGTAACTTTTTAAAACATTTCTAAAATTCTTAAATACCCCCCTTCCTGAATGCATTGCACTCTGCAATTCTTCGCGGGCTAACGGCGAATGAAGATTATTAACAAAATCCTCGCGCAGCTCAAAACCATCTGAAGGCCCCCACTCAGGCAAGCTGTAATATTGTTCATCATCCGGCACATGACCGTCTGAATCAGAAATAACAAGCTGACCTTCCGCAGCGTCGACGGCATATTCTACATCCTGATTTTCCATAGCGGAGATTATGTCGTCTATGAGCGAATCGGTCAGTTCAAATTGCATAAATTATTTAGCAGGAAGCTCCTCACGCTTAGAAACAATCTTGCTGATAAGGCCGTATTTTACAGCTTCATCTGCATCGAGCCAGTAGTCGCGGTCAGTATCTTTTGTAACCTGTTCAAGAGAAGTTCCGGTTGCATCTGCAATAAGTTTATTCAATTTTGCACGGATTTTTTCCATATCTTTTGCGTAAATCTCAATATCAGTTGCAACACCACGCATCTGTCCGAGCGGCTGATGAATAAGATAACGGCTGTTTGGAAGTCCGATTCTGCGCTCTTTTGGAACTGCAATAAGAATAAGGGTTGCGGCTGATGCAATGAGACCCATACCAATCAAATAAACCGGAGCCTTAATAAAACGGATTACATCATAAATAGCAAAACCTGCATCAACATCGCCACCTGGTGAGTCAATATACATGTAAATTGGAGCCTTTTCATCTTCTGAATCAAGAATCAAAAGCTGTTTTGCAATTGCATCGGCAAGTTCCTTGTTTACTTCGCCAGTAAGAACAATCTGTCTTGTCTTAAGAAATCTGTCTGAAAAAGGATCTGGCATTTTCTGCTTTTTTTCTTCATCCTCATCATCAAAACGAGGGCTAGCGTAAATTGATTTATAATTCATACTATATAATATACTGGAAAATACGTCAGTTTTCAATTGAAAAAAATAAAGGAGCAGCCTCAAATAGTCTGCATAACAGAACTTTCAAGACTGCTCCTTATAAAATACCTATTCTCTAACTCATCGCGTTAATTATACAGCATTTCCTAATTCTTCTGGTTCATGAGCGATTGATGTGACAATTTTATCTTTATTAAGTTTCGATACATCATAGAAGAATCTTGCATCAAAGTAATCGCCTTCAAACTGGTCATCAACTACAAACTCGGTCAAATTATAGATTCCTGTAGGTGCATTCTCATATTCTTCTTTTGAAACCTTAAATGACTTTTGATTATCATCACAGCCAAGCCAAGGGTTCACTGATACAGAGCCATAATAATGCTGGAACCTAAGATTATGTGTTATCCAGACTGGGGTTGCTCCACCTTTGAAATCTACTGTACTAAGAACATCATCATTCTGAATAGTAAAATATACCCCATCTTCTTTCTTTTCCCATGTTATTTCAGGGTAATTTTCTGTAGAAAGTTCAGGTTTTGGATAACCATCGTAAGCAGCAAGATGAACACCCAATTTTTGAGTATTTATTATATTCCAATTTTCACCGTATGAAATTGCCTGATATTCATAATAGTGCCCGTTTTGTACAGTATATCTGTCTGTAAACTGTTTTATCTGATTTTTTGTCCAGTTTTCAGAATCATTATATTTTGGCCACTGAGCACCAACCTCTTCAAAAGCAGATAATGGATATCCAAATTTATCAACTTCTCTGCGCTGAATTTCAACCTTATAACTGTAAGCAGGAACTTTTACATCCAGTATATGATTTTATCCCACGTTTAAATTATATAAGAAATGCCTTGCAGGAATGTGGATCGAGGTTAAATGTAATGTCTTTACCCAGGTCTTTGCGTTTCCACAGGTCGCGGATATTGCTGTCGGCATTTATCGTAATTTCCATCGGTTCTTCGCTGATGTTAAAGTATGCGTAATATGCATGGCCATCATCAGTAAAGTTACGCCAAACAACTACGTCGTCGTGGCAGCTTGAACTAATCTGTTCAGCCTGGTTAGGGCACTTGTCCATCTCAATAATTTCAGGGTTAGTGAGGAGGCTAAGGTTAAAATCATCCAGCTGCGGAAGATCAGTTCCAATCATAAGCGGTGCACGGAAAATGCTCCAGAGAGTAATCATTGTGCGGGTCTCTTCTTTTGTGAACTTGCTGTACCAGCCGCGTTTTTCTTCCGGAGTTCCGGGGGCAGCCCAGCCCCAGCCTAAGCGGTTCATTGGCAGCATATCACAATCCGGCCAGTTGCCGTTTCCAGTGTGCTTCTGCCAGACTTCGCAACGTTCAAACATTGCTTTTAGAAGCTTCCAGTCATCCCAGAAATCATCTGTGATGCGCCACATATTTGCAAAGGTTTCATAGTGGTGTGCTTTTTCAATTACGGCAGGCCCAGGGCTAAGAGAAAGAACCATGCCACAGCCGCTTGCCTGTATAGCCTTAGCCATCATTTCAATTTCTTTTTCAGCAGAATATGGAGCTTGAGGATACATGTTTGTATTGCAGATATCATCAACTTTTACAAAGTCTACACCCCATGAAGCATATAGTTCAAAAACCGAGTCGTAGTAATCCTGAGCGTAAGGACGGCTTGCATCTACACCATACATATCCGGGTTCCAGCGGCTTACTGAATATGGATTTGCAACCATATCTGCGGTCACTTTGCTTCCGTCGTGAGTTTTTATAGGCAAGTGGTCGTGGGCGGCAAATCGTGGAATACCCCGCATAATGTGAATACCAAACTTTAAGCCAAGTGAATGAATGTAATCTGCGAGCGGCTTAAAACCTTTGCCGCCCTCACTGGATGGAAAGCGGTTTGGAGCTGGTATCTGTCGGGAATATTCATCTATGCAGAAGCGACTGAAAGGTATGTACTGTATGCCTTCCCCGTTGCGTAGGCCCGCATCCGGGTCTGACCATTGAATATCGATTACGATATATTCCCAGCCGTAGTCTTTGAGGTGAGCAGCCATATATTCGGCATTTGCACGAACCTGCTCTTCGTTTACCATTGTGTTGTAATAATCGTAGCTGTTCCAGCCCATTGGTGGCTGAGTAGCCACAGTGTTTTTGTTGTAATTTTCCATTTTTCCTTCCTTTTTTACCATTTTCCGTTTACGCATGAAGCGCTTTTGTGCCGCACCCTGAACTGCACGAAGCAGCCGCAGTCACGACACGTCATGCCGCCGATAAGCCTCGGGCACTCTCCACACACCGCGAGCCTTTTTTCAACAAGAGAATCTCCCGCATAATCCGTAACAGGTTCGGCGGCTGCCATTTCTGCTACAAGTTCCGGAGTCATCTCCATTGCAGAGAGATGCTTTTTATTTTCACATTCAGGACAAGGAATCATAAGACTTCTCCATTTACAGGGGGCGTTGCGGGGTCTCCCCGCAGAGAGGGTAGCGACCAACGAAGTGGGCGCGCAGGGGGAGACTTCCCCCTCCTTAGGCCTGAATCTCCACAGTAACTACACTCATTGCCGGCACTGTAAGATAAAGCTCATTTGCACCAGAAAGCTTTACCTCAAGAGCCTTTGTCTTAAGTTCGTTCGGCTTTTCAAAAGTGTTGCAGGCATGCATTTCTTT
>CAMNIU010000050.1 GCA_946540605.1 uncultured Treponema sp.
CCTGCTGCGGTACCCACGATGCTGCGCCAAAGAAAATCAAAGTGAAAGATAAAAACAAAGCCCACTACCCTTACACCTACACTCTCACCGTAGACGGCATGCATTGTAGTAACTGCGCCCGCCGCGTAGAAAACGCCCTGAACTCGAAAGATGGAGTGTGGGCTAAAGTTAATCTCGAAAATAAAAGTGTACTGGTGCGGGCAAAGAGCCAACTGAAATGGGAAGACTTTTCAACAGTAATTACAAAAGCCGGATATACTTTAATTGAATTGAATTAAATTAATCAGATTTGTAATTAGTAAATAATTGAGTTTTATTAATTTTCTAAAACCCATGAAATCTCTTCGTATATTTCATTCAATAAATCTGATGATAATTTAGAATTCTTTTCCAGTAGTGCCTGTTTATCAACCGTTGTAATCTGAGCACACAAGGCCACAGAATCTTTTGAAAGTTTTGATTCAGATTTATTGAGAAATACATTTCCTTTATAGTCGGCCAATCTGCAGTTTGTAGTTATCGGAATTACAATTGTAGAATTTAAATCACTTTCATTTAGTTCATTATTTTGTACAATAATTCCAGGCCTTACAAATGCAGGAGTGCTGCCACGAGGTTCTTGAAAATCAACCCACCAGATTTCACCATTCATCATTCTTCAAAATCTCCCTTATAGTGGCAAGACTGGATTCACGAAATCTTCGCAATTCTTTGCTTTCCAAGTATTGATTATAAGCTGCATCTGGAATTTTTTTCATTTTCTTTGTTTTGATGGCAGGCGTCTCTAAAATACAAGTTTGTTTTTCAATAATAGTGGCAAGTCTGGACATTAAAGCAATCTGTTCATTTAATTGCAATAAAGGAATAAGTCTGATTAATTCAGCTAATAAGTTTTTGGAATTTAATTTTTCAGATGAGTGGCCATAAGGTACTGCAGGAGAAGCAACGTTCATACAATCAGATGATTCAGAATTATAAGAAAAGTCAACTTTCTCATCTTCTTTTCTAACCGAACCTAAAAATAGGTCTGCCGAAACCTTATATAATTCGCATAGTTTTTTAATATTCTTAAGAGAAGGTTCAGCCGTTCCGCTTTCATATTTATTATACATTTGCCTTGATATTTCAAGGTATTCAGCAACGGCACTTTGAGAATAATTATTCTTGTTTCGTAATAAACGAAGAATCTCTTTCACGCTTTGAGTATAAAAGAGAATTATTAAATTGTCAATTTATATTTGTCTAATTATATACAATATTAGTTTACACTTTATTTCACTAGATACTTTTTGTTATTCTCTTATTATAAGGAGTTACCATGCCATTTATAACTACGACGATAACCTAACTTTTCTGCTTCGGCGACTGTCATAACTTTTACACAGTTTTCAGTATTATCATAACTTAAATCAAAAGGTAAATGATATATCATAGAATCTGGATTGCATTTTATGGCAGGATATTCACTGAGCTCAATATTTTCATGAACTTCAATTCCCAACTTTTTAGCAAATGTTTTGGCTACTTCGGAAAGTTCATTATGACATACAAATACAGGTATTACTTTCTCGTTAGGGTGTTCAAGTTGATATTTTATTGATGTTCCATAGAGCTGACAAATGTGATTTTCATGAATTTCTTTTTTTGTGGACCAATATTTACATTGAATTATTAATGTTTCATTTTGCTTTTTACCAATTAAATCAATTCCTAAATCTTCGAGTCCATGTTTTATACCATGATATTCAATTTTATATTTTTTTTCACTTTCATATTTATAACCAACAAACATCTCAAAATCACGTCCAATTTGCCATTTTGTTTTATGTCGATTTTTATATCTATCATAAGCAAGTTCATTACGTTCAAGACTAGATAAGTTTTCCCATTCTTCTTTTGTCAGCCATCCAGTTTCTTCTAATGGTGAAACTTCCGATGTATCGTCATTTAATTCAATTTCAGTATCTTCTAACTCAGGATAAAGTGTATAAAGATATTTCAATTCATATTCTAGCATTTTATTGCGCTCTATAAGTTGTTTAATATCTCGTTTCAAATCTGTTATCTTAATTGCTCTGTCCCATTTTTTCTGACTATTAGAATCATTAAGTTTTTCTATTTCATGGTCTATTGGAAGGATAAGGAAATCTGTTATCATGCCTGCAAGCCACTTCTGTGATTGTGATTTTTCTACAAGAAAATTCTTCTCATAATCCTTTAATCTAGATGCAAGAGTATTCTTTTTTTCATAATATTTATCTAAAAGTTCTTTTCGTTTATTTTCTATCTCAATTTTTTCTTTTTGTAATTCGTTTTGTAATTTGACGGTTTGCTGTTTTTCCGTACTAAGTTTTTCAAAATCCTTTTTCAATTCAGTAATATTCTTTTCATTAAGCTCATTAAGTTTTTCAAGATTTTTACATTTTGCTGTTAATGCTTGGTTTTCTGATGAGTAATTTTTTATAATTGCACTTATTAACCATATAATAAATGCAATAGCACCTACAATAACAATCCACATAAACTTTACCTCTTCATTTAATTATCGGCAACATCTCTGATTTTTTTTCCTTGGTAAGAAATTATTCTTATATACAGTTTTATTAGTTCAACGACTATCAACCTACACGGTCGTAAAAAAGTGCGAAAATGAGCATAGGGCACAAAATAATTTCTAAGGTTTGGGCGAGCCTGCACTACAAGCGGTGCTGCCCTTAGCATTATTTTGTGTCCTGAGCGCAGTGGGAGCTCTTTTTTTACAGATATTTGTTTTTTCCTACAAAATGGAAGAAAAGGCGGTTTTTGTAGGAAGTTTTTAATGATATAAAATTTAATTTTACCTACAAAAACACGTAAAATGCGATTTTTGTAGGTATTTTTTTGTTTGAAAAGCCGAGGCCTGATTGTTTTAGAAAGACTTTTACAGAAAATCTGATTATTTTTGCCTACAAAATCATGGTATTTCAGTATTTTGTAGGAAATCTTTTGGAAGATAATCATAGAGTCCATATAATGGTGTAAATTAAAAAGAGTCATAAACTTCAATCCTAATTATAATGTTAAGTGACCAAACTAAAACATTAGAAAGGAGAAAAATTTATGACTCAATTGAATCTTACTTTAGACCAGGAAGAATTGCTAGAACTTTTAGCAGGAAATCGTGAAATGGCATTAAAGCATCTTGTCGAAAAGATACTTAATCAGGTGCTTGAAATGGAATCCACAGAACAGTTGTGCGCTGATAATTACGAAAGAACCTCGGACAGGAAAGACTATCGGAACGGAAGCCGGGAACGTGAGTTGACCACTAAAATAGGGACCATTGTTCTCAATGTTCCAAGACACAGAAATCAGCCATTTCATACAATGCTTTTTGAGACGTACCAGAGAAATGAAGCTGCATTAATTACAACAATGGCAGAAATGGTTGTAAACGGAGTGTCTACAAGAAAAGTATCCAATGTTATTGAAATCATCTGCGGAAAAGAGTTTTCAAAATCAACGGTCTCAGAAGCCTGCAAGATACTGGATAAAGAAGTCCAGGAATTCAAAAACAGACCCCTGGATTATGAGGACTATTCATATCTGATGATTGATGCCACATATTTCAAAGTAAGGGAAAAGCACAGGATTATTTCCAAAGCAATGATGATTGCAATAGGAATCACGGAGGAAGGCAGGAAAGAAATCATAGGAATAGATGTTTACGATGATGAAAGCAATGAAACATGGATAAGTTTTCTTCTTTCGCTGAAGAAAAGAGGTCTGAAATCTCCAATGATGATTACTTCAGACGCTCATATGGCGATCAGACATGCAATAGCAAAGGTTTTTCCGGAAAGTGCATGGCAACGCTGTCAGTTCCATTTCATTAAAAATATTCTGGACGCAGCACCAAAAACTCAGCGGGCCGGATTAGAAATCGAACTAAAAGATATTTTCAAGACAAAGAAAATTGATGATGCCAGAAAAAAGTTTTCAGAAGTGGTTAACGATTACAGGGAGGTTGCAGCCAATGCAATTGATATCCTTGAAAATGGTTTCGAAGATGTTCTTACGGTTTATAATCTCCCTGATGAAATGAGAATTGCTTTGAGAACCTCAAACTGCATTGAAAGATTTAATGGAGAACTTAAACGCAGGTCAAATGTAATCAGGATTTTTCCAAACAAAGAATCGCTTTTGCGACTTATAGGATCTGTAGCTGTTGATTACAATGATGCCTTGCTTTCAAAGAAATTAATGTTTCATAGAAAAATACCGGAAATGATTACTCTGGAAATGAAAATAAAACTGCAGTCGATAGCTCTTGCTCAAAGGCAATCGCTTGAAGCTGCTTAGTTACATATCATTATATTAGGATTGGATTTTACACCAGATTTTGGACTTGACCTTCTTTCTTCAACCACAAAATATCCCGGAAAAAAGATTTATGTTTTTAGATAAAACGCTCAGCGTAAAGCTGCAAAAAAAACTGGCAGCCTGCTACCAGAATGCAAACTGCCAGATTTTCCATGGAATTGCCCATGAAGATTATTTTGTTACTGATGAAGTTGTGGACTATGTGAAGAAAACTATTCTTCAAACATCTTCGGAATAAACTTTCCTGCCCATTCCTGCCAGAAGTTCATGTCGTGGATGCCCGGGCCTTCTTCGTAGGTGTGGGCC
>CAMNIU010000051.1 GCA_946540605.1 uncultured Treponema sp.
GTGGACAGCGAGACCGGCAATGAAAGCGATACTACTATTACTCTTGTTTCCCGCACTCTGGAAGAACGCCTTGTAACTGATGAATATGACATTAATGACACTGAAGAAAAATCTGACTCCAAAGCCGGCGCTGTAGTTGCAGGTGCTCTTGCGGCTGGTGGGCTTCTTGCGGCGGCTGCGGCTTTGAGGGATAAAGAAGCAAAAAATAAGGCGGCTGAGGCTGAGATAGAAAGTGAGCCTGTGATTGAAAGTGAGGCCGCTTCTGAACCTGAGAGTGAGCCAGAGCCTGTTGCTGAAGAAACCGAAGTTGAAACAATTGAAGAAGAGGCTCCTGTTGAAGATGAAACTTTTGTTGAAGAGCCGGTGGTAGAAGAAACCATCGAGGAATCAGCCGAAGAAGAAATTATTACTGAAAATGAACCTGTATTTGATGAGACTCCTGTTGAAGAGCCGGCTGATGATTTAGCAATTGACGAACCTGTAATAGAAGACTCTACCGATGATATTGTAATTGATGAACCGGTCGTAGAAGAAGCTGATGATGATTTAGTATTTGAAGAGCCAGTTACTGAAGATGAGACTATGGAAGAAACTGGAAGCTCGGAAGATATTGCCGGCGAACTTTCTGATATGGACTTTGATTTACCGGATGATATTGAAAACACTGTAACTGAGGATTCTGAGCCAGTCGAAACCACCGCTGATTTCACATCTGACGAAACAGTCACCGAAGATACAATATCAGCTGATGACACAATAACTGACGACTCAACTCTGCCAGATATGGATTTTGACATTCCTGATGATACTGAAAACACAGAATCTGAACCAGAATTACCAGATGACTTCTTTAATACTGATGATTTAGACAATACAGAGGATACTATGAACGACACAAGCTTTGACACAGAATCTCCTGCTGCTGGAGGCTTAAACTTTGACGGGCTTTATGACGAAGAAACAGAACGTGGAACTCCAGCTCAAACTGAGGAAGACGATGTAAAGAAGAAAACTAAGATTCCGGTAATCATCTGCATTATTTGTGCAATAATCTGTATTATCGCAACCCTTTTGATTCTGTTTATCATTCCTTCAAAATATAATCTTATTACTAAAAAACATGCAAAAGAAACTGTTGCCGTAGAAGCACCAGCTCCAGAACCAACTCCAGCTCCTGTTGTTGAACCAGAACCTGAGCCGGAGCCTGCCGTACCAGAAGCCAAAGAAGATGAAATCATCATCATTGAAAAGGCAGAAGAAGTTGTTCCTTCACAGCCACCTGTTGCAGAAGAAAAACCTAAGGATATAACTTACAAGATTAAGTGGGGCGATACTCTTTGGGATATTGCAGACACTTACTATAAGAATCCTTGGCGATACAAGTACATTGCACGCTATAACGGAATCAGAAATCCGGATTATATTATTTCTGGAACAATCATAACTATTCCAGCACAGTAGGAGTTTAATGCGCACTCCATTGGTTTTTGCTGGAAGGCTCAAAAAACAATTTTTCAAGACTCTATTTTTAGCCGGAGTTATTGGCCTTAGTTTGCCGTGTACATCCTGCTCGGCAGCCACAAAACCTGAAGGACAAAAAAGGTTTGGAGCTGATGCAGACTATTATATTGGACTCAGGCTTTTGGGCGAAGGTAATGAAAACGCCGCCCGCGAAAAATTTAAGCGCTGCATGAAAAAAGGCAGCCCGCTTTGTGCTCAACGCAGTGCTGAAGCGCTTTGTACATTTGGAAATATCCAGGAAAAAAATACTGCTACAGAAAATCTTTTGCACCTGTTTTCTGGTGAAGAAGTAATTCTGATTGCTGCACGACAGTTTTCTGCTTCGAATGAAATAAATAAACTTATTGAATGTACTTCTGGTCTGGATTTTGCTACTGCTAAAAATGAAATTATCAGGTTAAGGCTTGAAGCAATGGCTAAACGCGGTGACAGTGCTTACGAAAGTGAAGTTTACCGCTGGTTTACAGAGTGCCCGATTTCTACTGAGCACTATCAGTTTTACCGTGACACTTATAATCACCCGGATTTTGAAGGGGCTTATCAAAATCCGGAGAATGCTGCTTTACTTAAATATACCCCAGAACAGTTTGCCATCAACTATCGTATTGCTTCTTATAAACGAAATTATTCCTACACAATGCTGTGTTCGCCAGAGCTTTTTCATTTTTTTGAGGATGGCTCAATTTTACCTGCCCCGCAGCTTATTTCTGACTTTGGGAAAAACTTTCTTTATGGCAGCATGGATTTTGCAAAAAATGCAATGCACTTTAGAGAGCTGGCTCAAAAATACGCCGGAACTTCAGCTGAATTTTATTTCTGGTTTTACGCAGGCCGTCTCTTTGAAAAAGCCGGAATGTATTATCAGCAGACAAAAAACAGCTTTGATAACGCAATTGCATCAGCACAATCTCCATCTCAAAAAGACAATGCTTTGTGGTATCTTTTAAACACATCTTTGAATTTCTCAATTAATTCTATCATCAATTCTATAGGCACATATGCTCAGGAATGGAGTGACGCTGAATATTTTGAAGATTTTTTTGAGCAGCTTGTTACAGCCCTTCTTGCTGCCGGCCGCTGGAATGAATTTGGCCGTATCTACAAGGCAATAGACGGATACGCTTCTGATTTAACTACCGCTCAGTTTGCATATATTTACGGCCGTTTGATTCAGGAAGGACTTGCCTCAGGAACAAAGCAGGAAGAAACTGATGCTTTTAAGCGTGCCTGCAGAGGTGGCAGTTCGGTGTACTATAAACTGCTTGCAGCTTACCGTCTGGGGCTCGGAAAAAATCCTGTTGAATTACAAAAAATTCTTTGCGCACCAACCGGGATTCAAGAAAATCAATCAAAAAAAGCGGCTAAAACCACAAAAACACCAGATTCTTCCTTTGAAAATCTTTTGATGGGATATGCTTATTTTGGATTCCCGGAACTGATTTATACTGAATGGCAGAAAAATCAGGGAGAAAATCTTTCTACTGAAACAAACTTTTATCTTGCCGATTTTCTTGCAAAGTGCGGTGACCCGGAAAAAAACGATTACTACACGCAGTCTCTAAGAATTGCCGCCCGTGCGCAGCGAAATGCCTCTGAACGAATTACCCGGGAACAGCTTAAACTGGTTTATCCGAATTTTTATAATCTATATGTTTCAAAATACTGCAGTGAATTTAAAATGAATGAAAGTGTTATGTATGCACTGATTCGAAGCGAAAGTTTTTTTGATGCAGACATTATGAGTTCGGCAGGGGCTGTTGGACTAACCCAGCTGATGGAGCTTACGGCCAGCGACATAGCAAGACGTTTTAAAATTCAGGATTATTCGCTGACGGATCCAGAAACAAACATCTGCTTTGGAACCTGGTATCTTGGAAATCTGATTTCCCGTTGTGATAATTCTCCACTTTTGGGATTTTTCTCTTACAATGCAGGAATTACAAGAGTTCGCCGCTGGCTTCAAAGTTCACTGATTGAATTCGGCAAAAAAAGTAATATGCCGCTTGATCTTTTTCTTGAGACCATACCATTTGCAGAAACCAGAGAATACGGCCGCAAGCTTGTATCAGCTACAATTGCCTATGACTGGCTGGATTCGCCGGCTCGTTTTGATCAGACTGTAGAAGAATTATTAAAGTAACATTATATAAATCAATTCAAATCAATTCGCCTTGCCGTAAGCCATTTTTTTTATTATCTTATAGGTACACAAGGTGGTAAATATGATTGAAGATCCAAAATTGCTTGAGACTGTAAAAGAAGCATTGGAAATGTTCCGTCCACAGCTTCAGGCAGACGGCGGAGACATGGAGTTTGTTGGAATTGATGATGATTATAAAGTTCATCTTAATTTGACTGGTGCCTGCGGTGGATGTCCAATGGCAGTTATGACTCTTAAAATGGGTATTGAACGCTATCTGATTGATGCATGTCCAGAAATTAAAGAAGTTGTGCAGGACAATGCACAAAATCTTGATGAAATGGGAATGGGATTCTAATGAAAATTGAAAACGACAAATGGGTAGAAATTCACTACACCCTTAAAAATGATGCAGGTGAACAGCTTGATTCATCTGTCGGAAATGAGCCACTTGGTTACGTTCATGGCCGCGGATATTTAATTTCCGGGCTTGAAAACCTTCTGGAAGGTCACGAACCGGGCGATAAGTTTTCTGCACACATTGAGCCAAAAGATGGCTACGGTGAATATGATGAAAAGCTTATTGTTGAGCTTACCCGCGACAAGTTTGAGTTTGATGGCGAAATTCAGGTTGGCATGCCTTTCCAGATGATGACTCCTTCCGGACTTTCTATTGTTCATGTTACTAAGGTTGAAGGTGACAAAATCACAATTGACGGAAACCATGAGCTTGCCGGAAAGACATTGAACTTTGATATTGAAGTTGTAAACGTTCGCGATGCTACTGAAGAAGAACTCGCACCAATCAGTGGTGGCTGCGGAGGCGGCTGTGGTGGATGCGGCGGTTGCGGTGGCGGAGACTGCGGCGACTGTGGAAGTGGTTGCGGTAACGGCGGATGCGGCTGTAACTAAGTGTAGTTCGCTAATCATTAAGTGTCAGCGGCTTTTTACTAAGTGTCATCCTCGGGCTTGACCCGGGGATCTGATTTATTGAAGTGCTCCGAGAAGAGTCTTAAAGTTCTCTTCTATCGGGGCATTTTTTATGTCTACAACTACATCAGCTAAACTTTCGTACTGCTTAAATCGCTCTGTATATTTTTTTAGAAGGATAGCACGAATATCATCCAAAGTAGCAGGTTTTTCATTTAGAACATAGGCAGGTACCCCACTAAAAACTCCGGGAGCAACCTCTTCTATTTTAGCCATTATACGATCAATAGAATGATTAATATCCAGCCGCAGGAAAACAAAAGTACCTGCTTCGCGTAACTGCTGCAGTGCCGGCGGGTTATCACAAATACCTCCACCAGTGGAAATCACAATTTTACGGCCAGAATTATTTTTAATTATTTCATGGCAAGCTTCTTCTTCTGCAAGTGTAAATTCAGCAACCCCTTTTGTTTTATAAAGGACACGGGCACTCATACCTCTCAAACGGGCAATCTCATCATCAGTATCAAAAAAATCTACCCCAAACTTCTGAGCCAAAAGACGCCCCTGAGTAGTTTTTCCACAATGCTTACAGCCCATCAGAACAATTGAATCTTTCATTTCCTCTGCCATAGCCTTATTATAACATACGAATTGTAAAAATCTAGTGATTGGGTTAGAATAAAGTGTTATCCAAATAAGTTCTGGCAGGTTCTGCGTAAGGAGGCCCCAATTATGGGCATAGCTCTTTGTTTTGTTCCACTAGTTGTTGCAATTGTTTTATTTACATTATGTTTTAAACTTAAACTGACTCATCAGCTGATTGCAGTGTTACTTGGACTTATTGCAGTTCTGCCAATTTCGTTCATACAGTATTTTCTACCTGAAATTCCTGGAATTGATTTTAACCCCATTTTACATACTCTTTTAAAGTCGCTGCTGCTTTACGGACTTATAGAGGAACTTTTTAAGACAATTATTCTGCTCCTACTTCCAAATAAGAATTATAATGCACGAAACTTTCTGCTTCTGGCATTTGTTATGGGGCTTGCTTTGGGATGCTTTGAATCTGTAGTTTATTATTTTGATCATCTTCAGATTGCGCATAGCCGGGGCGCTACCCTTTTGTATGGACAGATTGCAATACGCATTTTTACTTCGGACATAATTCACATGATGTGTACTGGTCTTGGCGGCCTGTTTATTTTCAGCTGCAGAAATAAGCCAATCCGAGTGTCATTTTTGATTGTTGCAGTACTGCTCCACGGTATTTACGATTTTTTTGCGGGCTTTTCAACATCGAGCAATTTACGCTGGTTTTCGATTGCAGTAGTTTTCATGGCAATTATTGAATGCCGGGTAAAGTATATGTCACTAGTAACCCCAGACCTCGATGCAACAAACCGCGAAAAAACGCAATAAACCGCACCAAAAATCAAGAATTTTCAAAAAAAACGTCAAAAAAAGCACATTTTCTCACTCCAACACTTGACAAGATTCCCCTAACCACCTATAATACCCAAACAATACGACGCGGGGTAGAGCAGTTGGCAGCTCGTCGGGCTCATAACCCGGAGGCCGCAGGTTCGAGTCCTGCCCCCGCTATACTGCTAA
>CAMNIU010000052.1 GCA_946540605.1 uncultured Treponema sp.
TACTGACCATCATCAAGTTTGAAACCAAGTGCAACACAAGGTTTGTTATCAACTGATTCAAGTTCAACTTCAGCTTCGTTGTTGTCGAGGTCGAGAGCAACGTTCTTTACTTCGTTTGGAGCTGGGAGGTAGCGAACAACAGCATCGAGCAATGGCTGGATACCCTTGTTTACGTGAGCTGAACCACAGAATACACCTACGAACTGCTCAGCAAGTGTTCCCTTACGGATAGCAGCGATAATCTTGTCTTCTGCAACTCCATCGTAACCCTTTTCCATGATTTCTTCCATCAAAGAGTCATCGAACATAGAAGCTGCATCGAGGAGTTCTTCGCGGTACTTTTCAGCATCGTCTTTCATGTTTGCAGGAATTTCTGCAATGCGGAGATCTTCACCGTTTGGTCCGTCGAAGTAGATAGCCTTCATTCCAACGAGGTCTACAACACCTTCGAGTTTGTCTTCCAAACCAATTGGGAGCTCCATCATATATGCGTTCAAGCCGAGCTTTTCGCGAAGCTGCATACGAACGCGAACAGGGTTAGCACCCTGTCGGTCACACTTGTTTACAAATGCAACACGTGGTACATGGTAGCGCTTGAGCTGGCGGTCTACAGTGATTGACTGAGACTGAACACCGGCAACGGCACAAAGAATCATGATAGCGCCGTCCAAAACGCGAAGAGAACGTTCAACTTCTACAGTGAAGTCAACGTGACCCGGTGTGTCGATAAGGTTGATTGTGTAGTCTTTCCACTGAACCTGAGTAGCAGCAGACTGGATTGTAATACCACGTTCACGTTCCAGTTCCATGTTATCCATTACAGCACCAACACCGTCCTTACCACGAACTTCGTGAATTGCGTGAATCTTGTTACAGTAGAACAAGATACGTTCTGAAGTTGTTGTCTTTCCAGAGTCAATGTGGGCACTGATACCGATATTTCTTACTTTTGAAATATCCCAAGCCATATTAATACCTCTTTAAAATAAAATATTCCTAAAATTATAGTATCAAGTTATTTTAATGAAATATTGAGTTCTTTTCAAGATATAAAACTATAAAACATCTAAAGTGGTCTTAAAAAGTGGAATACTCCCGCTGCGATGACTTCAAACTGCGGTTGGGCGTAAGTGGTATCCGACACACCTCCGCATTTGCTCCTGTTCGCGAACGCCCAAATGCAGTTTGAAGCCCTCTCCGCTCACGTATTCCACTTTTTAAATTAGAGTAATTATACTTATAATATCCCGTTAAAATTCAATATCTTCATTAAAACTAATTTTCCCTGTAAGTGTTAAATATTTTATTTTAAGATGTATAGAGAGAGAAGAAGAAAGTTTTAGTTCCTCTTTATTGTCTGGGGTGCCGGAGATGGTTGTGGTGGCGTTTATTTTTAATGGAGCGTTTTTTGATTTTGACTGGTAGCCGGTGCTGGCGGTGATTTTGTATTTTTTTGATGAAGCTTGATTTTGGGGGAGTGTGAGATTCAGGGTGAGCGCTGGGGTGAAGGTGCCTAGTTTCCAGGTGGATTTTAACTGAGTGGTGATTGTTTTTAGTGTGAAGTCTTGTGACGGGGAATCAGGAGATTTTGAAATCAGTTTTCCGTCTGCGGAGAGAGAAAATGACTGTGTTGTTTTTTCTGTTGAAAACTGGAGGCCGGCATTTACCTTTAATGGATGTTCTGGCTGGGTGAGATTGAGCTTTAGATAGACGTTGGTGCCTGCTCTCAAGAAAACCGGGGTTTTGAAGTACAGGCTTGCGAGTTTTGATGGTGTTTTATAGAGGAAGCCGGTTTTTAACTGCAGGCCTGGAGAGAGAGTTTTTTCGGAGCTTGTAAGAAGGTTGTCGTAGGGATTGTAGTAGATTTGTGAAAAGAGGTTTGTGTGTTTTGTGGTAAGTTTTGTATCTGCACGGTAAATCAGCTGATAAAAGCCGAATGGGGATTCGTAGAGGGCTGTAGTTAGATTGAGTAAGAAACTCTGGTTCTTTGATTTTTTGATTTGTGTGGAAAACTGCAACAGACCGCAGTAATGGTTTCCGGACGGATAATATGGAGATTTTAAGAACCAGGAACTTGTGGAATTGCTATTATAATAGAAGAAACCGCCAATATAAGAGAGTGAAATGTTCGGGTATGGAGGTAAAGGTGGAAAGGTAAGGGCGAGTGAAGTTACTGGTGAGGAAGCTTGTTCTGTAAGCCAGGTGTTGATTTTTATTGGAAATAAGCGAGAGACAGCTGATTTTGTTTTAGGTGTTGAGAACTCGAAGAATGTGCTTACTGGTTTTGAAAAGCTTGTGTAGCCTGGAAGCGAGGCTGTGAGTATTTGAGTGGACGTGACACTTGAAGTAAATGGAGATGAACCTGCGCTGAGTTCCGGGCTATTGAGTAGGGAGAGGGCACCGCCCGCACTTAAGTTTCCGGTTTTGACGGTGAGCGGGAGGCGGGGAAGTATATTTGATGTGAACACGGCCGCCCCGAAGTTTTGTTTCTGGGGGCGGGTGGTGAGGCGGAGGTCGGAAAAAGTTGTTGTTAAACGCATTCCCCCTGTGCAATCATCATCAAAATAAACTTCAAAATGAGGAACGCTTTCTGCTGTCATCTGTGCTCCCAGTATGATTATCAGCGCGAATAAAAATAATTTCTTCATACTATATAAATAGACAAAGATATGCAAAAAAAGGAATTTTTGAGCTGAAAAATCGCAAAAAAAATAAAAAAAAGGACTGCCCGGTCATCTCGAGCAGTCCCATTGTAGAGGAATATTAAATAAGTATTATTAATTTACTGTACTTGTTACATAACTGTCGTTTGCGTTGTCAATTTCTTTGATTTTGACAATCTTTGTGCGCCAGTATTCTGCTTCGCTCTTTGTTGTGTAAGGTCCTACACGAACGCGGTAGTAAAGCTTGTCTTTGTTATCTCTGTAGGTAAAGATGTCTGAAGGAATCTTATTGTCATCAAGAATTGTACGTGCTCCTTCTGCACCTTTTTTATTGCTGTATGCTGCAACCTGTACCCAGAACTGTGTCTTTTTAGGCTCTGCCTTTGGAGCAGGTGTTGGCTGTGCAGCTGGTTTTGGCTGGCTTACTGTTTTTGTAACCTTTTCTTTTACCGGTTTTGCAGTTACAGGAGAAGTTGATTTTGGAGCTTCTGCTTTTGCAACTTCTGTTTTTGCAGGTTTTGGTTCTGCAAATGGTGTAATTACAGTTGTTTTTTCGGTTGTCTTTTCTGTAGATTTTGTTTCAGGAATATTTACTGTAATATTGATGTTCTGTGGCTGTGAAGAAGCCTGTGTTTCGCTGATGATTTCGTTCTTCAAAGCATTAAGATCAATTGTAGTTGCTCCGTCTTCTGAAACTGTAGATGCAGATGGTGTAGACGCTGGAGTTGTAACATTTGGAGAATATACTGTTGCGTTATCGGCAAGAACTACAAGGTCGCTGACTTTATCTGGGGCAGAAACTTCTGCAGCTGGTTTTGTCCATCCGCTGCTTGGTTTAGATTTTTCTACAGGAGAGATGCTTGCATAAGCGGGAACTGGATTTCTTGAAGGATAATGTAAAATTGCTGGTACTCCCAAAACTACGAGCAAAAAAACGCCAACTGCGGCAATAATCCATAATGTCTTTTTCTGTTCCATAAATTTTTCCTCTTTGCACCGGCTGTGAACCGGCCACCTTATTAAAACTATCGGTAGTTAGGAAAAAAAGTTTAGAAAAAAATGTAAAAATTTATGAGTGATGCAAAACTGAAGAAAAGTGGTGACCTGAAGTTTTATCAGTTTTGTAATTTTTATTTTGGTTCCAACTAATTTTATAGTTTAAGGTGATTAGTTGGAATGAAATTCGGGCTTTGGAAAAAAAGTTCCGACTAATTGAGAGTTTTTTGTAATTTAGTAGGAATAAAAAGTGGTTGGGCCGAGGTGATTCTGGTGAAAACCCCTGCAAAAATGATAAAACGGGGCTTTTTGACGGAAGAATTGGCGTTTTAAAGTGAGATTTCCTTGGGTTTTATAGGATTTTATTAGAAATCTTCCAACTAGAATATGGAAAAACTCTTAGTAGTAGGAAGATTTTGCAAAGACACTTTTTTTTCCATTTGATTTTCATAAAATATTCCGTCAAAAATCTGGGAATATAGAATTTTGTCGGAAAGTTTTCAATGGATGAAATTGAGAGGTCGGTGTCTGTTTAGCGGTTATTGATTATTTCCACAGGTATGCCGCTTTTGAGGTATTCTTTCATGAGATTTCGCTGTGCATGGAAGCGGCGGAAAATCTGGCGGTATGGCAGATGGTCGCGGGTGCGGGCTCGGTGGAGTCTTGTTAGTAACGGTGCTGTTACGAAGAGGATTTTTTCGCAGCGGTTCAGAATGTCTGGAGTCTTGTAAAGTACAGTTGCGTTTATGATTGTTTTTTCGTGTTCGCTGATAAAGTCGTCTATCCATTTTGTGATGATGGGATAGACTATTGATTCCTGCACTTTGAGTAATTCCGGGATTGCGAAGAGCAACTGGCCCAGGGCGCGGCGGTCTATGCTGCCGTCTGTGCGGGCGATTTTGATGTTGTGTTCTTCTGCGTAGGGGGTGAAGGTGTTGAGTATGCGGTCTTTTGCAATTTCTATTGCATCGTGTACGAGAAGGTCTGCATCTACGGAGGCCCAGCCTTCTTTTTCGAGTTGTTTACAGATGTAGTTTTTTCCGGCGGCCATGGGGCCTGTGACGGCGATGATTACGGGGCGTTGCGGGGTGTCCCCGCTTGAGGGGGTAGCGGAAGACGGCTTGGCCGGCTGGAGCGAGGGGGAGACTTCCCCCCTTTTAGAAAAATCAAACATTAATGAAATTCTCCCCAGTTTTTGCCGTGCTCTATGCTTACGCGGAGCGGCACGTTGAGTTTGACTGCATTTTCCATTTTATCTTTGATGAGGGCAATTGTGGCGTCGATTGTAGACTGGTCGTCCGGGCATTCAAAAATCAGTTCGTCGTGTACCTGTAAGAGCAGGCGGGCTGGGGAACCTGATTTTTTGAGCGCGGCAGTTACGTTGAGCATTGCTGTTTTGACTATGTCAGCGGCGCTGCCCTGTACAGGAGTGTTTACGGCAATGCGTTCGGCTGCTGCTTTTTCTACCTTGTTTCTGCTGTTTATGGCAAGAATAGGGCGGCGACGGCCAAAGATTGTTTCTACATAGCCGGTTTGCTCGGCTTTCTGAATTGTTTCTTTGATGAAAGAGTCTACGCTGCTGTACTGGGCAAAATAATTCTGAATGAACTGGGCTGCCTGGGTACGGCTGATTCCGAGGTCGCGGGCAAGTCGGAAAGACGACATTCCATAAATTACGCCAAAGTTAATTGTCTTGGCTGTTCGTCTCATATCCGGCGTAACTGCTTCCGGGGCTACGCCATAAATGAGCGCGGCTGTTGCTCTGTGTACGTCTGTGCCCTGAATGAAGGCGCGGCTCATGTTTTCATCTGCCGAGAGGTGGGCGAGCACAACCAGTTCAATCTGCGCGTAGTCTGCAGAAATGAGTACTTTGCCGTCCGGCGCAGTAAAGGCTGAACGTATGCGGCGGCCTGCTTCGTTGCGCACAGGAATGTTCTGAAGGTTTGGCTCGCGGCAGCTCAAGCGGCCGGTAGCAGTTCCCGTCTGTACAAAATCTGTATGAATGCGGCCCTGGTCGTCTACCAGTTTTGGAAGAGTTTCTACATAAGTTGATTTGAGCTTTGCCATTTCGCGGTAGTCCAAAATCATGCGGGGAACCGGGTCTTCAAAGGCGAGTTCTTCGAGCACGCTTGTGTCTGTAGAATAACCTGTCTTGGTCTTTTTACCGGCCTTGAGTCCGCGTTCTTCGAAAAGCACTGTCTGCAGTTGTTTTGGAGAAGCGATGTTGAATTCGTGGCCGACTTCTTTATAAATTGCCTGTTCTGCGGCGGCGATGCCTTCTGTAAGTTCTTTGTTGTAAGCGTGAAGGGTGGCTGTGTCCAGATGGATGCCTGTGAGTTCCATTTGTGTGAGGACGGGAAGGACTTTCATTTCGAGGGTGAAGAGTTCTTTTAGTGATTTTGTGGTTTCGACAGACTCAACCACCACACTTTGCTGGGCGATGGCGAGTTTTAATGTAAAGTCTGCATCTTCTGCGCCGTATGGTGCGGCTTTTTCGAGCGGAACGTCTGCAAAGGTCTGGCCTTTTTGTACGATGTCGGAAAACTCAATTCCTTTGAGGCCGAGTACACTTTCGCCGAGGGCTTCCAGAGAGTAGCCGTTTTTGCCGGTGCGCTCCGGATTCTGAAGCCATGCGAAAATCATTGTATCATATATAGAAGATTCTAAGATTTTTTGTGTGAGTTCGGCATTCTTAAAGCCTGCTTTTTTGATGTTTGTGGCAAGCACCTTGAGGTCGAACTTTGCGTTGTGCATTACAACTGTAACGCTGTTTGCCTGGAAGAGTCTAAGCAGCTGGGTGAGGGCATCTTTGAGCGGGATACCAACACTTTCTGAAAAGAGGTCTTCTGTTTCGCGGGCAACCGGTATGTATACGGCTTTGCCCGGTTCGTAGCAGAGGGAGAAGCCGAGTATGTTTGCGTTGATTGTATCGAGTCCGTCGGTTTCGCTGTCGTAGGCTACCTGCGGGGCTTTGAGGGCGGAGTCGATGTATGTGGTGAGTTCGGCCAGAGTTGTGAGGGCACGGTAATTTGAGGTGTCGTTTTGTTTAAGTTCTAGCGGTGCCGGTTCTGAGAACTCTGCGGATTTTTCATCCGGGGTTTTAGGGGTGGAACCCCTAGGAGAAGGGGGAGCGGAAGACGCGTCAGCGACTGGAGCGAGGGGAAGGCTTTCCCCTCCTTTACTATTTTCTACTCCAAGACTGGCATACTGCTTTGCGACACTTGGAACTCCGTATTTCATGAGGGCATCGGCGGCGGCTTTGTAATTAAAGGTTACGCCGGTTTTGCTGAGTGCTTCGTCTATGTCTGTGCAGGGAACTGTATCGCAGAGACGCACAAGGTCTCGGCTAAAGTAGGCATCTTTTTTACCTTCGGAAAGTTTTTTCTGCATTGCGCCTTTTATTTCGTCGATGTGAGCATAGATTCCGTCCAGGTCTCCGTAGTCGTTCAAAAGTTTTGAAGCGGTTTTTACACCAACTCCGCGAACGCCCGGAATATTATCTGCAGAGTCACCGTAAAGTGAAAGAAGGTCGAGAAGCTGTGGAGGCTTTACTCCCCATTCTGCTTCTACTCCTTCGATGCCGGTTACTTTCCAGGTTTCACCACCTGTTACCGGTTTTAAGATTTGAGTTGTGTCGTCTACGAGCTGCATGAGGTCTTTGTCGCCACTGAGAATGCGGCAGGTGCGGCCTGTTTCGCGACATTTGCGGGCTACGGTTGCTATGATGTCATCGGCCTCGTAGCCGTCGCACTGGAGAACAGGGATACCAAGAGTTTCGAGAACTTCGCAAATCCAGGGTACCTGAGCGTGTAAGTCTTCCGGAGTTTTTGGACGGGTTGCCTTGTACTGGTCGTACATTTCGTGGCGGAAGGTTTTAGTTTTACTGTCCATTGCCGCAACTATGCAGCCGGGTTTGTAATGCTGAAGTATATAATGGAAGTTTCTGAAAAATCCAAAGAGAGCCGAAACATTTTCGCCGCGCGAATTAGTAAGCGGACGGCTGATAAACGCAAAATAACAGCGGAAAATCAAGCCGTAACTGTCAAGTATGTATACAGTTTTATCGTCAAAATCAGTTTTATTCATAAGAATAGATTATATTATAACACGGGGTTTGTAAATGTAATTAAAATAACTATTGTGTTTGCGGGCATATGGCGGAAAAAGTACAGCGACAACATCATTCCCGTTGGCGATGTGCTTTTTACGTCGTAGGCCCGCAAACATAGAACTCTTTTTTTTAATGACAGATTTAATAACCCCGTGCTATAATATTGGAATGAGTTACTTGAGCATTGGTATCATTGCTTTAGCAGTTCAATTTATCATCAATTTTGATATTTTTTTCACTTCCCCTCAAAAAACTGGTCTGCCAGTGCATGCAGCGTATCGGGCATATCTTATAAGCGTCATACTTTATTATATTATTGATTCTACATGGGGGCTTTTTTATAGTCTGAAAATTCCGCAGGTTGGTTATATCGTTACTGTTCTTTATTTTTTGATAATGGCAGTTTCTGTGTATTTCTGGACCCGTTATGTAATTATATATCTAAGTAGTCATAATAGATTTCAGCGTATTCTTTTATTCTTCGGCTGGTTCTTTTTGATTTTCCAGATTGTCATTTTAATCATAAATATCTTTATTCCTATTGGCTTCTGGTTCGATAAGGATGGCGGATACCATGTAAACTATGCCCGATATTTAAATCTGGGCCTTCAGATAATTCTGTTTTTTATAACTTCTGTTTATATGCTGATTGTTACTTCTAAGGCAAAAGGCAGAATGAAAGACCGGCATCGTGCAATTGGATTTTCTTCTGTATTAATGATGATATTTGTTATCTGTCAGGCAAAGTATCCGCTGCTTCCTCTTTATTCTATCGGATGTATGCTTGCAACCTGTCTTCTTCATGTTTTTGTTGTTGAAGATGCAAAGGAAGAACAGCATCTGGAGATAGAGCATCTTCGGGAACTGGAAATTCAACAGGCAAAGGCTCTGGGCTCTGCCCGTCATATGGCTTATACAGATCCACTTACCGGTGTAAAAAATAAACATGCTTATATTGAAGCCGAACAGCTGGTAAATAAACACATAGAAGATGGCTCTATTATAGAATTTTGTGTTGTTGTTTTTGATTTGAACGGTCTTAAAGATATTAATGATACAAAGGGACATGAAGCGGGTGATAAATATATAAAAAGTGCCTGCTCTATGATTTGTTCTCAATTTAAGCACAGTCCGGTTTATCGAATAGGCGGAGATGAATTTGTTGCCTTTCTTGAAGGTGAAGATTATTCAAAACGCGAGCTTTTATTAAGGGATTTTAATTACAGAATAGAAGAAAACCAGAAATTAGGCCGGGTTGTAGTATCCTGCGGATTTGATATTTTTAAACCGGAAAATCACGATACCTTTACTTCTGTTTTTGACCGCGCTGATAAAAAGATGTATGCTAGAAAACGTGCTCTGAAAGAGATGCTGAAGTAAAAATCAATTCTTTGATTTATGTTGTGTCATTCCCGTGCTTGACGCGGGAATCTGTATAAGGCTTGATTTGTACAGATTGTAAACGAGTTTGCTTCGAAAACATCGCAGGATCAAGTCCGACAATGACATTGTTTATTAATTGTGATATACTAGTATGCGAGGTAAATATATGAAAACATTTTTGGACGAAGATTTTATTCTGCGCAGCGAGCCTGCACAGATTTTGTACCATAAATATGCAGAGAGTCAGCCGATTTTTGATTTCCACAACCATTTGAACCCGCAGGAGATATATGAGAATGCCGGACTTGGTAATCTGGCAAATGCCTGGCTGGATCACGACCATTATAAGTGGCGGGCAATGAGGGCCGCCGGCGTTCGGGAAGAATTGATTACGGGGCATTTACGAGCCGACGGTTCTGTGAAGTCTGATGACGAGCGGGGTGGGGCGGCTAAGGTAGCTGCGGCGGATTATGAGCGTTACCTGGAGTTTGTGCGAACTCTGCAGCTTTGTCCCGGAAATCCGCTTTACCACTGGAGTCATCTTGAACTTAAGCGTTATTTTGGAATTGATGTTCCTGTAACAGAAGCTAATGCCCGTGAAGTTTGGGATAAATGTAATGCCCTTCTTGCACAACCAGAGTATGGGCCTCGTGGTCTTCTTGAAAAAATGGGAGTAAAGGTGCTTTGTACAACTGATGATCCTTTAGACAGCCTTGAGTGGCATAAAAAACTGGCAGAAGACTGGAAAGCTTGCAAAGTTCGTCCTTCCTTCCGTCCTGATTTTATCATCAATGCAGAAAGTCCTGCTTATGCTGATTATATTTCACGACTTCAGAAAGTTGATGGCACACAGTTCAAGTCTATTTCCGATATGATTGCCGCTGTTGGCCGCCGTATGGACTTCTTTAAGGAAAATGGTTCTGTAGTCAGTGATCATTCTCTTGAAAATGATTTTTATCTTCCTGCAACTTATGATGACGTAAATTACATTTTTGAAAAGGCCTGGATTGGTAAAAAACTTAAGCCTGAAGAAATCGCAAAATATAAAGGTTACGTTCTTGTTGAACTTGGTAAGCTTTATGCACAGAAAGGCTTTGTAATGCAGATTCATATTGGTGCCTTGCGTGACCAGAATGCTGCAATGTTCAATGTGGTTGGAAAAAATATCGGTGAAGACAGTCTTCAGGATTTTAATTATGCTCCTCAGATTGGCTGTGTTCTTAATGCAATTTATTCTGCAG
Source organism: uncultured Treponema sp. (assembly GCA_946540605.1). GTDB lineage: Bacteria > Spirochaetota > Spirochaetia > Treponematales > Treponemataceae > Treponema_D. The sequence goes on from CAMNIU010000052.1 coordinate 10,395, forward strand.
AACCTGCTGCCCGCACAATCCTCTATAATCTTAATCCAAAAGATAATGAAGCACTTGCAACCATGGCCGCAAACTTCCGTAACTGTCAGTTTGGTCCAGCCTGGTGGTTCAATGATCATAAAGATGGTATTGAAGAGCAGATTCGCGTTTATTCACGTACAGCTCCTCTTGGCCGCTATGTTGGTATGCTTACAGACAGCCGAAGCTTCCTTTCTTACCCTCGACATGAATATTTCCGCCGTATTTTGTGCAATTATATTGGTGGACTTGTTGAAGAAGGTGAGTTCCCTTGGAATGAAGAGGCTCTTGGAGAACTTGTAAAAAATATCTGTTATAGCAATTCTCTGGACTTTTTTGGTCTTAAATAATCTGATATGATTAAAAACAGTGAGGTTAATATGAAAAAGAATTTTGGAAAACAGACTTATTTATATCCTATGCCGGTTTTAATCATTGCAACTTATGATGAAAACGGAAATCCGGATGCAATGAATGCTGCCTGGGGTGGAATTCACGATACAAATCAGATTGGAATCTGCCTTGATAAGAGTCATAAAACAACAAAGAACATTGCAGCTCGAAAGGCTTTTACTGTAAGCATGGCAGATGCCGCTCATGTAAAAGAATGCGACTATTTAGGAATCGTGAGTGGTAATAAAGAGCCTGATAAAATCAAAAAGGCCGGTTTTACTGTTTCTAAGTCTGAGTTTGTCGATGCTCCTGTTTTGAATGAGCTTCCAATGGTTTTGGAATGTGAAGTTGCACAGATGAGCGAAGACAGCGATTATATAGTAGGAAACATTATTAACGTAAGTGCCGATGAATCTGTACTTACAGATGGTAAAATTGATGCTGCTAAACTTCGTCCTATCTGCTATGACCCGGTATCTCACAATTACAATGTACTTGGTGATGTTGTAGGTAAGGCTTTTTCTGATGGTAAATCGATAAAATAACTGAGAAATTTTACTGATGACATTCTTTGCACAACGTGATAGAATGTATTTAACTAGAATACTAGTATATCACGTGCTAAAGAGGCATTTATGAATGATACATTAAAACAAATTGGAGCAACTGGAATTGTACCGGTTGTTGTTTTGAATAAGGTCAGCGATGCTGAACCACTTGCAGAAGCTCTTATAAAAGGTGGGCTTCCTTGTGCAGAAGTTACTTTCCGTACTGATGCAGCAGAGGAAAGCATTCGCGCTATTTCAAAAAAGTACCCGGACATGTTTGTGGGTGCTGGAACTGTTCTTACAACTGAACAGGTTGACCGCGCAATTGGTGCTGGTGCAAAGTTTATTGTTTCGCCAGGTTTGAATCCTAAGGTTGTTGAATACTGTATTAAGAAGGGCTACCCGATTACTCCTGGTATTATGACACCAACTGAGCTTGAAGTTGCACTTGGCTTTGGTCTTGATGTTGTAAAATTCTTCCCTGCAGAAAATGCCGGTGGTCTTAAGATGATTAAGGCAATGAGCGCTCCATACACAATGATGAAGTTCATGCCAACTGGTGGAATCAATGCAACAAACGTTCGCGATTACCTTGCCTGCGACAAGATTCTTGCCTGTGGTGGCAGCTGGATGGTGAAGGGCGATCTCATTAATGCTGGTAATTTTGCAGAAATTGAAAAGCTTACTCGCGAAGCAGCGGGAATTGTAAAGGAAATCAGAGGATAAAAAATGAAAGTAGTAACATTTGGTGAAATAATGCTTAGACTGGAACCTGAGGGATATTTCCGTTTCGTTCAGGTTGATAAAATGACTTCTACATTTGGAGGCGGTGAGGCTAACGTTGCTGTTTCTCTTGCAAACTATGGTCTCGACGCTTATTATGTAACAAAGCTTCCAAAGCACGAAATTGGTCAGGCTGCAATCAACAGCCTTCGTCGCTATGGTGTAAATACAAATTACATTGTTCGCGGCGGTGACCGTGTTGGTATTTATTACAACGAACGCGGGGCAAGTCAGCGTGGTTCAAAATGTATTTATGACCGTGCACACTCATCAATTGCAGAAGCAAAACCTGAGAATTTTAACTGGCCTGAGATTTTTAAGGACTGTAAATGGTTCCATCTTACAGGTATTACTCCGGCTCTTGGCGGAAATATGGTTCAGATTTGTATCGAAGCATGTAAGGCTGCAAAGGCTGCCGGTGCTACAGTAAGCTGCGACCTCAATTACCGCGGTAAGCTCTGGACCCGCGAGCAGGCCCGCGAAGCTATGACTGAAATCTGTAAGTATGTAGATGTTTGTATTTCTAACGAGGAAGATGCAAAAGACGTATTTGGAATTGAAGCAGAAAATACAGATATCACTGGCGGAAAGCTCAATAAGGAAGGCTATAAATCAGTTGCAAAGCAGCTTGCCGACAAGTTTGGCTTTAAGAAGGTTGCAATTACACTCCGTACTTCTATCAATGCAAACCGCAATAACTGGGCAGCCCTTCTTTATGATGGCAAAGACTACTGCTTCAGCAAGGAATACGAAATGTATATCGTAGACCGTGTTGGTGGCGGCGACAGCTTTGGTGGCGGACTCATTTATGCATTGTTGAACGGCAAATCAACTCAGGATGCTGTAGAGTTTGCAGTTGCAGCAAGCTGTCTCAAGCACACAATTGAAGGCGATTACAACATGGTAAGCGTAGACGAGGTAGAAAAGCTCGCTGCCGGTAACGGTTCAGGCCGCATTCAGCGATAAAAAATTTATTTGTACTTTTCGGCAATCGTGGTGTATAATTAACTTTATGTTAGA
>CAMNIU010000053.1 GCA_946540605.1 uncultured Treponema sp.
TGCAATACCAGTTGCGAATGTACGGCGAACATCTGTATCGATGAGGGCCATCTCAGCAGCTTCGTAGTAGTATTTATCGTGCATGTAATGAATAGCGTTCAATGTGTTTACATAGAGGTCGCAGAGCCATTCAAGCATTACATCATACTTGCGCATAACTTCGTCATAATCGAGGTACTCAGAAGTGATTGGCTGCAATTCAGGACCAACCTGAGCGTATGGTGTAAGTCCAGCACCTTCGTCTTTACCACCGTTGATAGCGTAAAGAAGAGCCTTAGCCAAGTTAGCGCGGGCACCGAAGAACTGCATTTCCTTACCAGTCTGTGTAGCAGATACACAACAGCAGATTGAGTAGTCATCACCCCAGATTGGGCGCATGATGTCATCATTTTCATACTGGATAGAAGATGTATCAATAGAAATCTTTGCTGCATATTTGCGGAAGTTTTCTGGGAGTCTCTTTGAGTACAGAACTGTGATGTTTGGCTCTGGAGAAGGTCCCATGTTTTCGAGTGTGTGGAGGAAGCGGAAGTCGTTCTTTGTTACCTGTGAACGTCCGTCCTGTCCAAGACCTGCAACTTCAAGAGTAGCCCAGATTGGGTCACCAGAGAAGAGCTGGTTGTAAGATTCGATACGAGCAAAGCGTACCATGCGGAACTTCATAACGATATGGTCAACGAGTTCCTGAGCTTTCTCTTCAGTAAGGATGCCTTTCTTAAGATCGCGTTCGATGTAACAATCCAAGAATGTAGAAATACGTCCTACAGACATTGCGGCACCGTTCTGTGTCTTGATAGCTGCAAGGTATCCGAAGTAGAGCCACTGGAATGCTTCTTTTGCTGTTGTAGCTGGCTTAGAAATATCATAACCGTAAAGGGCAGCCATAGCCTTCATACCCTTCAAAGCCTTAATCTGCTCAGCAAGCTCTTCGCGCTGGCGGATTACTTCTTCTGTCATTGTTCCGTTACCGCAGTTAGCCTTGTCAGCTTCCTTCTGCTCGATGAGGTAGTCAATACCATAAAGAGCAACACGGCGGTAGTCACCTACGATACGTCCACGTCCGTAAGTATCTGGCAAACCTGTAAGGATGTGTGCCTTACGAGCCTTGCGGATCTCTGGAGTGTATACATCAAATACAGCGTCTGAGTGAGTCTTGTGGTACTCTGTGAAGATCTTGTGAAGTTCTGCGTTTGGCTTGTAACCATACATTTCGCAAGACTGCTCTGCCATCTTGATTCCACCAAATGGCATGAAAGCTCTCTTCAAAGGCTTGTCTGTCTGAAGACCTACAACCTGTTCAAGCTCTTTTCCTTCCGGACAAATGTATCCGGCTGGATGAGAAGTAAGACCTGTTACAACATCTGTATCAAGGTCAAGAACTCCACTTCTTTCTTTTCCATCAAGTCCAACAGACTTTTTATTGTGTTCTGCTTTCTGTAATTTCTGAAGCTCGTCAAAAAGTTTTTCTGTAGCTTTTGTCGGGCCGGCCAAGAATGATGAATCACCATCATACTGAGTGTAGTTTGCCTGAATGAAGTCGCGTACGTTGATTTCACTCGTCCATAAACCGCTAGGATTGAATCCTTCCCATTCTGGTCTTAAAGTCATATAAAACCTCTTTTGCTTTGGGACTCCTTTATGATTCCCTCTGCCTAAATAATTACCGATTTTCGCAGGAGACTCCTTTATGATTCTTTTGCGAAATGGAAAAACTTTCCGTATCGGTTTGTTTCAATAATAATGAATTGCGTGCAATATATCAAGTCTTTTTGTATTTTCCATACTAGAATTCAAGATAAACTACACTATATCTAGTGGCTTTACCCACTAAAATTTAAGAGCTACACCAAATTTAGAAAATGGAAATCCAAATTCCAAATTAATTCCAACTGTATCATTAAAGAACCAGTTAGCACCAAAAGATTGTCCAAACTGGAAGTAATCAGGTGTCCAGTGTTTACCAGGCTTTACAAACGGAATGTTTGCACCGATTCTTGTAGTTGCATACAAATCAAGACCTTCTGGTGGAAGCTGAATATGATAAGAAGCTTCACCACCAAAGAAAACGCCAAAATATTTTGCGCTTACATCTTCGTTTTCTGCATTCTTATAACTATAACCATAACCGCGCATTCCGGCATATCCACCAAATGTAAATGGAAGTTCCCAGATTTTCATAGCATACTGAACTTCAGCCATTACAGGAGGAATAAACCAGAAACCATCATGAACCGAATAACCAAAGTCACTGTACCAGAGACCTCCGTCAACGTTTACAATAAAATCACCTTCTTTAATATCTGCGCCATAGTTACACCAGCACTTTGACCAGTCGAAACTTTTAGCAGATAAGTTTGCTCCACAGAATAAAACCATCAGAGCAGCAAGCAAAGTAAATTTCTTCATAGAAAAACCTCTGAATTAAAAATGTACAAAACAGAATAACGAATTCATACGAAATATGCAAATCCAAAGTGTTTCATACTTCTTACTCTAATTCATATTCCTTCTCAGGCTCAACAATTTCTACATTCGGGAATCCAGCTTCGGCAAGATGTTCTTTAAAGCCCCTCTGCTGGTCAAGTTCACCATGAATCAGGAAGATTTTCTTTAAGCGGCTTGTGTCAATTTCCTTAAGCCATTCAATCATTTCTGAATAGTCGGCATGAGCTGAGAAACCGTTACACTTCTCTACTTTGGCTTCAACCTTGTACTTATCACCCAGAATCATAACTTCTTTTTGACCTTCAAAGATACGGCGGCCAAGTGTATTTTCAGCCATATAACCTACTATCATAATTGTATTTCTAGGATTAGAAATCTCGTTAGCAAGATGATAAAGCACACGGCCGGCTTCACACATACCATCAGCAGAAATAATAATCATAGGACCTTCTTTTTTATTGAGGGCTTTTGAATCTTCTACACTGGTTGTATAAATGAGGGAATTAAATCCGAAAGGATTTTTATGATGTTTAAGGAAAGCTTCATTTACACTTTCATCGTAGCATTCCGGATGCACACGGAAAACAGAAGTTGCATTGCTTGCCATTGGTGAATCAACATAAATCGGCACAACAGGAATCTTTTTCTGATCTGTAAGAAGATGCAGATAGAAAACCAGTTCCTGAGCACGTTCAATTGCAAAAGACGGAATGATAATTTTGCCCTTTTTCTGGCAGGTTTCACGAACAATGCGGATAAGCTCCTTCATAGCAAGGTCGTGATTATCGTGCAGCTTATCACCATAAGTTGATTCAAGATAAATATAATCCGGAGCCGGCATATCGGTTGCAGGGTTACGGATGATAGGCTTACATTTGCGGCCAATATCACCAGTAAAGAGCAGTCGGGTTTCCTTTTCCGGTTCTTTTGGATTTGGATTTATCGTAACATTTGCAAAGGCAGAACCAAGAATATGACCTGCATCAAAAAATTCCAGCTGAACATCCGGAGCAATATACATCTTTCTATTATATGAAAGAGAAATAATCTGATTTGCTGCATTTACACAGTCTACCTCATCATAAAGAGGCTTCCAGGTAAATTTTTCTCCTTTTTTACGGGCCTGTTTTGCAAGGAATTCTGCATCGTGAGCCTGAATGCGGGCTGAATCCATCATTACAAGATTTGCAATGTCGCGGGTTGCAGGAGTTGCATAGATGTTTCCCTTGTATCCTTTTTTTGTAAGGAGAGGTAAAAGACCACAGTGGTCGAGATGTCCGTGAGTGAGAATTACAGATTCAAGACGTTCGTGGTCAATATCAAAATTACGGTTCTTTTCATCAGATTCCTTTCGCTTACCCTGGAAAGATCCACAATCTATCATAAACATTCTGTCATCAATTTGAAAAATATGCTTGGAACCGGTAACTTCTTCTGCCGCACCAAGTGAAAAGCATTTTATAGACATATTAACCTCCGTGAAGTACATATTACTAAAATTATAAAACGGAAAGGTGGATATTACAAATTAATTCTTGCAGTTCTTAATCACGAAAAAAAAAAGCTAAAAACAAATTTTTTAAGGCTGTTCCCGTCTGCTTAGCAGCCGGTCGCTCCTTCCGCTGTTCCGCTGGCGCTTCAGCCTCCGCACTCACTCACTTTGTTCGTTCCCTTGCCTTCGCAGCACAGCTGCTCGGAGACTCGCTCAAAATGCTCCACCGGAGCATTTTGCCGGCTTAAAGCCGTCGCTCCCTAGGTGGCCGCCTCCGGCGCAGCTCCACACGCTAACCGGTCTACCACATTTTATCTTACCGAAGAAAATATACTCCCCGTTAAATCTGAATGTATTTTCTTCGTAACTCAAATAGCCATGTCTGTTTAAGTTACTTTCCTGATGTCAAAGAACAATAATCAGAACATTTCATGGTAATATTCTGGTTATTTATATTTAGGAGTGAAAATTTTCCCTGTCTCCAGCCCACTTCTCGTTCTTACTCCACTCTTTCTTGCAGGGATCGAAAATAAACGAGGTTGTGCCCCCACAACACCCTAATAAATATTTACTTTGTAACCCCCCAATCTGAAAACTCAAATGTATCTTCATTTAAGGTTGCTTTATAATCGTAAGTATCATTTGTATTGAAAAAAACTTTTAACTCTTTTCCTTCATGATATATATAGTCAAATCCTTTTACATGTTCTTTAATAGGTAAAGAAATCTTTTTTTGAAGAATATTATTCTTATCAAAAATATAAATTTTTTTTGTATTATTTATATACTTATATTTATTTGTTTTGTAAGTATACATTTTCTTTCTTCCCATTTATTTAATTGGCTTAGGCTTATCAACATTCACAATTTACTACTTTATTCTTTTCTATCTTAATTAATTTCAAAATGATTTATTTGATCTAAAATTATATTTACCATGTCTATACATGATTTTGGATATTTTTCTTTGTTTGAAGCTATATCTTTCAGTTCAAGACCAATATTTGATAATATTTCTCCAAAAGTACAAGCATATGACATTGCATCCTCTAGTCTTTCTTTTTCTGAGAATAAATTGTTTTTTTCAAATTCTAAAATTAAAAGATTCGTATTTTTATATATATTTTCTAATGAATTTTTCATTTTGTCTCCAATGTATTAAATGAATTTAATTTTACACCATTTGGCGGAACAACAACTTCAATTCCACCACCTTTATTATTTCCAACTCTTGGAGCAGGTCTTGTGACAAAATTAGTTCCAGGGATTAAAGTTCCGCATTCAACAAAATCAGGATATTTATAATTTTCCATTGGAATTCCCATTTTATCTGCATAATTCTCTGACAAAGGGTTTTCCAATGACCAAAATTGACCTTCTCCAAAAAATTCTATATTTGTCATCTTTTAATCCTTATATATTATGGAACAGGCACTGGAATCGGAGTAGGCATAGTTGGAACCTCCGGGATTGCTCCATTTGAATATTGTATAAATCATAATAATTTTTCTAGAATTTACTTTTATGAAAGAATTTAAGATATATATATGCTATAAGAGTTATTATTGTTACAACAATTATTGAAAAAGACTTAGCTTCTTTTGAAGAAAATCCTCTCATTTTTAATGATAAGAAAGATAATCCTAAACCTATAAAAAAGGCTATTAATAATTCTATTTCAAGCATATTATTTTAAATCCTTATTGAATAATTCGATAGTTTTATCTACCTCTGACTGATTAATAATCTGATAATTAACAGTTCCATTATTTCCTTTGTTAATAATTATATTACCATTTTCAATCATATTGTTAATAGATTCTCTTGCAATATCATAATTCTTTTCAACTGCACTTCGTGTATTTCCCATTAAATTACTACTATAAATATCTATTACTAAGTTATCCATTATATATGATTCTGAATCTGTTGCAGAAATCAATAATTGCGAATAATTTATAATATCAGAAACTTTTCCTAATACCTTTGCTGCAGAAGAAATTTTTTTATCACCTTTTAATCCTTTCCAAACTTTTTTATTAACCTTACTTGTTAAATCTACAACATCAGCTGCAATATCGATTTTTTCTAACATTGAATTCACATTCTTCGACATTAAATGACCTTTTGATAAACTAGCGTCAATAACCTTTAATTTATCATATGGAGTCATGAAATTCGACCAAGCTTTACCAAACTCTCCTATTCCATATGGATAAAAATCTAATATATTGTTTGCCAAATTTAATAATTTTGTGCGTGTTTTATCATATGTAATTATACCATACTTTCCGACCTCTGCATCATAATACGAATAGCAGATCTCTCCAGTGAAATCTAAAAATGAAATTGGATTCCCATTACAATAATTCCACCAATTAACTCCGTCTCTTATAGGATCCTGGGTTGTAAATTTTCCAAGTTCACTGTCATACCAGCGGGCATTGAAGTAATATAAGCCACTTGCTTTGTCAAAGAACTTACCGGTGTAACTTGGCGTGAACGAAGATTCTCCACGTTCGCTGAGTACAGAACCGAATGCTTCATAGCCTGCTTCCCAGACTACTGTACCATTACTGTCTGTTACAACTTCTGTTGTGCCCAGGTGGTCAGTATGATGATAATATACTACACCATTATTTACTTCACACCACAAGGTTGTGTTAGCCCAGATGTAAGTTGTTTTCTTTGTATTTGTGTCTTCTGTACACTCATTGTATATTACACGACCGTCTGCTGTGTATTCGTAGAACTCTGTAACCGGTTTTGATTCATCTTCATTCACAACTTCGACGAGATCATTTGGATTGTAGTTCTGGTATGTCTTTTTTACCAGAAGGCCACGGTAATCATATATATAGCTTCCGCGTTCCTTAAGATTAGCACTACCCTTACCTGAATAACTTGCTTTTGTCATACGGTTCTGTAAATCGTACTCGTATGTCCAGAGTTCGCCATCTGTTTCAGAGAATGTCCATGCAGAGAAAAGTTCATTTCCAGAATCCTGTGCTTCAGTTCCACGTGCAAGAAGATTTCCGTTCTTATCGTAGTTGAAATACCAGTTTCCAGCTTTCTTTATGAGGTCGCTGTTTTCATAATATTCGTAATCTGTAGATTTTCCTGAAGAGGCGCCTCCATAAGTTTCAACCTCATTGAGGCGGTTTCCTCTT
>CAMNIU010000054.1 GCA_946540605.1 uncultured Treponema sp.
CTCAGGTTCAGTAGTAGACGCCCTCATGTCAGACATGGGCCGCCGCCTTTATTTCCCAAACGGAATTATTTCTCAGGGTGGAGAAGCCGCTAAAGATGCTCACTTTGCAAACGGTACAATTGGTATGGCAGTTGCTCAGGGCACACCAATCGAGCTTGATTCTTACAAAAAGAATATGCCTTCACTTACACCGCGCGAAACAGTTGCTTATGCAAAAACCGCCGGTAATCCAGATCTCCGTGCTTTATGGAAAGAAAAAATCATAGAAAAGAATCCTTCACTTAAAAATAAGCAGTTCTCACTTCCAATTCTTGTTCCAGGTCTTACAGCAGTTCTTTCTTATGTAAGCGATCTTTTTGTTGATGTAGATAAGCCGCTTCTTGCTGCGGATCCTTGCTGGGACAATTACGAATTGATTGCTGCAGCCCGCCGTGGTGCAGAGTTCCATCAGTTCAAATGTTTTGAAAACGGAAAGTTCAATATTGCAGACCTTGAAGCAAAAATGAAGGCAGATGCAGAAAAATACGGCTCTGTTCGAGTAATCCTCAACTTCCCTCAGAATCCTTCAGGCTACAGCCCTACAGTTTCTGAAGCAAAAGAAATTGTCCGCATCGTTCGCGAAATTGCTGAATCTGGTAAAAAGGTTCTTGTTCTTTCTGATGATGCTTACTTCGGTCTCAACTACGAAGATGATATCGAACCTCAGTCACTCTTTGCTTACATGGCAGACCTTCACGAAAATGTTCTTGCAATCAAGGCAGACGGTCCTACAAAAGAAGACTTTGCATGGGGCTTCCGTGCAGGCTTTGTAACTTTTGCATCAAAGGGACTGTCAGATGCTCAGTATACAGCTCTTGTAACAAAGTTCATGTCAGCAATCCGTTCTTCTGTATCTTGTTCATCAACTCCATCTCAGAGCCTTGTAATGCATGCTCTCAAGGATGAAGCTCACAACAAGCAGAAAATCGAATGCCGCAATATGCTCAAGCGCCGCTACGACCTTGTACGCAAGTTTGTAAACACTCATACTTCAAAAGTTCTTGAGCCACTTCCATTCAACTCAGGATACTTTATGAGTTTCCACGTAAGTACAGGCAAAGCTGAAGAAATCCGTAAAGCCCTTCTTAAGAATGAAGGCATCGGAATCATTCAGATTGACCCATATACTTTGCGTGTAGCTTTCTCAAGTATTGATGAAGATAAGATTGATTCAGTTTACACAAGCATTTATAATGTAGCTGATGCATTGTAAAAAAAATAACTGCTTTACTAAACTTGTATATTCTTCTCTTCTAATCTGTGCAGGCCTTTCTCTTTTCGGCTGTTCAAAAACGATCAGTCGAAAGAATGCGCAGACTGTGTATCAGCAGGACAGAATAGTAATCTGGACCAGTTGCCGTGAGTTTGCACAGTACATAGAGCTTTTTAATCGTCAGCACAAAGACAATTGTGCAATTCTTGTTTACAAGGATAATCCGGCTCTTTCACTTCCACCTGCTAAAGATGAAAATCCACCTGACATAATAGTTGGTTCCTGGCTTCGTACAGACACGCCACAGAAAAATTTTAAATCACTTGAATATCTTTTTGATACAAAAAAACTTACTTCCGATATTTTTTATCCACAGCTGCTGGATTCAGGAAAGTATAAAGACAGTCATTATCTGCTTCCGGTAAGTTTTAATCTGCCTGCTGTAATTTTTTCATCAGATAATAAAGAACTGATTCCAGACAGTTATGTGCTTTCTCTTGAACAGGTGCGGGAAACTGCTTCAACCTTTAATACAAAAAATAAAAAAGACGTTTATACAAAAATAGGTTTTACGCCGCTGGGTGATAATGATTTTCTTTATCTGGTAGCAAAAATGAAAGGCTCGGGCTTCCGCGAAGAAAAGGGTGATATAGTCTTTAAAAATCAGGAACTTCTGAATGCTGTAAGCTTCCTTAATGATTGGGTAAATAAAGACAATTCATCAGCACAGGAAGAAGAAGACTTTACCTTCAAATATCTTTTTATGCCTTATTATCGTCAGGTATCAAGTGGACGTACCCTCTTTGCATATACAACGAGCGATAAGTTATTTAAAATCTTAAATGAACAGGATCTCGAGATAGACTACCGATGGTTAGTTGAAGATAAACAGATTTTTATTGAAGATTCAAATATGATGATGGGCATTTACAAAAAAGCCCGGAATCAGGTTGGTGCTACGGAATTTATAAGCTGGTTCTTCCAGTCAGAAAATCAGCGGCAAATTCTTGATGCAAAAGACAAAATGCATCTCGAAACAGATATGTTTGGAATTGCAGACGGCTTTTCATCCCTTCGGGATGTTACAGAACATATTCTTCCGGTTTATTACAATCAACTGCTCACAAACCTTCCACCAGATGAAATGCTCACAGTCCCTCAAATGCTTCCTGCCCGCTGGGAAAGCTACCGAACGTTAGTTGTAGAACCATATATCAAAGATTCAATTACAACTCCTATAGAGGAGCCTGCACCAATCTTCCAGGATTATGAAAAAGAATGGCGCAAAAAGGTGTTTGATTAAATATGCTGACGATAAACGATATTGCTCGTGAGGCTGGAGTAAGCCGACAGACAGTTTCAAATGTAATTCACGGGGCAACTGGCCATGTTTCGCCGGATACGATTGCACGCATAAATAAAATCATAAAAGAAAAAAACTACACCCCGAATATGTCAGCACGGGCTCTCGTAAATAAAAGTTCACGCATAATAGGGGTCATCAATCATCTTATTCCTGATTCGTCTGGAAACTTTATGACAGACCCCTTTCATACAGAAGTAATTGCCGGTATCGAAAAAGAGCTTCGCAATCGGGATTATTATATGATGCTGCGTACTGTTGAGTCAGAAGATGAACTTGTTTCACTCTTTCGCAACTGGAATCTTGATGGCGTAATAATTACCGGTGTCTTTGAAGATGTTTTTTATGAACGCATTGTAGAAAGTAAAATTCCTTGTGTTCTTCTGGACAGTTATATTAAAAACAGTCCGCTTATGAATGTAGGTTTGATGGATTTTCAAGGTGGTTATGAAGCGACAAAATATCTTTTGAAGTATGGGCATTCTGAAATTGCATTTGCTTCGCCTGAGATTCATGAAAATGGTGTAGTATATGAACGCTATCTTGGTTATGAGGCAGCTCTGCGTGAGATGGGCATAAAGGTAAACAAAAAAAACATTTATGAATGCAAAATTGAGATTGAAGCGGGAATTCAACTTGGCTATGAAATTGCAAAACGCCCCGAAATAACTGCAGTTTTTGCTACAGCCGATCTTCTTGCAGTTGGTATTATGAGTGGTTTATTTGAGAAAGGACTCAGAGTACCACAGGATATTTCAATCATTGGATTTGATGACCTGTATTTAAGCAGCATAACTTCGCCCCGTCTTACTACAATTCATCAGGATATTGTTGAAAAAGGCCGGATTTCTGCTTCAATGCTGATTGATTCCATTGAAAAAAAGGCTGTTGAACGTGAATTTATTATGCCTGTAAGCCTTATAGAGCGGAATTCTGTTACTGAACCACGTAAAATCTAAAAAAAATCAAAAATTTAAATCTTTTTTCTTGACAGCAGAAAAAAGTCATATTATTCTGTAAACGTTGAGCGTTCAACGTAAAATAAAACTTATATCAACTCCTTTCCTTCTTTTTTTTATTTTGCGTAATGGTTGAGCGTTCAACGTGTTTTGTAAACAAAATTAGTGAGGTTTATATGAAAAAAAGAGTAAGAATCCTTTCGGCATTGGGCTTGTGTTTTTTTGTCTGCAGTTGTACTACAACTATAACTTCTGCGAATAAAAATACTGCAACAGATAATTCTGCAATCTTTGAATCTGCAGAAAAAAATCTTCATGTATCAGTTCCTGCAATTCGTACAGATAAAGATCCTCAGGTACTTGTACATTACATGCCCTGGTTTCAGGCTCCTCCGGTTTCTGATGGATATGGATTTCACTGGCATCAGGGTGGGGCAAAGTTTGACCCTTATCAGGTGCTTTCAAATGGTCAGTTAAATATTGCTTCACATTACTATCCGCTGACAGGTCCTTATGATACCCGTGATAAAAACATACTTGAATATCAGGCTGCACTTATGAAGGTTTCTGGAATTGACGGTGTAATTTTTGATTGGTATGGAATTGAAAATGCCCTTGATTATAAAGAGATTCAGGAGTCAACTCTTGAGGTCATAAAAGTTCTTAAGAAAGCTGGCTTAAAGTATGCAATCTGCTATGAAGACCAGAGTATTGGCAAAATGATTGAAGCTGGAAACTTTGAAAAAGAACAGGCTTTGGATTATGGAAAAAAAGTTTTTGCCTTCATGGAAAAAAACTGGTTTCACGATGATGCTTATTTGAAGTATGAAGGCCGTCCTGTGGTTTATACCTTTGGTCCGCAATACTTTTTTTATAAGGAACAGTGGGATGAACTTTTTGCTCAGTGTAGCGCCCGTCCTTATTTTATTACCCTCGAAGGACATAGTGAAGGTTTTGCAGATGGTTCTTATAACTGGTTCAATATGAATGGCAAAAAGACAATTCCACAGGTTGTTTCTCAGTTGAATAATTTTTATCAGAGACAAAATGAAAAGCCTTTCCTTACGGCAACTGTTTATTCTGGCTTTCACGATATTTATGCTGAGGCCGGCGGAAAGAGCTATGGTTATCTTAATGATTATGAAGGTAGAACGTTCAACCTTACTTTAGAAGCCGCACTTAAGGCTTATCCTGATGTAATTCAGGTAGCAACCTGGAATGACTATGGAGAGGGAACAATAATTGAACCAACAGTTCAAAATGGTTACCGCGAGCTGGAAGCCTTACAGAAAATGCAGAAAAAGTTCGATTCGGACTTTCCGTATTCAGAACTTGATTTGAGAGCTCCGCTTGCGCTTTATAAGCTGATTGTTGCTGGTGAAAATGAAGTTACCATGGCAAAACGAGCCGCTGCACGTATGGCATTGGATGCGATTCTTAGTGGCGATGTAGAAGGCTATCGTAATTTGCTTTCAAAAGAAAAAATTGCTGTTGATTATGCAGTGCGTCCTATATTGCACGAAGCAGTGAGTGAAACTTCAAGAGCAGCAGAACTTTATGATGCAGCCGGTCGTAAAAATCTTGCTCTGGGGGCACCTATAGTTGCTAATAGCAAGATTTATGATTTTGTTGGCAGTAAAGCTGCAGATGGAGATGTAAATACCTATTGGGAAGGGGCTGCAAACAAATATCCGAACACTCTTCAAGTAGATTTAATTAATTCTATTCAGCTTGATATTGCAGTTCTAAAACTAAATCCACAAAAAATCTGGGGCAAAAGAACTCAGCTGATTACAGTCGAAATCAGCGATAACGGTTCTGATTTTACAACCTTGATTCCGGAAGCAAACTACGAATTTAATCCACTGGAAAATTCAAACACAGTTGTAATCAATTTGAATGCAAAGGCCCGTTATCTGAGATTTACATTTACAAAAAATACAGGAGCAAATGCAGGTCAGCTTGCAGAGCTTGAGGTTTACTCAGCGCAGTAGGCATTTTATCAGGCAAAAATAAATACGGCAATCTGGAGATAAATCTCCTTGCAATAAAAAAGTTTCATAATCAGGAGGAAAACATTATGAAAAAAACAGTTTTAATTAAGGCAGCCGGTGCCGCTCTTTTGATGGCGGCAGTAATTGGATTTATGTCATGTAACAATGGTTCGAATGGAGATGGGCCGGGAACTTCTTCTCCAAATTCTTCTTATGTAGAAATGACAGATTCCTTCCAAACTTATTATCTGAATATAGCAGATGCTGATTTAGGTGGCCTCGAAGGCTTCCATCTCAAAAATCTGAATACAGACAAAAAGGTTGGAATTGTGATTGATAAGATTTTTGCTTCAGACACAATGTCAGAAGAAGGCGCAGTTGCAGTATTCAATTTTGATGATCCGGAAACAGGTTCTAAATACTGGGGGTTTGATGCAGGAACTAAGGCAGATGGTCTATGGTCTTCTGGAGAAATTGATGTCGCAACAGAGCCAGAAGGATCTCCTGAACGTTACATTACAGGCTTCGCAACATCAGAGTTTTCTTCACATTTATATGTTGGAATGGTAGTAAAGAATTTCTCTGAAGAAGCAAAAGGAGATGATATTTCTTTGATTCCGATTATTGGAGACCCTCTTACAGACAAGGCAATCACATTCAGGGCTTTTGAAAAAAAATAAGCATCAGAGATTAACAGCTGCCGGTTACTGTCCTTAGATTGTCCGGCAGCAATGGAGAATACCGAAATGAACAATACAATTTCGAAAAAAATCCACTTTCTTGTGCTTCTTTTGGGGTGTATATTTTATGTACATGCAGGTGAAGCAAGTACAGATTTTACTGCAGAGTTTAATATAACCTCCAGAACTTCATTTGGGGTGGATTTGGATAATTCTTATCGCTATGGATTAAAGCAGGAGCTGACGGACTTTAATTTTATCCTGCATCTGACTCCATATCAAAAACTAAGCAACAAAGTGAATAGCAGCGGTCCGGTAGGTTTCATCAATCTTACCTTCTTTAATCTAGATTTAATGAGTGATGAAAGTTTGGGCTATAATGCTGGAGTTCCAGATCAAAAGGCATTCCTTATGAGAAATCGCTTTCAAACAGGTGAGTTTCTTGCGGGAATTGCATACAAAGACTGGATTTTCCAGATGAATGCGGGTGCAAACGAGCCTTTTTGGGATCCATGGAATAAGGGAATTCAGTTTACAAACGATAAGGTAAAGTTTTCCTGGGCATATCTTGATTCAATGGTTGACGTAAAGCGAATTAAGAAAATAAAGGAACTCGCTCCGCAAGACCCTGTTGTCACTCAGTTTCAGCAGGATGCCTGTGGTCCTACAGATCAGTTTGGGCTGAATATCACTGGAGCTACAATTGCTGCCCTTTACAACAAAGAGGATGTATTTGGCCTTAATCTGAAATTTGCAACAGAGTATCCATATGACAGTGAAGCAATTACTGAGAAAAACAGTAATGGTATAGCAGCTGGTTTTGATATGGTTGTAACACCTCCTTCAGTAGAAGGACTTAAGATTTTTGCCTCTGCTGGTACATCTGTAAATTACGGTAAAGATGAAAATCCTGATCCTTTCGTGTTTGGAACTCGCATCGGTTATACAATCCCTCTTAACGAAGATATTTCCATTGAACCTTACGGCGGTTTTGATGGAGGTATAAAACTTTCAGATCAGAGAAAAGAGCCTTTTGAGTTCGAAGCTTCCTGTGGTCTTACAATGCGCTGGCCTGGACAGGCAGGCTGGTTCACTGATTATATTCTGAATAAAGATGGTCGCGTATTCCCTGGTATGTCGCTTGCATATTCTGCTTTTGGCAATACAGAGGCACTTTCTGATATAAACCATTCTGTAAAATTTACTTTGTTCGAGCCTCGCGGGGATGACGGTATTTTCTACAAAATCGGATCAGAAATGATTGTGGATCTGACACATCTCGGTCAGAAGAACTGGGATTTACTAGCCACTTTGTATTTTGATTATGAAGTTCCAGGAATATTTAAAACTAACGGAAAGTTGATTCCATGGATTACTCTCTGTTATGACAATATTCCCTCTTCTGGAGAAGGAGATCGCGAAAACGCATTTAAGACCGATATAGGCTTAAAATTAGATGGAGCAATTTCAAACACTGTTATAGGACTTGTTTGGAATTCTGGTAACTTGATTTCTGAAGAGTCTGATGTATCTTACGGCTTCATCAAGACTTTTGTAGAGATAAAATTTTAATAAAGATTTTTCAGGAGGATTATTATGAAAAAATCTATTGTTGTTGCCTGCATGGCACTGGCACTTGTAAGCGCAGGATTTGCTAAAAGTAAGAAAAAAGCAAAAGATGCAAATTCTATTAAGCTTGGTATCTGGCCTGAAGATACTCTCACTGCTGATATTGCAATGCACGAGCAGTATGTAAAGACCTTTAATTCGTTCTATCCTGATATGACTGTGGTTCCAGCATATTATAAGTATGCTACAGATAACTTTGTTCCATTGGCATCAAGCGGACAGTTGCCAACTATTTATGACACCTGGTTTACTGAACCACAGAAAATCATCAATCAGGGGTTTGCAAAGGATATCACTAAAGAAGTAAAAGCTCTTGGCTGGGATAAAAAGATGAATCCTGGCGTTCTGGATTTGCTTTCAAAGAACGGAAAGATTTACGGTGTTCCACGTGACGCTTATGCACTTGGTCTTATGATTAATGTTGATTTGTTTAAGCAGGCTGGTCTTGTAGATAAAGATGGGCTTCCTGAATATCCAAAGACCTGGACTGACCTTGCAGAAAAAGCAAAAATTATCAAGGAAAAAACTGGAGCTGCAGGTCTCTGTCTTCTTGCTAAAGATAATGCTGGTGGTTGGCACTTTACAAACATTGCCTGGGACTTCGGGGCAGTATTCGAAGTTCAGAAAAAAGGTAAGTGGGTTGCACAGATTGATACACCAGAAGTTGCAGCTGCTTTCCAATATGTAAAAGATCTTAAGTGGAAGTACGATGTACTTACAGCAGATCCTACAAATGAAGACTGGGGAACAGGTTTCCGCTCTTTAGGAACTGGAGTTGCCGCAATGTACATCGCAGCACAGGATGCAGTAAATCAGCCGACACAAGTAAACGGACTTCCTGTAACAAGCCTTGCTCTTGAACCACTTCCTGCTGGTCCAAAGGGACAGTACTCACTTATGGGTGGAACTCCATATATGTTCTCCCCAAATGCAACAAGCGAACAGGTAAAGGCATGTCTTAAGTATCTTGAAATTATGGGTAAATCACCAGAAGTTTCTGCAGAGGCTGTCGCAGGTATGTCTGCAGATGCTGCAAACCGCATGAATGAAGGTATTCCTGTAATTCCACCATTCCCTGCATGGAGTGATGCTTCTCTTGAAGCTGCACGTGAAAAAGCTGAAAAGCCATACCGCAATGTTGATATGAGACTTTACCAGAACTACTACAATATGGTTCAGAAGAGTGGAAACGTAAAGAGCGAGGAACCAATGTGTGCACAGGATTTGTATGCCGAACTCACAAAAATTCTTCAGGCTGTAATTACAGATAAGAATGCAGATATTCCTTCACTTTTGAAGAAGGCTCAGAAAAACTTCCAGGGAATCCTTGATTCAGAAGTAAACTAATTGAGCGGGTATAAGACTTAAAATCTAATTAGGGTTGACTAACTTAAGTTAGACATCCCTAATTATGGGAGATTAATATGAAAAAAAACATACAGGGGCAGAGGATAAGTGCAAAATCCTTCTT
Source organism: uncultured Treponema sp. (assembly GCA_946540605.1). GTDB lineage: Bacteria > Spirochaetota > Spirochaetia > Treponematales > Treponemataceae > Treponema_D. The sequence goes on from CAMNIU010000054.1 coordinate 9,349, forward strand.
GCGTAAAAATATTTCTGGCTGGCTTTTAATGCTGCCAAGTATCATTCTTTTTGGCTTCTTTGTATGGGGGCCTCTGGTTTCCTGCATTAAGATTTCGCTTTATTCTGCGCATGGAGTTACACTGAATGAATTCGTAGGATTTAAAAATTATCTCAGAGTTTTTAAACATCCAGATTTTCTACCTGCCTTGAAAAATACATTTTCATATACTCTCTGGTCTTTGATAATAGGTTTTCTTGTTCCAATCATCCTTGCGCTTTTTATCAGCGAAATCAGAAGAGGGAAGGGGCTTTTTAAGGTTGGAGTTTATCTTCCAAATATTGTACCAGGCATGGCTATGGTTCTTATGTTCAGCTTCATTTTTAAACCTGGGGCAAATGGAATCTTAAATGTTTTTCTCGCTAAGCTTGGACTGCCAGCTTCTGCCTGGCTTACAAATCCAAAACTTACAAAACCTTTGATTGTAATTGCGCTCACCTGGAAGGGCGCTGGTGCTACGGCACTTTTATATATTGCGGGGCTTCAGGTAATTGATCCCGAATTGTATGAAGCAGCAATTATTGATGGGGCAGGAATCTGGAGAAGAATCCGTTATATAACTTTGCCGTGTATTTATAATCTTGCACGCACATTGTTGATTCTTCAAATTATTTCAGTTTTCCAGATTTTATATGAGCCTCTTGTAATGACAAATGGCGGACCAAATAATGCATCCATTTCAATCATGCAGCTTATGTATCGTTTTGCATTCGAAAAATATGACTATCCTAAGGCAAGTGCGGTTGCAGTAATCATCTGTATTATTCTTGCAGTTCTTACCGTTGCCTATAACAAATTGAATAAAAAGAAGGATTACTAATATGGCAAATATTTCACTGGCAAAAAAAGAAGAAAATCTATATACAGGCGTAATTAAAAAATATGATATGAATCATTTGAGCGTAAGAATCATATATTATATGGTTTTTGCAGTTTGCCTTGCGATTATGATTGTATGCGTATTTCCATTTTTATGGACAATTCTTTCAAGCTTCAAAACAATCAAAGAGTTTGCAAGTGAACCGAATATCATACCGCATCAGTTTCAGGTTAGTGCTTTTTTCAAAACCTGGACCTCTCTAAAGTTTATTAAGTATTATGCAAATTCAGCAATTTCTGTTGCCGGAAGTATTGTATGTGCAATCATCTTCAACGGAATGTTTGGGTATGTACTTTCAAAAGTAAAGCCTTTTGGTTCTAAGATTTTTGAAATGCTTGTTATGTGGGGCTTGCTGATTCCAGCAACTACAAGTATAGTTCCTCTCTTTATGAATCTTTCAAAACTGGGGCTTACAGGAACTTTTATTCCGCTCTGGCTTTCAATGGGGGCAAACGCATTTTATGTAGTATTGTTTAAGAATTTTTTCGATTCGCTGCCTGCATCTTACATTGAAGCCGCTACAATAGATGGGGCTAATAATCTTACAATTTTCTTTAAGATAGTTGTCCCACTTTCTAAATCAATAATCATGGTAGTTGGCCTGTATGCAATTACAGCTGCCTGGTCAGACTTTTTGCTTCCTTTTCTGCTTTTACAAAATACAGCATTTGAAACAGTTATGGTAAAACTGTTCTCTCTTATGCGTGGTGCAAAAATTAATGATGTAGAAATGCTCAGGGCAATTGTCTTTGCAATTATTCCACCGGTAATTCTTTTCATCATTTTTCAGAAACAAATTACTCAAGTAACAATTCAGTCTGGAATTAAAGGATAAAAAGTTAGGTAAGACTAATAAACAGGAGAACAATATGGGAAAGTATGCAGACATATATCTGAAAGGTGATGCCTGGAACATTATAGAAGAGGGCTTTAGTCCGGAACACAGTGAAGTGTCCGAGTCAATCTTTTCGCTGGCAAATGAATTTACAGGAGTTCGCGGATTTTTTGATGAAGTTATAACTGGTGAAAATAATATCAGCGAAAAAGTCTCATCATTGCGCGGTGTTTATTTCAATGGAGTATATGAAATTGAAAAAACAGAGGGAACTGCTTACAAGGGAATTGTTCAGCATACTCATTTTATGATTAATTCTCCAGATTGGCTCTGGACAAAAATCATTGTTGATAATGAAGAAGTTCAGGTTTCAAAAAATAATACAAGCGATTTTTTAAGAATCCTTGATATGCGGCATGGTAAGCTTGTGCGAAGTTTTGTGTGGAAATCAAAAACAGACAAGCAACTCAGAATTGTATTTACCCGCATTCTTGATATGGAGACTCCGAACTATGCCTGGCAGAAAATAGAATTTCAACCGTTGAATTTTTCAGGTGAAATAAAAGTGATTTCTGCCTGCGATACAGGTGCTGTTCAACAGAGTAGAAAAAAGTGTTACTGGAATGTGTTAAACGAGACTAACTTTACTGGCTCTAAAAATATTCTTGTCCAGACAAAAACAACTGCTCAGAAGCTATGCATAAATATGTCTTGGGAAACCGATGCTCAAAATGAAGAATATTCTGAGGGTACAGTATCTGGAAAAACTTTTACTCTAAAACTTACAGAAAAAAAAGTTAGCACCCTTGTTAAAAAAGTGTGTTTTGCAGTTGATAAAAATAAACTTGAAACTCAGGAAGAACTTTTTACCCGTTGTACACAATCTGGAATTGCTCAGAAGAAAATTGATTTTGCACAGGCAGAATATAATCAGGCAGCATACTGGAAAAAAATCTGGGATTATAGTGACATTCAGATAGAAGGTGATGATTTGAATCAGCAGGGAATCCATTTTTGTATTTTCCAGATGAATCAGACCTATCATGGAATTGAAGATACAGACAATATTGGTGCAAAGGGACTTACAGGCGAAGCTTATAACGGACATGCTTTCTGGGATACAGAAACATATTGTCTGCCATTTTATTTATACTCAAATATTAATGCAGCAAAAAAACTGCTGGAGTTCCGCTACAGTACTCTGCAAAATGCCAAGGCAAGAGCAAAGATGCTGGATTGTGAAGGAGCTTGCTATCCGGTCGCAACGCTCAATGGAGATGAAGCCTGTAATTTGTGGCAGCATGCGAGTCTTCAGTTTCAGCCAAGCAGTGGTGTAGCTTACGGAATCGCCCATTATTATGCGCTGACTGGTGATAAAGATTTTCTCTATGGACACGGAATAGAAATGCTTATAGAAGTAAGCCGTTTTCTTGTAAGCCGGGGAGCTTGGAATCAAGATCACAGCGGATTCGGAATATACGCAGTTATGGGACCAGACGAATTTCATATGATGGTAAATAACAATGTGTACACAAATTTTATGTGCAAAAAAACTTTTGATTTTACGTTGAACGTTCTACGTAAATTAAAGGCAGATAATCCAGCCCGATATGAAGAAATACTTTCTAAAACTGGATTCACAGAAGATGAAGCTGAAAAGATAAAAAACTGTTCAGAAAAGATGATTATCCTTTTTGATGAAAAGACAAAACTTTATGAACAGCATGAAGGATATTTTTCACTCCCTCATATTGATGTAGACAAAATTCCCGTAGAAGATTTCCCTCTTTACGGCCACTGGTCTTATGACCGTATTTACCGCACAGATATGATTAAGCAGCCCGATGTTCTTATGTTTCTGTTTCTTTACCGCTCGGAAATTCCATTGGATGTGTTGCGTGCAAACTACGAATATTACGAGCCTAAAACAATTCACGAATCGTCTCTGTCGCCATCGGTACATTCAGTGCTTGCCTGTGATTTGAAAAAGTTTGAAGAGGCGCAGAACTTTTTTGGTTTTGCAACTCGACTCGATTTAGATAATTACAACCGCAACACTAGGGAAGGGCTTCACACTACTAGTATTGCGGCGGCCTGGATAAACATAGTTTTTGGATTTGGAGGACTTCGCTCAGATCCAAATCTCAATGGAAATCTTTCGATTGCTCCGGTTTTGCCCGATAACTGGAAGTCATTCAGTTTCAGGTTTGTTTATAATGAATCTCTTGTTCAGGTAAAAGTTAGTAAAGGCGAAGTGATTGTACACACTTCAGAAGGAAAACCTGTACAGTTAGTTATTTATAACAAAAAATATACGGTTACAGATGTTCCTCTTCGTGTGGCTATGGAGGAAAAATAATGTCTCCATGGATAATTGAGGATTCTGGAATTTCAAATGAAAGTATAATTCAAAACGGAAATCGTCTGTTTTGTGGAAATGGTTTTATGGGCTATCGCGGTACAGTTGATGAAGCAGATAAAACTGATATGACTGGCCTTATAGTAAATGGAATCTACGACCGGCATGAAGATAAATGGCGTGAACCAGTAAATTTTCCAAATCCGCTTTTTCTGTCATTGCAGTATAAAAATGAAACACTGTCTCTAAAACACAATGCACTTACTGCACATCTCCAGAGTCTGGATTTTCAATACGGGCTTTATTCCCGAAAAACACAATGGACTTTGTCAGAAGCACAGGTGACCGTAGAAACACAGCGTTTTGTAAGTATGAGTCATAAAAATCTTTTGTGCTTGAAATATCAGATTACCAGCACAAAAGATGTCACACTTGGAGTTGATTTTTCAATTGATGAAAAGGTATACGATGCAAATGGACCTCATTTTGAAATAGATAAAAGAGATGTATCCATAATCAAAGACAGTCTTTGTGAAAAACTTTCAGGTCATACATTGGAAACAAAAAGTCCTTTTGCAGTATGTTGCCTGACAAATCTTACAGAAAAAAAAATATCCATAAAGGCTGGTGTTCCAGAAACTATTTTGGTTTACGCATCAGTAATTACTGCGCTTGACCATCAGTCTGATGTCTTAAAATCTGCCGGAGAACAGGTTCTTGCAGCAAAAAAAATCGGTTATGAAGATTTGTTAAAGAGTCATAAGTCTGCATGGAATTTAATCTGGGAAGATGGTGATGTTCAGATTGAAGGAGATTCAGAAGCTCAGCGAAATTTACGCTACAGCCTATATCATCTTCAGAGCATTGCTCCTCGTGAAAGAACAGCTCTTTCAATTCCAGCCAGAGGCCTTTCAGCCCAAACTTACAAAGGTGCAGTTTTCTGGGATACAGAACTTTTTATTTTTCCGTATTTTTTATATTCAGCTCCAGAAGTTGCCAGAGAGTTTATTGAATACCGGATTAAAACTCTTGAAGGAGCAAAACGTAAAGCCCGTCAGTATGGCTACGAAGGTGCCTTTTATGCCTGGGAAAGTCAGGAAAATGGAGATGATGCCTGTTCCGATTACAACGTAACAGATGTTTTTACAAAGCGTCCGGTTAGAACATATTTTCGTGATAAACAGATTCATATAAACGCGGCAATTGTTTATTCCATTTGTCAGTATGTTGATGTAACAGGCGATGATTCTATTCTGAAAGATGGCGGATATGAAGTGATATTCGAATGCGCAAAGTTTTATGCTTCACGCTGTGTTTACATTCCATTCAAAACTCGTTACGAAGTTCATGATGTAATCGGTCCGGATGAATATCATGAACGGGTAAACAATAATGCATATACCAGCAGAATGATTTTATTTACGCTGCAGAAAGCTCTTGAGTTTTCTGCTCAGGCAGATTCAAACTCTGCCTTAAAGAAAACAGCTTTCAAGAAAATCCTTCCCCTGGTTCAGGATATCTGTAAAAAACTTTACATCCCGCTTCCGTCAAATTTACAAACTGTAAAAAATGTAGTTCCTCAATTTGATTCATATTTTGATTTAGAAGACTGTTCATTGGAGACTGTCCGCTCAAGAATTTTAAATCCAAAAGAATATTGGGGGGGAGCTAATGGAGTAGCCGCTCATACACAAATAATCAAACAGGCAGATACAGTCGTAATGCTTAATCATTTTTCAGATGAATATGACAGCCAGATCCTAAGCGCAAATTACGATTATTACAATCCGCGTACAGAACACGGTTCGTCTTTAAGTGCCTGTATGTACGGACTCTTAGCTTGCAAAATAGGCCGAACTTCAGATGCCTTAGAGTTCTTTAAAAAAACAAGTCTCGTAGATATTACTGGAAATTCTAAACAATGGGCCGGCCTTGTCTACATAGGCGGAACACATCCTGCGGCCCAAGGTGGAAGCTGGATGATGGTAGTCCTCGGATTTTGCGGTTTATCTTTCAAAAACAAGAAAATCCATATAAAACCTCAGCTCCCGGAAAACTGGAAGAAAGTAAGTTTTACAGCAAATGCAATGGGAGAAAAATACAAAGTAACAGTTACAAAGGATGGTTATGAATTATGCAAAAAATAAATGCAATTAAAGGTGCAATTTTTGATTTGGACGGAGTACTTGTTGATACAGCAAAGTATCATTACCTGGCCTGGAAAAAACTAGCACAAAAACTTGGCTTTGATTTTACAGAAAAAGATAATGAACGCTTAAAAGGAGTGAGTAGAACACAGTCACTGGAAATCCTGCTTCAAATAGGCGGAATCAAAGCTGATGAAAAACAAAAACAAATTTGGGCAGAAGAAAAAAACAAGTGTTATGTCGAATATTTAAAGACACTCGACAATTCGGCACTTCTCAATGGTACCCTTGATTATTTAACTTCACTTCATTCACAGGGGGTAAAAATTTCTCTTGGATCTGCAAGCAAAAATGCCCCTCTCATTTTGTCCCAGCTCGGAATAGAAAAATGTTTTGATGCTGTTATCGATGGAAACTGCATTTCAAAAGCAAAACCAGATCCTGAAGTTTTTCTAACTGCAGCAAAAGCTCTCAAACTTGAACCAGAAACTTGTGCGGTTTTTGAAGATTCACTTGCTGGAATTCAGGCTGCAAAAAGTGGTGCAATGATTGCTGTTGGAGTAGGGCAGTCAGATAACCTTCCAGGTGCAGATTTATATATAAAAGATTTAAAAGAAGCAGAAAATAACAGTCTTTTTTTATCGTAATACTTAATTTTAAAGAAAAAATGCTTAATATTTATTGACAATTAGCCGGTTTGTAACTTAAAATTAAGTTAATTTGACATTAATAATTACTTAATATAGATTGCAAGCGAGGTTCAAAAATGAAGCAGGAAAATAACAAAGCCTTCGATGAATCATTTTATAAGTCAGTAGAGCATGAATTTATAAATGACATTCTCCCTTTCTGGGAAAAGAATGCCTGCGATACCAGACCAGGCTGTGAAGGTTTCTACGGCTCAATCAGCAGTTCCGGACTGGCAGATGCGGAGGCTCCCCGCTCCATAGTAATGACCTCCCGCTTTCTCTGGACCTACAGTGCCGCTGCCCGTCACTTCAAAAATCCAGCTCTACTAAAAATGGCGGATTTTGCCTACCGAACGATAGTTAGTAAATATTGGGATTCTGAAAACGGCGGAGTCTACTGGTCCGTTCTTCCAGACGGCACTCCTTGCGTAAGTAAAAAACAGATTTACGGCGAAGCCTTCTGTTGTTACGGACTTTGTGAATATGCCGCTGCCATAAAGGAACTCCACAATGATGCTCTTTCAGAAGAAGCAATGAACTACGCGCTGGACATATACAATTTTCTCGAGAAATACGCGCTCGACCCCGAAGATGGAGGTTATCTCGAAGCCTGCGCTCAAAACTGGTCTCCTACAGACGATATGATTCTTTCTCCAAAAGATATGAATTGTCCAAAATCTATGAATACAAATCTTCACGTTATGGAGGCCTATACAAATCTCTATCGCACGCTGCCAGTTGTTTTTTCAGATGCAAAAGCCATCCGTGCCGAAGTAGGGGATTCTCTTGCAGCTCTTGTTCGCATTACTGTAGAAAACATTCTTCAGCCTAATGCTCACCTTGGAATGTTTTTTGATATGAAGTGGAATCCGCTTTCAGATGAAATATCCTACGGTCATGATATAGAAGCAAGCTGGCTCTTATGGGAAGCTGTTTGCGAACTGGAAGATGAAGAGTTAAAATCAGAAATCAAAGAAACCGTGATAAAGGTAGCCGAGACTGCTCTTAACGAAGGTTTTGACCACGAAAATGGATGTATGGAAAACTTTTTACGCAGCGAGCCGGAAGGAAAAGTCCGCGACCGTACCCGTGTCTGGTGGAATCAGGCAGAAGCAATGAACGGTTTCTACAATGCCTGGGAAATGACAGGAGAAACAAAATATTCAGATGCCTGCCACGCCGAATGGAACTGGATATTAAATCATCAGAAAGACCGCGAAAATGGAGAATGGTGGAACGAGGTCGACGTAAACGGCAACCCCGTCCTTACAGAAGACAAGGGCGGCAACTGGAAAACCAGCTACCACAATGGCCGCACCTGCCTTGAGCTTCTTCATCGAAGCGGTTACGACTCATAAGTTTTTATCCCGAACTTGCTTCGGGATTTCTTTTATAACTTTCCAGCCTCCATCTTTACCAGCAGCATACCCTTGTTCCAGATATCAGTGTGCTTAGAAGCGCCAATAAAATCTTTGCCAAACATATCAAAAAGATTACTGCGCATAGTAAAAGGCGGCAGGCGGCCAAGAATCTTTTCACCGTCGGTTAGATACGACATTTGTACAGGCATTGCATATTCACCGGTGTCGCTGAAGCCGCCGCCATAAAACTGAACCGGCAAAACCGCAAGCCGGCCATTCAGAATCTCCTTTGGAGTTTTCTGCAGCGGAGTGATACGCAGATTTACCCAGCCGTTCATAGGAGTGTCGCTGTAATTACTGTAGGCACTTCCTGTACATTCTACGCCATATTTTGCTGCAATACGCTTATCTGCATAGCCGCGTAGAACCTTACCGTTTTTTATATAAGGCAGTTTGTCGCCCTTATGAGTAATGCCGTCAGCATCCCAGAAGGTGCTCATCCAGATATTCTTTTTTGTTACATCATGACAGATAGTAAGACCGTCAGCGAAAACCTTCTGGCCAATTTTTCCCGACAATAGCGAAGTTCCCAGCGCAAGCTTTTCTGCATTAAGACAATCCTTGAGTTTGTCGTTCAAATTCCATTCCGGAGTCATGATAATCAGCTCTTCCGGCAGCTCGCACATCTTTGTAAAGTTAGAAAGATAATTGTCAGCCATAGCCCGGAACTTAGCCGATGAAAAACCTCTTCTGAAATTAGTGGAAAAAGAACCGTCGTCCAGATCCTTGCTGTCCTTGTGCTTAAAAGAAATTCCCGCTCCGTTGTGGCCGTCCCATACCTGATAATTCATACCCGCAGAGTTTTTCTGAGCTTCATAATATGAGTTGGAATAAAAACTTCCGCTAAAGGTAAACTCCGGGTGAGCCTTACGCAGGTAAGCAAGTTCAGCCTTAGCCTTCTTCATCAGCTCTTCGTCCGTCAAAAGTTTTTCCCTTTTGTCCAGCTCTCTTACACCACCTTCCAGGTCAAAAGGGTATTCTCTTTTTAATTCAAGATTTTTTTCAGCCAGTGCATAGCCTTCCTTGTCAGTCATCTTTCCTTGCTGAAAATGCACACCAACCAAACCGTCCTTATAAACTCTGAAAGAAGTAGAAGTCTTATCAAATTTATTAAAAGAAACAATTTCGTTCTCTACAATCTTTACTTCCGAATAAACACCTGTACTAATATATTTTTCCTTTTTCATTTTAATCCTCATTTATTTTCGGGGGTTCCCGTCCATTCCGCTTCGCTCCATGGCCGGTCGCTACGTCCGCGGTTCCGCATTCGCTCCAGCCTCCTCGGCTGAAACAAGTTCAGCCTGCGGTGGCCAGCTTCGCTGCCGCTCCCATCGCTAACCCGGTCTTAATTAATCGTCAGCTTCTTCACCCTGATTGTCGGAC
>CAMNIU010000055.1 GCA_946540605.1 uncultured Treponema sp.
ATGCTGTTTACAAATGGTTTATAACTCAATTCTAAGAGGAAAAAAATGAATCTTAAAAAAACTATTATTGCAGGACTTATGGCAATTTTTACATTGACATCTTGTACTGCCAAAGGTTCTAACACTAAGGAGACAAACTTGGAAGCACTTAAAGGAAAAGAAGGCGTATTTGCCGTTCTTGAAACAGAAAAGGGAACAATCATTCTTAATCTTTTTTACAAAGAAACACCAATGACAGTTTCTAACTTTGTTGGTTTGGCAGAGGGAACTCTGGATGCAGCAAAGGGAAAACCTTTTTATGATGGATTGAAATTCCACCGTGTAATTTCTGACTTTATGATTCAGGGTGGTGACCCACAGGGTAACGGAACTGGTGGTCCAGGCTACAAGTTTGCTGATGAATTTGTAGAAGGATACATTTTTGATAAGCCAGGTAAGCTTGCTATGGCAAACTCTGGTGCTAATACAAACGGCAGCCAGTTCTTTATTACACACGTTCCAACAGACTGGCTCAACTACAAGCACACAATTTTTGGTGAAGTTCTTGAAGGACAGGATGTTGTAAACAAGGTTGCTCAGGGTGATAGCATTAAATCTTTGAAGATTGTTCGTCAGGGTAAAGATGCAGAAGCATTTAAGGTAACTCAGAAGAGCTTTGATGATCTTAAGGCTGCTGGAACTAAAAAGGCTGCTACATTTAAGGAAGAACTTCAGAAGAAAACAATTGCAAAAGTAATTGAAGGCTGCGAAAAAGCAAGCAACGGAACATATTACAAGATTCTTAAGCAGGGAAGTGGCCCTGTTTGTGGAAAAGGTAAGAAAGTTACTGTTGAATACAAGGGATATCTTCCAGAAGGTCAGATTTTTGATGCTTCAAAAGAATTCCATCCACAGGGACATGAACCACTCGAGTTCACAACTGCTGGCGGACAGATGATTCCAGGCTTTGATGCAATGGTTCAGGAAATGAAATACGGTGAAACACGTAAGATGGTAATTCCACCAGAGCTTGCATACGGCAGCTACGGAGTTCCACAGGCTGGTATTCCTGGTGATTCATACATCTGTTTTGATGTTAAACTTGTAAAGTAAGACTACAATCGAAGAACCGTTCAGGTTCATCGAAAGAACGTCTCAGATGCGAGACTATACGAGCCGATTCACTTGTGTGGGTCGGTTTTTTTTGTGTCATTTGTCACAAATTTGAGTAACTTTGGTTACTTATTGTTAAAAATGGTTAATATTAAAAAATATATTTAATATAATTTACATAAAACTATAAACTCAAGGAGAAAAAAGTGAAGCGATTTAACAAGGTTATAAAAACTTTATTTGTTGTTGCTTTTGTATCGGCTTTGTTTTTGACAAAAGGATGTTCTTCATCTAAAGTTCAAAACAAAAGTAATGGTAGTCAGCTTGTCATGGATCCTGCAATTAAGCAGGGTAAACTTGACAATGGAATGACATATTTAATTCGAGAAAATGGTGAACCTAAAAACCGTATTCAGCTGCGGCTTGTAGTAAAAGCTGGTTCATGTATGGAAGATGATGACCAGAAGGGTGTTGCTCATTTTGTAGAACATATGTGTTTCAACGGAACTGAACATTTTGAAAAATCTGCAATTGTAGATTATTTTGAATCAATAGGAATGTCTTTTGGGCCGGAAGTAAATGCGTATACTAGTTTTGAAGAAACGGTTTATATGCTTGAACTTCCTGCAGATAATCCAGAAATCTTAAAAACAAGCCTTATGGTTTTGCATGATTGGGCTAGCGCAGTTACTTTTGATCCTGCGGAACTCGACAAGGAACGAGGCGTAATTGTTGAAGAGTGGCGAATGAGAACACAGGGAATTCAAGGCCGCGTTTCTGATTTAGAGATTAACATGCTGCTTAAAGATTCACGTTTTGCAGAACGTGTACCTATTGGCGATATGAATGTAATCAAAAATATTTCACGCGATAGAGTTTTTGATTTTTATAAGACCTGGTATAGACCAGAAAACATGGCAGTTGTTGCAGTTGGTGATATAAAATCAAATGTACTTGAAAATGCAATTAAAGAAGTTATGGGAGCAATTCCTGCTTCAGAGAAGAAAACTAAGGTTCCAGAATTTAAGGTACCAACACAGAAAGAAAAAACAATTACAATAATGCGCGATAAAGAATTGCAGGTAGCTGAGGTTTGTTTTTTCCAGCAGAATAATAATACAGCACCAGTTACTACTGTAGAACAGATTCGCGAAGAGTATGTTTTGAACATAGCAGCAACCATATTCAACCAGCGTTGTCTGGAAAAAACAAATCTTCCAGATGCTGAATGGCTAGGTGCAAACTTCTTGTCTGGTGGTATTGCTAATCTCAATTATTATTATTTTATAGATGTAATTCCAAAGACAGGCCGCTTTAATGAAGCAATGAAGGCAGTTCTTGATGAATATGAACGTTTTATGAATTACGGTATTACAGAAACAGAACTCGCACGTATTAAGCAGGCAATGTTGCAGAGTGCGCAGCAAAGCTATGCAAATAAAGATAAACATGCTTCTGCAAATTATGCTGGTAATATGGTAAATCATTATATTACTGGTCGTATTTACACTTCTGAAGAAGATAATCTTAGGATATCAACTGATATCATTAATCAGATTACAGCAGAAGAAATTGTTGAGGTTTCCAAAAAGTATTTTGGTAATCGTGGAACAATGATGCTTGTACTTGCACCAGAATCAATGGAAATCCCTGCTGAAAAAGAAATCCTGGAAATCTGGAATAATTATGAAAGCAAGGCTGAAGCTTATAAAGATGATACAAGTACAGATACATTTATGAAGCGTCCTGCAAAGAAAGCCAAAGTTTCTGAGAAAAAGGCAATCAAAGAGCTTGGCGGCACTCAGTACACTTTTGAAAATGGTGTAAAAATCATCACAAAGAAAACTGATTTCCAGAAGGATTCAATTGCAATCTATGGCGGAAGTAAGGGAGGCTTATATCAGCTTAAGGAAGAAGATATCCCTTCTGCCCAGATTTGTTTAGATTATGCGATTCTTTCAGGTTATGGTGGAATCACATATTCTCAGTATCAAAAAATTTCTACAGCTAAAAACTTGAATGTTAATATTTCAATGAATAATACAAAAGAAAGATTTAATGCTGTGGCAAATAAAAATAATCTTGAAGAAAGTCTTCAGCTTATTAATCTCATGCTAACTAAACCTCAGTTTGGCGAAGATGCATGGAAAACTCTTATGGCTCAGTGTACACAGATTGCAGAGTCTTATGGTTCAAAGCCTATGCAGGTTTATTCAGATAAAATCTCTGAATTGCTTTATGGAAAAAATCTGTATCATGCTCCTTTTGATAAGGATTATGTTGCAAAAATGGATCCTAAGATTGCAGAACGTGTTTATCGCGAACGCTTTGGAAATCCTGCTGATTTTACATTTGTTTTTGTTGGTGATTTTAATGAAAAAGAACTCATTGATTTGTGTGCTTACTATCTGGGAACTCTTAAAACAAATGATAAATTTGATGAAACTAAATATGTTTATTTCCCATTCCCAAAAGAAAGCAAATCTGCTGTAGTAAATAAAGGAATTGATGACAAGGGTTATATTTATATGGGCTTTGGCGGTTCACTTCCAGCAAATACAGATATTGAACAGACTTTCAAGGAAGGAGAAATCATAAATCAGCTTGCTTCATTGCTTGATATTCGTTTACGCGAAGTTATTCGTGAAGATAAGAGCGGTTCTTATGGTGTAAGCGTTGATGGTTATATTGATGGATGGCCGGAGCGTTTCTATGGAGTAAATATTGAGTTCGGTTGTGAGCCTTCTCGTCAGGATGAGCTTTATGCAACTGTAATTGATACAATTAAAGACATTCAGAAGGGAAATATTTCTGATGAAGTAGTTTCAAAATTAAAGGAATCTTATATTCGTACACTTGAAACCTGTTTAAGAAATAATAACTGGTGGATTAATCGTTTTGCTGCTGAAGTTTTGTATACTTATGAACCATTGTGGTTTACATCAAATACTAATAAGGCTGCAGACTGGATTACAAAAGAAGCTTTACTCGAAGCTGCTAATAAGTATTTAAATACAGATGTAGTTGTAAAAGCTTATTTGAAACCGGAGAATAAATAAAAAAAACGGTGGTTTTTGCTAGTCAAAACCACCGTTTTGGATTAAGGGCTCGCGAGCCCGTGAAAATATGGAGCGAAGCGGAATATTTTCACAATAAACCACCCGCTATGCGGGTGTGCGACAAATGCTTATAGC
>CAMNIU010000056.1 GCA_946540605.1 uncultured Treponema sp.
TAAGGATTTAATTGATTTATGCGCATAGTTTTTTACAGCACTAATTCTAATATTTTTGACGAAGTAAATTTTAAAATCAATGTATTGCCGAAAAATCAAACAGCATTTGAAAATCTAAAAAACGCTTATCCCCAGAATGAATTCTTTTATCTGACTCAAAAGCCCGGAATTTTTATGCCGGAAGAAGGCTCTGTAATTTTACCAAAAGATGCTGGCCCTGAGGATTTTGTAAATGAAATAATTACTTTAAAAGCAGACCTTGCAGTAGCCATGACCTTCTGGATTGAGCCTTATGATTGGCTGCCTGTAAGCGATGCTCTTATTGCAGAGAAACTGAGGGCGGCCGGAGTTCGGACAATCTGCCATTCTGTGCAGACGGGACTTAGTTGTTTTGATAAATGGCGAACTCATAATGAACTTGCGCGAATGGGCTTTGATGTAGCTGCTGCAGTTTTTTGTGATCATGATTTATATTTTTGCGCTGGCAGTAATAAAGAAGTTTTGAGAAATGTTTATAAGGAAAGCGTTCTGGCACAAATCCGGGGCCTGCGTCTGCCTGTGATTATAAAAGATACGACAGGTTTGAGTTCTTACGGAATGACTGTTGCTCATACTTATGGAGAGGTTGCGGGTTATCTTAATTCAAAAAGAAATAATTCTAATCGCCTGATTGAGGAGTTTATTAACGGCCGTCAGTTTGGGCTTGAGATTTATGGAGTTCCGGGAGCATACACTGTGTTACCGCCTTTTGAATTCAGCGTAAATCAGTATGGAATTACAAGTCCAAAGCAAAGTGTAAAATATGGGCCTTGCCAGCTGCCTGAGGTTTTGCGGGAGATGATGTTGAAGCTGGCCGATGGGCTTGGGCTTTGCGGGGCTGCTCAAGTTGATTTGATTTTAGATGATGATGGTAAATGGCACATTATTGAAATTAATCCAAGGCTGAGTGGAATGACTTATACCTATGCAGCGGCCTGCGGGCTTTCTGTTTTTGAAATGATGTATAAGGCTGTGATTGAGCCTGAAAGTACGGGCAAAGAGCCTGTAGAAGTCACTGCAAACCTCAAAAAACATGTGTTAAGTCTTAAGCTTCCTTTGATGTCAGAAAAACAAATGGAAGAAATCCTGCTAATTGAAGGTGTCAAACTCTTAAATCAAACTAACGACCTTGCCGCAAAACAGGAACGAGAAAAAGGCTTTTGTGAGTGTATAATTGCTGCAGATGAAAAATCCGTTTTACAAAAGGCTCTGGCACACTTTGAAGAATTATTTCCCGGCGATGCAATAGTTCTTCAGGCAAAAAAAATGATAATGTGAAATAGGAGATGTTTATGAATAAAAGAATCGACGCATATTTATTCGGACAGATTTTAGGAACTCATTCTTTTTTACTTAAGGGCGGCTTTTTGAAGCCGGATGAGTATTCAGAAATTCAGGAGCAGTATTTTCTTCCGGGTGGCGAAACCGGAACTGCAGCTACAGTGCTCGCCTCTCTTGGTATGAGTGTATGCATGGACGGAACCTGGATTGGAAAAGAAGTTGCGCCTATGCTTAAGGAGTTTTACAAAAATAAGCGCGTCGATTTGTCGGCTTTAACTTTTACAGAAGATGACGGCGTTATGGATTACGTAGTAATTTCGGGGCTTGTACGTACTCCTATGGGACATTTTCAAACACTTTTTTCTTCGGGCAAGAGATGGTGGAATATTCCAAAAGAAGAAGATATTTCAGGCTGTAAGGCTGCAGGTATAGATCCCTATTTTGGAGATGATTCTCTATTGGCTGCTCAAATCTGTAAAAAACTGAATATTCCATTTGTGACAATTGATTCTCCCCACGATTCGCCTCTTCATAAAATGGCAGCTGTTAATGTTGTGTCAAAGGAATGTGCGGGCCAGCAATACAAGGGAATGCCTGTCGAAGAAATCATGAAACTGATGCAAGCGGAGACCGATGGCCTTACAATTATAACCCAGGGTGGCGGCGAAATGCTTTATGGACGCAAAGGGTGTGAAATCAAAAGAATGAAGCCTTTTGCAGTTGATGTAAAAAGTACGCTTGGTGCCGGAGATACTTTTAAGGCCGGCTGCGTTTACGGTCTGATTATGGGAATGAAGGATGATGATTTAGTCCGCTTTGCTTCTGCCTGTTCCGGAATTGCAATATCCCGCTTCCCTCTTCCTTTGAATCCGCCTAAGTGGCATGAGGTTGAATTGCTGCTGCAGTCATCTTTGGAGGCTGACGAAAAGCTTGATTATTCTGATATAATTGGACGTACTGTAAGCGGTAAAATTGACCGGCCACTTAACAGCAGTCATCCCCGTCATCCGGAAATGATTTATCCGATAAACTATGGTTATGTTGATGGCGTGATTGCGGGAGACGGCGCAGAACAGGATATATATCTTTTTGATTGCGATAAGCCAGTGGAGACTTACACCGGAAAAGTAATTGCAGTTTATCACCGCACAAATGATGTAGAGGACAAATGGATTGTTGTACCGGAAAACTCGAAGTACGCCACAAATCCATCTGCCCTCACTGACGAAGAAATCCTGAAAAAGATTGAGTTCCAGGAAAAATATTTTGCCGGAAGACTTTATCGTTAGTGTGGTCTAACGCAAAGCCTTTCTGTCCACTTCGAAAAGCCCGTGCCGGTTGCAGTAGGCATAAAGCTTACGAACCCGGTTGATTTTAAAGCGGGCCTGAGCCTCTCCTTCGGGATAGAGTTTTACCAGCTGTACTCCCTGATCAAAAATAGCCGCAATAAAGGAAATATAATGGTCCTTTGTCATCGGGTGATTAATTGTCACAAAATATTCGTCTTCCACTGTTTCGATTTTGAGTCCGTGTTTTTCATCCGGGCTTTCGGCTTCCAGTGGCGGCAAGGTAATTCCACAGCAGGAAATTACAGCCTCTCCGGTAGTCTGAATCACATTTCCGCAAACCGGGCAGACATAAAATTTTCCCTTTGCCATATTGCAGGCTTTATTAAGATTTGTAATATCCTCGCCGGAAAGAAGTTCAATCACAGAAACACCCAGTGCCTTTCCAAGAGCTTCAAGCAGTCCCACATCCGGAAATCCTTTTCCTGTTTCCCATTTACTTACAGCCTTGCTCGTTACAAAAATCTTCTGGGCAAGTTCTTCCTGAGTCATCTTCTTGTTTTCGCGGAGTCTTTTAATTACCGCTCCTGTTACATAGTTGTCCATAAAAATCTCCTTAAAAAACTGCCGGCCAACAGATTAAATTGTGATTTTAGATTAGCACAGCACAGTCTTGGATACAACCTACTCTTCGTGGAACAGAAAGAAATTAATAGACTTGACGTAATTAAACTTTTTCTGTATTTTCACATTATGATGTTCAATTTTGTGACTCAGGATACACGTTCTCTTACCACAACCACCACAAATGATGATGGCAAGATTAGCGTATGCCCGGGGTACAAAGTGCGATAGTACGAAAGATTGAACATTTTTTAATCTGGATAATCGGCCACTTGCCTTCGGGTAAGTGGCTTTTTTTTGCTCGCAGGGCCCGCAGCAAAATGCAAAAGGAGGATTTATATGGACTTACACGATTTTAAGGATGTAGCTGAAAACTACGACAGGTATCTTGAAGTTATGTACAGAGACTTTGACGCTCATGAAGGCTTTCAGGACTTTTATCTGGAGCTGGCAAAGAAGTATGGCAAAGATGGCGTGATTGATGTGGCTTGTGGTACCGGCGCGGTTTTGCTTTATCTTGCTGAACACGGAATAATTGCTGATGGCACAGATTTGTCTGAGGAAATGTGCCGTGTCTGTTCAGAAAAGGCTGCGGCAAAAAATCTGGACTTGAGAATCTTTCCTGGTAATATGACAGATTTTGATGCGGAGAGAAAATACTCACTTGTCATAATTGCAAGAAGCGGCTTTATGCATTTGCCGGATCAGAAATCTCAGATAGCGGCTTTGAAAAATCTTGGGCGGCATCTTGTGCCTGGTGGCATTCTGACACTAAATACTTTTGACCCATGGCCCGCTGTGCAGACTCAGCAGATGAATACAAATGTTGATGATTACTCTTTCCGACTTGAATATGTTAACAGCGAAGGCTACCGGGAAAAAATCTACAATGCAATTTCCTATAATCCCTGGACACAGATTATGAGCGGCAACTGGAAGTTTGAAACTTATGATGAAGACGACAAAGTGATTGGAGAGCGGATTCGCCCGCTAAAAATGCGGCAGACATATCGCTGGGAAATGTTTTTGCTTGCAGAACTTTGTGGCTTTGAGGTTGTAGATATCTACCGCGGATACAAGGGCGACAAGGAAGATTTGAATGACCCGATGAGTGCTGCAAAATATCAGAGTAATCTGATTTGGATTTTGCGTAAGAAATAGACCTTTGTCATTGTCCGGCTTGACCGGACAATCTAGAGACTGGAGAAAAAAATGATTAGACGAATAGAAAAAGAAGAACTTCCCCTCTGCCTGGATTTTATCCATCTGTGCTTTTCTACAGTTGCAGAAAAGTTTGGCTTTACAAAAGAAAACGCTCCGCGGCATAATGCCTTTATGCCTTTGGAAAAGCTTGAGAATTTCTGGAACTGGGGCTTTTTGATGTACGGACTTTTTGAAGATAATCAAAAGGGAGATAAGGAGCTGGTCGGATACTTTTCAATCAGCAAGGATCCGGAAAAAGAAGAAACTTATGTTCTTCATAATCTATGTGTAAAACCTCAGATGAGAAAGCAAGGTTATGGCAAACAACTTCTCGATTTTGCAAAAGAAAAAGTTCGTGACCTTGGCGGGAAAATACTTTTCCTTGATTTTATAAATGATTATACAGAATTGAAGGAATGGTATTTTAAGAATGGATTTGAATTTAAGGGAAGTGTAAAATATGAGCACCTGCCCTTCACTGTTGGATTTGCAGAATGTAAATTATAAAAAAGAAATAAAGGACTGAGCATGGAAAAACATAAAATCGTATTACCGGATTATAAAAACTGTATTGCAAACTTACCTAACTCAATTTTAAAAAAATTGGGGCTGCCGACTAATGGAGATACACTTCCTCTTCTGGATAAATATCTTCAAAATGATTACAAGAATATAGTTGTAATTCTTCTGGACGGAATGGGAAAAGC
>CAMNIU010000057.1 GCA_946540605.1 uncultured Treponema sp.
CCGAACTCTCGCAAGCATCATCGAAGGTCACCACGACGACAAGGGAATCATCTGGCCTATGACTGTAGCTCCATATCAGGTAGCAGTTATTCCAATCCAGTATAAAGATAAGATGAAGGAAGTTGCAGATAAGATTTATGAGGACTTAAAGGCAGACGGAATCGAAGTTATTCTCGACGACCGTAACGAACGCCCAGGCGTTAAGTTCACAGACTCAGAACTTATCGGCTACCCAATCCGCATCGTAGTTGGCGACAAGAACCTTCCAAACGTTGAAATGAAGCTCCGCCAGGATGCAGAAGCTACACTTGTACCAGCAGATGAAGTTGCTAAGAAAGCAGCGGATATCGTTCGCGAAGAGCTTAAAAAATTGAACGCATAGATATTCCTCACAGAGTTTAGGAGGACACAGAGCTGATATTTATATATACCTCTGTGTCCTCTTTTGCTCTGTGAGAAATTTAGTTATTTTATTACACAGGACTATATGAAAAAACTAATCCTTTCAATCATAACATCAATCATAATTACCGCCGCTGGTTTCGCACTCCCTGGCTTTACTTCCTTTATTCCCGATTCTGCCGGCGAATATGTTTACTATCGCGACTCATCTTTTACCCGTGAAAGCTATATAGGAATCCTTGGTTATGATGATGCTACTATCCAGATACGTTATTTTGCACCACAGGATGACGAAGCAATGCTTCCATCAAAGGAAATTGCAATTCTGATGACTGTAGACCCTAAGTCAGACTTCTGGAATATGACAGGAGAAAGAATAGTTTCTACAATTCTTCCTGATACAGATGACACAGATATTGTAAATTACCTTCATGACCTGCTTTACGAATTCTCATCACGCAGAATTTCAGAAGTTGCCGTTGAATCAGATAATCAGGTAGTAGATCAGGAATATGCTCAGTTTGGTGGAAATGTTTCCATAACTTTCGATGCCCGCATCCCATTATTCAATATCAGAACAATCACAGATGATAAAGGCACTAAAGTTTTAGACTGTGTTACAATCGGAACAATAAAATCAAGTACAGATAATACATTCGAACTTTTCGAAGGAGTTTCTACACAAAAACCTGAAGTTCAAAAAGAAACAAAAAAGACATCAAAAGCTAAGTTCTGCAAATTTGAAAACCGCTCTGTTACTCTTGATGAAAATTGGGAGCAGAAAATGGAAAACTTCTGGACACTCGGCAATGACTCTCTGATTACAATGTCTGCTTTACCTAAGGTTTCGGAAAATAAAGTTCTTAATGATTTATATGTTCAAAGAAAGCTTTTAGAAAGCAGTGAAGGTTCATATACAGACTTTCAGAATGCAGAAATCATTTATACACAGGCAAAAGACAGTTACAAAATAACAAGCACTTCTTTCTTTCCTGAAAATAAAAGCTGCGTATATATCACAAAGATTCTGACCCGAAATAAAGAAGGTGGATTTGATTATTTTTCGATTTCTACTTATCAGACAGCATATCTAAAAAACACAGTTTATTTTGATAAGATTGTAAAGTCATATAAATAAATAGAGATCCTTGATATTTTGGGCTCCCGTTGGAAAGTTCATCAGGCTGCTGGCGAGGCAGTTTTTGGTGTTAACAATCCTGCGGTTTTCTTCGAAAATCCTCGGATTGTTTTCGATGGCTAAGCGCCAAAACTTCTCGATGCAGCCTTATGCCCTTTCCAACTCCGCCCAAAACATCACATGCAATGTCTTATTTTCTTATCAAAATGAACTTCTGGAGAGTGGAGATGCTATCAATACACCTTCACTGCCTAAATAATCGCGTTTTTCACCTTCAATTAAGAACTGTACGCTGTTTACGGTAGAAAAGGCAGTTGCAGTGTAAACAATCTGTTCCAGCTGGTGAATATAACCTTCTACACCGTATGTATTGATTTCAAATGCATCATTAAAATTCAGATAAGCAACTCCGCCTGAAACTTTTGCACTCAAAAGTTTAGTTCCCGCAGGAATCAGACTCATTAAATTGCGCTCTGCCGAAAGTGTTGTATCTGGTCCACTTAGAAGAAGATTGATAGAAGCTGTAAGCGGTGAATCACTTTTTGGGACCTTTCTTTTTACCAGCTGACGAACAACAGAACCATCTCCATCAATATTTACAAAGCAAAGCTGAAGCTCTGTTCTACCTGTTACGACAGGCTTTTTCTCTTCAGTTTTCTTAGGAGTTTCTTTGACTTCATCCTTTACTTTTGTACTTTCTACAGGCTTTGCAACCTCAGCAGTTTTAGAAACTTCGGCTTCTGTCTCAGATTCGCTGTACTTTGGTTCTGGTGCTTCTTCACTCTCAATTTTTATTGTAACCTCTTCGTTTTTAAGAGGAATAGTTTGAGTTTTCTTAGGTTCTGCAGGCTCATGATTTTCAATTACAGTTGGCGTAGAACCAAAAACCTTATCAAAAAAAGCCGTTTCCTTAAGATTAGTAAAAATCTGGTCTTTCTTCACAAGAAAAACAATCAAAATAACCAGCAGCCCCAACAAAACACAAGCCGCTGTAAACAAAGTAGTATTTTTTTTCTTAGATGATTTTTTCTTCTGTGCCATATTTTGATTATCGGCATTTTAAATCCCCGGTTTAAAGGAATTAATGAATATTAGCAGCATGAAAGGAATTTTGCCGTAAGACAAAAAAAACAGGGCAAACAACATCATCCCGTTGGTTGCACTGTTTTATTTTGCCTGAAGGCTATAATCAGCTTAGTTATTAGCTAAATATTCATTAATTCCCGCAGCTGCCTTGCGGCCTTCGCCCATAGCGAGGATTACTGTAGCGGCACCGAGAACGATGTCTCCACCGGCCCAGACCTTTGCGTGGTGGGTAGCCTGCTTTTCGTCGACCAGGATGTGGCCGCGCTTGTCGGCGTCGAGGCCTGGAGTTGTGCTTACGAGAAGTGGGTTTGAACCGTTTCCGAGGGCAACAATC
>CAMNIU010000058.1 GCA_946540605.1 uncultured Treponema sp.
TGTCAGTCTTGAAGGAACCTACGGCTACAAGATTACGCAGGATGTCCGTAAAATTATGGATGTTTCTGAAAGTACCCTTTATCCGGTGCTTAGGAGGCTCCAGAAGGACGGTTACCTTGAAACTTACGATATGGAGTTTCAGGGAAGAAACAGAAGATACTATAAGATAACTTCGAATGGTATGATTCTGCTGGATAAGTATCGCAGTGAATGGGTACTTTTTAGAAATGGAGTAGATGAAATTCTTATGGGAGTTTCATCAGAAAAAGAGGAAAATAAATGACGAGAGAAGAGTATTTGAACGAACTGAAAAGCAGCATAATGTCACTTTCAAGTGAAGAACAGGCAGAAGCAATTCAATATTATTCTGATTATTTTGATGAAGCAGATGATGATGAAAAGGTTATGCGTGAACTTGGAAGCCCGGATGAGCTTGCAAAGACTATCATCGAAAAGTTTGCAAATGCACTTGTAGATACAAAACCAGCTGATTCTGATAACGGTAAAGCTGAAAGCAATAATGAAGAAAACTATTATTCTGATGAAAGATGCAGTATAGATGCACTTTATTTTGAGTTTTCAAAAAGTGAAGTGCGAAACCTTTCAATGGATTTTGGCGCTGCCGAGGTTGCAATTATTGAAGGTGAAAAATATTGCATTGAAACCAGAGGACTTCCGGAAGAGTGTTTAAACTGCTATCTGAGTAAAGAAGGAACACTTGTTGTAAGTAATATCCGCCGTTTTAATCTTAACTTCTGGAGCCACAATCGCAGAAGCCGTATTGTTCCAAGAGTTCTTGTAACTTTGCCACGAAATGGTGCAGTAGAAAAATTCCGTATTGCTATTGGAGCAGGAAAGGTTACTAGCCGTGCCCTTTCTTTTAAGTGCGATTCAGGAAATATAGATGTAGGTGCCGGAAATATGGTGTTAAACGGTATTTTTGGTGGCAGACTGGATATGCGCTGTGGTATGGGAAATCTGAATTTTAAGGGTAGTGTAACCGGTTCAGTTAATCTTGATTGTGGAATGGGTAATGTTGGACTTGAACTAAAAGGTAATCCAAAAACTTATTCCTACGATGCAAAGGTTGGTTTGGGAGATTTCCGTTTCAACGGTGAAAAGAAGAGTGGCGTATGCCAGATTTATAACAATCAGAAACTGGCAAATCATTTTTCTGTAAACTGTGGAATGGGTTCAGTAAATATAAAAATAGAAGAATAAATATATAGAAGAGGAGTGACAAGATGAAAGGAAAAAAGCTTTATAAATCAAGAAAGAATAAGATGATTGGTGGTGTTTGTGGAGGCCTTGCAGAATACTTTAACATGGACCCTACAATTGTTCGTATCATTGCAGCAATCCTTTGTATCCTGAAAGGTGCTGGATTTATCATCTATCTTATTGCTGTTATTGTAATGCCATACGATGATGAAACTTTTGATGAAGATGATACAGAAAATCTAAAAAGTGCAAATATCGATCCGGATGAAGATAAAAAGACTTCTTCTAAATCAGAATCAGAAAAAGATAGTAAACTGCATTCCGACGAAGACTTCGATAATTATTTCAAGAGCGAAAAATAACCTTTCCCCCTTCGATTGGAGGGAAGGTTAATATTTCAAATGGGCTAAAAAAATCAGGTGCGACAACATCATCCCCGTTGGCGCACCTGATTTTTTTTAGCCCATTTTTCTGTATTAACATTCACTAAAATACTAGTATTTAATGAACTAAGAATAATTTCCTATAGAAAAAAGTTGCAGATGTGATACAATAAGGGCTATTATGGTAGGAATAAAAATAAACAAAACGTTGCGTAATGTGTTGATAACATTAGCTGTTATCATTCTCATTTTTGCAATACCGAGCTTTTTTCCTGAGAAAGATTATCATAGCAAGTATGATAATTATGATTTATCCACAAATGTTGGAACTGTTTCAACTACACGTACCTATGCTGAATATTTGAACGAACATTCAGCAGCAAAAAGTCCAAAAAGTAAAGTAAATGTTGCTGTTCTGGATTTTGATGAAGCAAAGTCGAACGGTGCCCGAGTGGAAATGAACTACAAGGGAAAGGATGTTGTATTTACAGAAGAGGAGTCTTCTGTAACATGGAAAGTAGATGTGCCTGAAGCAGGCTTCTACAATATTAATATGGAATACATCGCAGTTCCTTCGCGAAATGTAAATATGGATCGTATTCTGTATATTAATGATGAATTACCGTTTACTGGTGCAGATACACTGGCTTTCTATAGACTCTGGAAAGATGGTGGTCCTGTAAAATATGATAACCGTGGTAACAGCATTCGCCCGACACAGGTAGAAGTTTTTGAATATCAGGATGCTTATTTCAAGAGCGATCTTGGATATGAAGTAGATCCTTATAAGTTCTATTTTAATAAAGGTGAAAACGAAATTACTTTGGAATCAACAAGTGAACCAATGGCAATTTCTGCTATCACACTTACACCTATTGTAAAATATGATACCTACGAACAGTATCTTGCTAAACAGCCTTCAAAACCAGAAAGCTTTACTGGTAAAGATATTACTATAAAAGTGCAGGGAGAAGACTCTGTTCTTCGTTCAGATCCTTCTTTGTTTGCACGTTATGACCGTTCTTCTGCTATTACAGAACCATATAGCACAAAGCAGACAATTTTGAACTACACTGGTGGTGACTCTTGGAAAATCCCTGGTCAGTGGATTGAGTGGGAACTTGAAGTACCTGAAAACGGATGGTATACAATTTCTCTTAAAGCACGTCAGTTCTTTCAGCGTGGTTATGTTGCATGTCGTTCAGTTTATATCGACGACGTAATTCCTATTGATACACTTAAATCTGTTGGTTTTAAATACGATTCTGACTGGCAGTTTGCAACACTTTCTGATGAAAACAGAAAGCCTTATAATTTCTATCTCTCAAAAGGTAAGCATACAATCCGCCTGGAAGCTACTCTTGGTGAAATTGGTAAAGTAATGCAGGAAGTTCAGGATTCAGTTTTCAGATTGAATCAGATTTACAGAACTATCCTTGTTCTTACAGGTGCTCAGCCTGATCAGAACCGCGACTACGAAATTCATAAGGTATTCCCGAATGAAGTAGAAGCAATGATGCTTGAAAGCCGCCGCCTTTACAAACTTGTAGACGACTTTGTTGCAATTACCGGTGAAAAATCAAATCAGATTTCTCCAGCAGAAATTCTTGCTCTTCAGCTTGAACAGTTCTATAAGCATCCTGACCGCATTACAAAAGGTTTTGTAAACTTTAAGGATAACACTACAACTCTTGCTTCTTCAATGCTTCAGATGACTGAAACAAAACTTGATATCGACTATATTCTTGTTCAGAGTGTAAACGACAAGATTAAGCCGGATCGTTCAAACTTCTTCAAAAATGTTGCACACGAAGTTACATCATTTGTAAACTCTTACCTTTACGATTCAGCTGCTTTGGGAAGCGTTTATAAAGAAGGTGCAGATCATCTTATTGAGGTCTGGATTGTAACAGGTCGTGATCAGAGCCAGGTTCTTAAGAATATGATTGATGACAGCTTTACTCCTAATTATGGAATTAACGTAAACGTAAAGCTCATTAAAGTTGAATCACTTCTTAATGCTGTAGTTGCAGGTAACGGACCTGATGTTGTTATTTCTACATATCAGTCTCATCCTGTTGATTATGCATTGCGTAATGCAAACGTAAACCTTAAGAGATTTAAGGACTGTGATGAAGTTCTTTCATGGTTTATGCCAAGTGCTTATAAGCCATATGAATATGAGGATGGTATTTTCGCTCTTCCAGAGCAGCAGACTTTCAACCTTATGTTCTATCGTAAGGATATTCTTGAGCAGTTGAATCTTAAGGTTCCAAATACATGGGATGAGTTAATCGAAATCCTTCCAACTCTTCAGGGTAATAATATTTCTGTAGGTGTTCCATATCCTATTATTGGAACTCCTGATATGACACCGTTCTATTCAATGGTATATCAGGCAGGCGGTCAGGTTTATAATAAAGAAGGCGATAAGTCTGTAATCGACAGTGAAGCTGGAATTTCAGCTTTCAAGACATATACAAGTCTTTATAACAGTTATGGACTCCCTACTATTTATGACTTCATGAGCCGTTTCCGTACTGGTGAAATGGCAATTGGAATTGCAAACTATACTACATACAACTCAATTGTAGTCGGTGCTCCTGAAATTCGTGGTTTGTGGGACTTTACATATCTTCCTGGAACAATGGATGAAAAGGGTAATATTAATCGTGCAAATGTTTCTGGTGGTGTCTGCTGTATGATGATTAAGAAGGGTATTGATCTTGATGACCTTGATCTTTCAAACCTTCCAGAACTTGCTTACAGTGACAATAACGGAAAGACCTTTGCAGAAGGTGTAATTCCTGGTATCGACGAAAAGACATGGAATGCAGTTATGAAGAACGAACAGCGTATGAGTGATTCCTGGGAATTCATGAAGTGGTGGGTTTCTAAAGATGTTCAGGTTCGTTTTGGTCGTGAAATGGAAGCTTTGCTTGGTGCATCTGCTCGTTATGCAACTGCAAACAAAGAAGCTCTTAAACAGCTTTCTTGGAATTCAAGACAGATTAAGATTCTTAC
Organism: uncultured Treponema sp.; assembly: GCA_946540605.1. GTDB lineage: Bacteria > Spirochaetota > Spirochaetia > Treponematales > Treponemataceae > Treponema_D. The sequence continues at coordinate 4,629 of CAMNIU010000058.1, forward strand.
TGAATCTATGGAAGACACTGTTGGTGTTCCTGAAGTTCCTGGAAGCTACTACACACCACGCCACATTGTAAATGCTACACGTCGTGTAATTAATGCAAAAGATGATGCTCGCGAGACTCTTATCGATTATACACGTAAGATTAACGAAGAGCTGACCCGTAAGCGTCAGGAATTTAATCTTCCTGTTGCTGAGGATTAGTTTTTAGGAGAAAAAAAATGAGTGAAAAGTTAGATAAATACATAGCTAAGAAAAAGCTTGCTCTTTCTGACACGGCTCGCAGTATTAGGGTGCATAAAACAATGTAT
>CAMNIU010000059.1 GCA_946540605.1 uncultured Treponema sp.
CTTGGAATGACTTTTGCCATTTTATGATTTATGATTTTCTCCATAGATGCAAATGACACACTTCCATTCAATGAGACAATCAAAGTATCAGCTCGTACAGATTCAGCAATTTCAGAAAGCACAAGTTTGATATCAAGGGGACGCACACACATAATGACAATATCAACTTTAGATGCCAGTTCAGAATTGCTTGAACAGATATAAATTTCAGGTGGCAGACTTTTCAGTTTTTCAATAGTTCTGTTATAAACATAAAGTCTGTTATCCTTGTTTCTCGATAATTTTTCAACAAGCATGCTCCCCATGCTTCCATAACCTATAATTCCAATATTCATTAAAGTTCTTCCTTGTTTTATAAAGCCAGTTCTATGAGTTTTTTGATATGGATTTCCACTGCATCGAGACAAGGAAGCGGACAATTATTCTGATTCAAAAGCAGCGGCAATTCTGTGCAGCCAAGAATAATTCCTTCGATTCCGTCGCGCTCTTTCATCTTATTGATTATCTGGACAAACTCGACAAGTGTAGATTCTTTAACAATTCCTTTTTCGAGCTCTTCGAAAATTCGTTTTGCAATAAGCTCGCGTTCAGACTTCTCCGGAACGAAAACTTCTACGCCGGCTTCAAGCAAATCCTTTTTCATATAGTCTTCTTCCATTGTGAAAATAGTTCCAAGAAGGCCTATTTTTTTGATGCCACGCTTTACAGTTTCTTCAGCGACAGTCTTTGGGATACTAACTAACGATAGTTTGGTATCCGACTTTCTCACAATTTCATCAAAAACAATATGCATTGTTACTGCCGTGAGAGAAATAACCTCGCAGCCGGAAGCTTCCAGACATTTTACCTTTTCTGCAAGATAGTCAGACAGTGCTTCGTAATCTTTATTACAAACATATTCCCAGGCACGCCGAAAGTTTACGCTCTCAATCGCAATATCAGGCATTGCCTTTTCGCCTGTCAAATTGTCTATCCGGGAATTAAGCTCCTTATAATACATTAAAGTTGATTCTGGTCCTGTGCCACCAACGAGTCCAATTTTTTTCATTTTTAAATCCTCCAGATTTTATGATTATTTCTTCTGCAAAACTGTAATTGCGCCGTAGTGTAAAATATCAAATTTTTCTGGGGCAATTTCATCGAGAAGAGCACGGTGTTCTGCATCCCAGCGGGCGAGCTCTTCCGGATTAAGTGAAGCGCCAATTCCACGGCTTGCTCTTACGCGGCCGTGCCAGCTTTCTTTAGTAAAGGGAACTTTAAGATCATATTCTTCGTGGTCGATTTTATCAAAATATTTATAGGCAATATCAGGCACCCAGATTTCATGGCGCTTCTCGCCACAACCAGACCAATTTGGGCTGTACTTCAAAATCATCTCTTCGCTCTTGCCGGCAATTATATCTTCAAAAGGAAGCCATGCCATATACAAGATTACGAGCTTACCCTGTGGCTTAAGCAAATCAGCTAAAACCGGCATAACCTTTTCGTGGTCAAAATACCAGAAGCACTGGCAGGCTGTAATTACATCAAAGCTTTCTTTTGGAAAATCAGCCTTTTCTACGAGCTGCTCGGTTGCAGCGGCAATAAAATCAATTTTCATGCCGGCATCTGCCGCCAGCATTTTTGCCTGTTCAATCTGCTCCGGAGAAATATCTGTACCGGTCCACTGAGCGCCGTATTTGTACATATTGCGTGGCACAACACCTGTTCCTGTTCCAAGATCCAGAATCTTCTGTCCTTTTACGCAGAGTCCGCGGTCTACAATTTTCTTATAAAATTTTTCCGGATAAATATCGCGGAACTTTGCATATTCAGTCGAGGTTTTTCCCCAGTCAAAGGCTTTCCCGTCATCAATTCGCTTGTCTCTGATTTCCATAGGAAATATTATAATTATGCTGTCTTTTTTGTAAACCAGCCCATCAGCTTCTGGGCAATAAAGATATTTACAAAAACAAGGATTGCGCCGAGTGCCATAAAGGAGCCCGCAAAGAGTACAGAATCTTCAATGCACAAAAGACACTTGCAGATAATCAGGGTGTTTACCGGTAGGCAAATCAAACTTGTGATGCAGGCCGGGATGTAGCGGCGGTAAATGCTTACCTGAATCAGATGAATGAAAAAGTGAAGATCGCAGCCAAGAAAAGCCCCAAGCCAGAGATACCAGAGGAAATTGCGGTCGACAAAATATGCGAGAGTCGAGATTGCGATGCACAAAATGAGTTCTTCGTAAACGGCAAGGGCAAAGCCTTCTGTAGAAAAGTCTTTGTAGCGGCGGAGGATAAAAGGAAAGCGCTTCTGGAGTTCTGCGGTATTCTGTCGCAAAAAGAATTTGAAACCGATAATTTCTTCCATGTCATGAAACATAAAGATAATTGGAAAAAGCCAGACGTATTCTTTCATAAGACCTCCACGTGAGCGACTTGTCATGTTGAACTGTCATTCGTAAACGACTTGCCATGCTGAACTTGTTTCAGCATCTGTTTTGTATTATATCCTCTTTATATAGGTTAGTCAAAACTAACACTATTTTTTTTGAGATTCAGACGGATAAAATACAGTAAGTGATGGATTTTATCCGTAGTATTTTTGGTTTATATTCGTTTTTATGTCGGCTTCCGGCATTATTTACGGATAAATTACACTCAAACTATGTTTTTATCCGTATTTATTAATTACATAGCAGGGTATTTTAGTGAAAATCCCTTGTTGAATACGGATAAAATTAAGTGGGTAGTAGTATTTATCCGTATGAATCCAGATTTTCTCGAATAAACACATCGAGTCTAGACACTTTCATGTTTAAAGCCTTGACTACAACTACGTATACGTAGTATTTTAACCCCACAGGAGGCGTCTATGAACAAGTTTTTCCGATTCAATTTCACAAAAGATACTGCTGTCGCTTTTGGAGCGGGTAAAGCCAAGATCTGACATATCAGGAGAATTATTATGTTATCTAAAACTTCAATCGTAATTTGCGGAATGCTTTTGCAGGGTGAGATGAATGCTTACGACATGCTCAAAATGATTAACAACATGAATATGCAGTACTGGCATCCGATTGGTGCGACTACGCTTTACGAAAGCTGCCTGCGGCTGGAAAAGAAGGGCTATATAGAGGACACTGGCAAATCGGATAACAAAGTGGTTTACCGAATAACAGAAGCCGGCCGTGCAGAGCTGAAAGCTACAATCTGCACACTTTTTGAGCGGGTAGATTTTGATTCAGTATGGTTTTGTCTTGCGGTGATGTATTCGGGAATTCTTACGAAAAAAGAACTTGAAGAAGAAAAAGAAAAACGAGCTGCCTTTCTTGATGAATACGAAAAAGGAACAATTGAAAACCGTGATAAAATGCTTGCCGCAAAAGTTCCTTACATCGACATCTGCGCAATCGATCGAATGATTCAAATAATTCAAATGGAAAAGGAAACACTGAGGAAGCTATGAAAAATATAAAGGACTGTCCTTCCGAACATAATTCGGAATCTAAATTAATGATGCTGAAACAAGTTCAGCATGACGATGAAACTGAACTCTATAAAAAACTCGGAGAACTTACAAAAAACAAAGCAGCATGGGAGAACAGTATTTCTGATGTCGCAGCCTTACTGGAGTACGATTCAACAAAAATCCAGGCTAAGACTTTGTGGTTGCTTGGTGAGATGGGACTGCTGCACCCTGATAAAATCAGAAAGTGGGTCCCGGCAATTGCAGCGTTTTTGAACAGCCCTGCCCCACTACTCCGCGAACGTGCACTCAACGCTCTTGGAAGAATCGGCCGTGCAGATTTCAGTTTAATTAAACCTTTCTGGAATGATTTGTTCCAATTAGCAAAAGACGAAGCGCCGAATGTAAGGCTGAACTTTATCTGGGCATCAGAAAATATCGGGACAAATACGCCAGATATTTACGAAGGTTTTATGGATATTTTTGCCGGACTTCTTGACGACCCGGACGACAAAGTGCGTATGGAAGCACCGGAGATTTTCCGTGTTCTCGGAAAACGCAAACCGAAACTTGTTGCCCCTTACATAGATCTTCTTTCAAAAATCTCAGAAACAGATACAAACAGAGTTGTCCGAATCCATTCAAAAGGCGCAATTAAGGCTTTTAAAAAAGCAAAAGAAATTTCATAAAGTGCAAAATTAGTTACTGGCATCAAAATTAGTTAGCGGTTGCTAACATAATAATAAAATGATATTATTTTCATACTGTTAGTACTTACTAACATATAAATTGTGTAATGAGGTAATATCATGTTAAACAAAATTGCAATCAGTGATGTAATTGGCCGCGAAATAATTGATTCACGCGGAAATCCTACTGTTGAAGTAGATGTAATTCTTGAAAACGGAGTTTTCGGGCGTGCAGCAGTTCCAAGTGGAGCCAGCACCGGCGAAAACGAAGCTCTTGAACTCCGTGACGGCGACAAAGCTCGCTACGGTGGAAAGGGCGTTCTTAAAGCCGTAGACAATGTAAATAAGATTATTGCTCCAGCTCTCAAAGGCTTCAACGTTTTTGAACAGCGAGCTGTTGATATGAAGATGCTGGCTCTCGACGGCACTCCTACAAAATCAAAGCTTGGCGCAAATGCAATTCTTGGTGTTTCCCTTGCAACTGCTCAAGCCGCAGCAAAAGCACTCAACATCCCACTTTACCGCTACATTGGTGGAGCAAATGCTCATGTTCTTCCTGTTCCAATGATGAACATTATCAATGGTGGTGCTCATTCTGACGCTCCTATCGCCTTCCAGGAATTTATGATTCGACCGGTTGGTGCAAAGACAGAACGCGAAGCAATCCGTATGGGAGCTGAGGTTTTCCACGCGCTTGCAAAATTGCTCAAAGCACGCGGCTTGTCTACTGCTGTAGGTGATGAAGGTGGCTTTGCTCCTAAGTTCGACGGAATTAACGACGCCCTCGACTCTATCGTACAAGCAATCAAAGATGCAGGTTACAAGCCAGGTGATGATGTAAAAATCGCCATGGACTGCGCATCAAGTGAGTTCTCAGTTGAACGCGATGGTAAGTTCTTCTACAACTACAAGCAGCTTTCAAACGGAACTCCAAAAGATCCAAACGGTAAGGAGCTTTCAGACGATGAGCAGATTGCTTATCTCGAAGAACTCATCACAAAATATCCAATCGATTCCATTGAAGACGGTCTTGATGAAAATGACTGGGAAGGCTGGAAGAAGCTTACAGCCCGCATTGGCGACCGCTGCCAGCTTGTAGGCGACGACCTCTTTGTAACAAACGTTAAATTCCTCGAAAAAGGAATTAAGATGGGAGCCGGAAACTCAATTCTCATCAAGGTAAATCAGATTGGTTCTCTTACAGAAACTCTCGAAGCAATTGAAATGGCACACCGCCACGGCTATACAACAGTTACATCACACCGCTCTGGTGAAACAGAGGATACAACAATTGCAGATATCGCAGTTGCAACAAACTCTGGCCAGATTAAGACAGGTTCAATGAGCCGCACAGACCGTATGGCAAAATACAACCAGTTGATTCGCATTGAAGAAGAATTGGGAGACACTGCAGTTTACGGCTATAAAAAGTTGCGCTAAAAAACAGTTTAGTGCTATACTCAGTTAATGAAAAAACTTCAACCTTTAGATTTCATTTTTTCAGCAGCTGTTTTAATTCTTGGAATATTTTTGACAGTCAAAAATATTTCACAAAAAGGCAGCGTCGTAAAAGTAAATGCAAATGGTAATCATTACGAATATTCAGCTGATAAGGATAGTATCTACAAGGTTGAAGGCCCGCTAGGAATCACAACTTTTGAAATCAAAAATTCACGCGTACATATTATAGACTCGCCTTGTCAAAACAAAACCTGTATAAATCAAGGCTGGCATTCCCCACTTGTTTGCCTGCCTAACAATGTAATTATAACTCTTGAAGCTGAAGGAGAATTCGATGCCATCTCGGAATAAAGCTTCATTAGCTTATTTATGTGCCCTCACACTTCTTTTTTCTTACGCAGAAATGATTCTTCCACGGGTTGTTCCATTTTTTAGGTTAGGTTTAGCTAACGTAGTAATTTTACTAGCACTTGATATAAACCTTGGTTCTTTTATTATTCTTTCGATTCTAAAAGCAACCGCAGCTTCTTTAATTGGAGGCACACTTTTTTCTCCTTTCTTTTTTATCTCTCTTGTTCAGTCTTGTGTAAGTGCACTTATAATGAGATTTATGTATAAGTTTATTTCCAAAAAAGTAATCAGCCTTTATGGAATTTCTGTCGTAGGCTCTTCAGTAAGTGCTGCCATTCAGATTATTCTTGCGAGTCTTTATATTGGAAAAGGTACATTTGCATTGCTCGGACCTATGCTGATTTTTAATACAGTAAGCGGAATCGTAACTGCCTTCTTCAGTGAAAAATTAGGAATTAAAGAAAGTATCTATCAGATTGAAAATGAATCCCAAAAAATGGAAATGCAGTCATCAGATTCTGAATCAAAAGAAAAATCCTACCGACCGTTAGTTCAATTATTTTTTGCACTTGTATTGATTGCCGCTTCAGTCTCAATTTTCTTCATAAAAAATCTGATTGTTCTTAGTATTGCATTTATCGTAAGCCTGATAGCGCAAAAACTTTCCAAGAGAAAGATTTTTATTCTGCCTCATATTTCTTTGTGGCTCTTTGTTTTTATTTCTGCATTGTTTATTCCAAACGGAAAAGTCTTGTTTAAGTTTTGGAATATTTCTGTAACTCAGGGAGCTCTTTTACTTGCTACACAAAAATCACTTACACTTTCTACTGTAAGTGCATTAAGTCAGTGTGCTGTAAGTCTTAAGCCTGGAAAGAATACACTTCTCGGACAAAGTCTTGAATATTTTAGAATTATGAGTGACCGCTTTAGAAAAGGTGAAGGTTCTATCGTCAAAAAAATTACTTATGCGCTGAATCTCTATTCTAGCGATGAACAATCTCTACAGTCTTAAACTGATAAAGCGGTTCAAGAAAATTTTGAAGTCCTGCTGAATAAAAAAGCTCTCGATCTTTGGTAATCAAAATAAAATCGAAATCAGAATTATCCTTCCACCATTCAACCGCATCTTCTTTCCCCATTACAAAAAGTGCCGTACTCAAAGTATCTGCATATTTTCCGCTGGAGGTTACAATCGTTACGCTTTCAAGATCACCTTCGCAAGGATACCCTGTTTTTGGATCAAAAATATGAATGTAGCGTTTTCCGTTTTCATCTTCAAAATATCGTTCATATCCGCCACTTGTGACTACAGCTTTTGATTCAACCGAAAGAGCACAAACAGCGCCACCTGTCCAAGGATTTTTGATTCCCACACGCCATAAAGAACCATCCGGCTTTTTACCAACAGTCTGAATGTTTCCACCAAAATCCAGCAGTGCAGATTTTACTCCATTTTTCTCGAGAATCTTAACTGCTTCATCTGCAGCATAACCTTTTCCAACGGCACCAAAATCAAACTCCATCCCATCATCAATTTGAACCCCCGCCAAAAATCCTGAATCACAAAACGTAGAAAAATCTGTATGCAAAAGTAGTTCGCTAATTCTCTGCTCTGTCGGAACCTTGTATTCTTCTGTTGTAAATCCCCATTCGCGGATAACAGGATAAAGAGCAGGATTAAAAATTCCATTAGTTTTGTTGTACATATCTTCAGAAAAGTTTAGAAGTTCCAGAAGCTCAGGTTTTAGTGGGTCTGGAAGATTTTTATTATGATTGATGAAATAAACATCGCTTGAAGAAAGTGTTGTTGAAAGCATTCCTTCGAGTTCTATGATTCTATTTTTTATCTGATTACAAGCAGCCTCGCCTTTTTTCGCAGAAGATGAATACAGGCTGACTGTCATAAAAGTATTCATTGCGGTAAAGCTTTCTGAAGTCTTTGTCTGCCCGCAAGAAATCAGAGAAAAAATAAATAATACAGTAAATCCAAAAACTATTTTTTTCACAAAAAAAATCTAGCAAAAGAATGAATTGTTATCAAGAAACTTTGCATATTTTTTATATTTGATTGAAATCGTGCAGGCTGATTTCCTGATCGCAGCATTCTTTTATGAGTTCACGGTCATGAGTAACTACGATTACAGTTTTTCCATGGGCTTTGAGATTGCGCAGGATTTCGCCAATTTGCAGCATGTGCGTGTAATCCAATCCACTTGTTGGTTCGTCAAAGAGCATTATGTCGCAGCCGCTTGCTATAGCAGACGCTACCGCCACGCGCTGTTTTTGGCCGCCGGAAAGTGATTGCGGATGGCGGTCGGCAAATTGTTCAAGATCGAGACATGCGAGAATTCGGCGGGCTTCCTCTTCGTTTTCTTCTGACTGACTGATGAGAACTTCATCCAAAACACTTTCTGTAAATAACTGATGATTTACATCCTGCATTACAAGATAGATAAGTTTTTGTCGTTGGCGTCGATTGTAAGCTTTTCCGTTGTAAAGGAGAGTTCCTTTTGAACGACGTCCGAGACCACAGAGGCAGTTGAGCAAGGTTGTTTTGCCGTCGCCGTTGTTTCCGGTAATGGCTGTGATTTTCCCACCCGGAATCTGCATTTGCGGAATGTTGAGAGCCTGATAGCCGTTACGGTATTTGTAGCGAAAGTTCTGGAGAGTGAGGAATTTAGATGTGTCACTTTCGTCATGCTGAACTTGTTTCAGCATCTCTTGTGTATGAGACCCTGAAACAAGTTCAGGGTGACAGTATTTGTTAGCACTTCTTAGTCCCAGTGCATGCAATTCTTCTTCACTGATTTTATCCATCTGTTCCCGTGAAAGCTCGCGGACTATCTGACCATCTTTTAAAACTACCGTTCGGTCGGCAAGATTCCATAAATATGAGATTCTGTGTTCGGCCACGATTATAGTTTTTCCTTCACTCTTCCATCGTTTAAGAAGGCAGGAAAGTTCATCTATTGTTTTCAAATCAAGATTTGCACTAGGTTCATCAAGAAGAATTATTTTATTTCCAGTAACGGCAACTGAAGCACAGGCAATTTTTTGTTTCTGACCACCGCTCAAATCAAAGAGACTGCGGTTCATCAAAGGCTGAAGTCCAAGTTCATTTACTGTATTATCAATTCGCCTTAAAATCTCGTTTTCTTCCATCCCCTGATTTTCGCAGGCAAAGGCTAGTTCGCTTGTTGTATCAACATTAAAAAACTGGGAACGGGGATTCTGGAAAACTGTACTCACGCTTTTTGCTGTATCATAAAGTTCGGCATGACTAACATCAAATCCATCTACAGTAACGGAGCCTTCCAGACGGCCTTCAAAAAAATTTGGAATAAGACCATTTATGAGACGAAGGATTGTTGTTTTACCACAGCCTGAACCTCCGGTAAGAAGAATAAACTCTCCTTCTGTTACAGAAAGATTCACACCACGCAGACTGCCATTAGAAATCTTTTCATTAACTCCACCAGCACTGCCTCTTTCAATTCCGTCTCCAGAGTTATATTCAAATGTTACATTTTTTAATTCAATCATTTAGATCACCTTGCATGCACGAAGAATCACAAATAAAAGCCCGCCGCCAAGACAGATAAAGGTAATGACATCACATAGACCAAAACCGATTTTGCAGATATTTGTTCGCTTGTCAGGGCCGCCAAGTCCGCGAGTAAGTGATGCTGCTGAAAGTTCCTGGCCGATTTTTACAGAGCAGGTCATCATAGGAATAAGGCGATATTCCAGCATCTGAAGTGCTTTTGAACCACCGAACTTTATATCGCGCATGGCCATTGCTTTGCTTATGCTGTTAGACTCTTCTACAACAGTAGGAAAGAAGCGAAACATAACTGCCAGTGGGATTGTAACTTTCTGACTTATGTGCATTTTTTCCATTGCTGCTATGAACTCACTTACTGTAGTAGTGGAAACAACGAACATTCCGGTAAGAATTCCCGGCATAAAACGCAGAACGATTCCGCACATAGCAAGAATCAAAAAGATTAAAAGGCCTTTGCAGTGGGGCATTACCAGTATGGAAAAGGCATAGGCAGCGGAATAAAAAATTACAGAAAATAAAACTGGTTTCCATTTACCGCAGATAAGCAGCAGGATAAGGGGCAGATAATTCAGTGCAACCCGGAACTCTGCCGCGGCATCTCCTCCTGCGTTACCCAGTACGAAAACTGAAACAAAGACAAGGAGTAATAATTTAGTTCTTGGATCAAGAAAAGATTTATGCGATGAGGATTTCATCAATTCCATTTTCTATAACTTCTCCATTTTTAAACCACATTTTTTAAGAAGCTCTTCTACACTTCTGGCTTTTACTTTTTCTGCTGCAAGTTTTAAAACAAGCCCGCAGGTTTTTGCATCTTCCAGTGCTTCATGTGCAAGATACTTTATGCCGAATTTTTCACCAAGAAATGTAAGTGCATGTTTTTCAAATTCAGGCCAGACTTTTTTTGAAATTTGAAGAGAACAAAAATATTCATAATGAGGAATTTTGTGGTGGTAAAAACTGCAGGCATCCCAGATAACTCCCATATCAAATTTTGCATTATGAGCAACCAACGGAATACCTGGATTTTTTTCAATAAAGGGGACAATCTTTGTATCCCAAATTTCCGGGAACTTTGGTTTGTCCTTTACATCTTCATATCGAATGTGGTGTATTTCATTTATCCATTCCTCAACAAAAAAATTAGTTGGGGGACAGATTAACTCATACATACTATCAACTTCTTTGCCATCAACATAACGCACAAGGCCAACTGAAATAGCACTGTTTCCATATTGATTTGCAGTTTCAAAGTCGATAGTAATATAATCCAGACTCTGAGATTTCTTTTCTATTTCATCTTCAAATAATGAAAGCTGAAAATTATCGTCAGACATTTTTAATTATACAATTCCAGCCTTGGCGAAATGTTTTTTGAGAATTTTGCGACCAAGAAGACCACCAAGAATTCCAAAACCGAAGCACAAAGCAATGTGAACAGGGAACATCCACTTAGGGAACATTTTTGTAAGGGCATCAATATATTCCTGACCGAAGTTCTGGCGGGTTGACCAGTACTTGTCGGCAAAGAAGAAAAGAGGAATATAGTTGCTTACAATCCAGAAGCAGAAAACCGCATGTGCAAGAATGGCACATTTTGCGCTCTTGTATTCGCCTTTCTTCAAGATGAACTCAGAGATAAGGCCTGTAATAAGTCCGATAACAAGAGCGTAATATGACATTCCTGTGAGCCACATAAGAAGGCCCATGATAATTGTCATGATATATACCATTCCAAACTTCTTTACCTTTGTAAGAAAAAGCATGAATACAATTCCACCGAAGAGAGGCATAAGAACTGAATAGGTTGGCATGAAAATAGGGATAAAGCCCAGCATAGCAAGAGCCATGATTACTACGAAATAGATTGCTGAAAAAATACCGATGTTGATAAGGTCTTTACCTTTTAGCTTTTTTGAATCGTCCATAATATACCTCTTTTTTTTATTTATGGTTAGTATTTACTAACTAGTTAGCAAATACTAACACTTTTCGCTCAGAATATCAATCTGTTAGTTTAAACTAATTTCTTTTGAATTATTTTTTCTTTCCTTGATTAGCCACTGCTTCCATTTTTGCCTTAAGAGCTTCCTGGTCGCCGAGATAGTAATGTTTGATTACCTTAAAGTTATCATCAAACTCATAAACAAGCGGAGTTCCGGTTGGAATGTTTACTTCAAGAATTTCTTCCGGGGTAAGATTGTCCAGATATTTTACAAGGGCGCGGAGGCTGTTTCCGTGAGCGGCTATGATTACGCGTTTACCGGCCTTCATCTGTGGTTTGATTTCTTCGAGGAAATATGGAATTACGCGGGCAATTGTTGTCTCAAGACTTTCATTCTGAGGAAGGAAGCTTGGATCTACATCGCGGTACATTGCCTGATTTTTAGCCGAGCGAGGGTCGTCGTCTGCGAGTACCGGTGGTTTTACATCAAAAGAACGGCGCCAAATTTTTACCTGATCTTCTCCAAACTTTTCTGCGGCTTCTGCCTTGTTCTTTCCCTGAAGGTCACCATAGTGGCGCTCATTCAGCTTCCAGGTTTTGATTACAGGAAGCCATTCTCTGTCCATCTCACAAAGGATTCCATTAAGGGTGTGGATTGCACGTTTCAAGTAAGAAGTGTAGCAGATATCAAAATCATATCCTTCTTTTTTAAGCAGTTGACCTGCTGCAGCGGCTTCACTGCGACCCTTGTCAGAAAGTTCTACATCTGTCCAGCCTGTAAAAAGATTAAGTTTGTTCCATTCACTTTCGCCGTGGCGAACTAAAACTAATTTTGTCATTTTTTTGCCTCTGAAAAATAATTTTAAAATTTTTTATAAGTTAGTATTGACTAACAAATAAATACAATATATATTCTTAAACAGTTAGTCAATACTAACAAGAAATTGTGAAAATGAGGTAATTTAATGAAAGTAGCTGTAATATACGCCAGCACAACTGGTAACACAGAGGCAATGGCAAATGCAATAAATGAAGCGTTAAAGGCATCGGGAGAAAATGTTATTTTTGGAACTGCAGACAGCTCAGACAAAGCAGCTGTTACAGGCTGTGATGTAATTCTTCTTGGAAGTCCTGCAATGGGCGATGAAGTTCTTGAAGACACAATGGAAGATTTTTACACAGGAATTGAAGGTTCTCTAAATGGTAAAAAAGTTGGAATCTTTGGTTCTTATGATTGGGGAGACGGCCAGTGGCTTCGCGATTGGTCAGACCGCTTAAAAAATGCTGGTGCAGTAAGTGCTGCAGAACCTCTTATGGTTCATCTTACTCCAGAAGAAGCAGATGTAGAACAGTGTAAAGCTTGGGCTGTATCTGCAATAAAATAGGCTCTTATAAAATAAATATATGTTTTAGGGCCGTTCGGTTTATGTCATGTCCGAACGGCCTTTTTTATTATTCACTAAACTTATTAATCAAAAAAATAACTAAGGAAATCAACATGAGTTTTGATCAGATGATGATTCAATTTTCAGCCCCTACCTTATGCATTATAAAATCTGGAAATATGTTCTTTGCACGGAACAGAACTTTTTCAAAGGACTGCTTTGAGACTTGGAAGAGTTCCCTCGTAAAATATGGAATTGCTGCCTTCTCAAACCAGCTATCAGAAACTTCAACTGCAATTCTTGTATTGAATATCTGCTGGGTCAGAAAAATTTTGAATGATAGCTTTGTAAAGGCTTATCTTTCTGCAAAAGGTTATAAAATTTCAAATGCCTTTAATTTTGTAAATGATTTATTCACACGTATGAAAAACGAAGAAGGCTTTCCTCACGAAATTGGAATAATACTAGGATATCCGGTCGAAGATGTAATTGAATTTGAAAAACATCAGGGAAAAAACTGCAAATACTGTGGCTGCTGGAAAAGCTATTCTGATGTGGAAACTGCAAAAGCATGCAAATACAATTTTACCGAATGCAGCAAATTATGCAAAAGCTGGTACAATGCAGGTTATACACTTGATAAAATTATTAACGAATATAAAAAATATTCAAAAGCTGCGTAATAATGCCTCTAAAAAATTGACCGTTCGGCAATTATGCTGAACGGCTTTTTTTTATTCAATAACAAAGAATGTTTATTTTGCTGCTTCTTTATTTTTCTTAACAAGCTTTTTGATTGCCTTAAAAGATTCTGGACTGATATCATGTTCAATTTTGCAGGCATCATCAGAAGCAATTGCAGATTTTACACCAAGCTGTTCAAAGAATTCTGTAAGAACTGTATGGCGTTCATAAATAGTTTTTGCAATTTCAGCGCCTTTTGGAAGGAGTTTGACTGTTTGATCTGACTCGATAGAAATATACTCTTCCTTTTCAAGATTATGTAAAGCTACACTAACAGATGGGCGGGAAAAGTTCATTTCTTTTGCAATGTCGATTGAGCGTACTGCTCCCTTTTTTGAAAGAACAAGAATTGTCTCAAGATACATTTCTGCCGATTCTTTTATTACCATAGTAAAACCTCTTAATAATAATATACTAAAAGAGTCTGCTTACGACAACTGTTATAGTGTGCTAACGGATAATTTAATGTTATTTATTGTTATTGTTATTTTCTGCTAACTTGTAATTTTTGCTTTTTAAGTTTTTAGACTGATTATTTAGAAATGCTGTTGTATGAGGATACGATGCCTTACATACATGTCCACAGGAGCCACAATTACCACCACAAGAAGGATGTTGACCTGCACGCTTTGATTTAATTATGGAAACAATAATCAAAAAAATAATCGAAATAAGAATAATACTAACAATCACTGTTCCCATATAAAACAACTCCTATTTATATGGATTGCTTCGCACTTTGTACTCGCAATGACAAAAGCGTCCTCGTCACTGCGTTTGCCATTCCCGTCATTGCGAGCGTAGCGAAGCAATCTATATAATTACTTTACCATTTTTGGCTTACGGAATAAAGCCCAGCAGAAACATGCAATAACAACAACTGCAAGAATAAATCCTACAATGTTACCATTTCCGCTGAACATACTGCCAAGCTGGTAAACTACAAATGAAACTACATAAGCAAGTCCACACTGCCAGCCGATTGCAGCCCAGGTCCACTTTCTGTTGTTCATTTCACGTTTGATGGCACCAATAGCGGCAAAACAAGGAGCACACAAAAGGTTGAAAATAAGGAATGAAAGTCCTGCCGGATGGGTAAATGCTGCAGCAAGATTTGCCCAGGTTTCTTCTCCACCATAGAGAATACCCATTGTACCAACAATATTTTCCTTTGCAACAAGACCTGTTACAGAAGCAACAGCGGCCTGCCAGTTACCCCATCCAAGAGGAGCAAAGA
>CAMNIU010000060.1 GCA_946540605.1 uncultured Treponema sp.
TCTAGTGCTTGGCTCAAAAAAAAGTGTCGCAAGAATTTTCCCGCGACACACATCTTGAAATGATTTAGGATCAACAATAATCTGCTCAGCTAAAGAACAAATTTCTTCGATTTCTGAAACCGTAAGATCATCCGGCTGAATTAAATGACGACCAGTAAGCATTGGTTACCCCTTTTTGATTTTTGACATTTTAGCAAAAATCTCAGGATGTTACAATAATTTTGCGTTCATCATTATAACTTTATGATTATCGGGTTTTAATAACCTAGTTTTCGGTCTACAAGATACTTAAGAGCCTTTTCTTCTGTAAAGTTTTTCAAATCTTCTAAAAACATCTGAACATTTTTGTCTTTTGTATATGGCAATGTCATGTTTCCTGCAACGTGAGGTGTAATCAAAAGTTTTTTTATTTTCCAGAGTCTGTTTTCTGCCGGGAGTGGTTCTTTCTGAAATACATCTAGGGCAGCCCCGGCAAGATGTCCATTTTCGAGATTTTCTGCAAGGGCTTCTTCATCAATTGCAGAACCTCGACCTACATTTACGATATAGGCTCTTTCAGGGAGCATGGCCATTCGTTCGCGGGAAAGAATTCCTTTTGTTTCCGATGTTGCAGGAAGACTCATTGCAAGAAGATCTGTCTGAGGAAGAATTGAATCCAGCTGACTTACAGGAAGCACTTTGTCGTAGATTTGGGAATCGCTTTTTCCACTGCGACAAACTCCGATTATAGCAGCCGGTTCAAAGGCCCTGGCTCGCTTTGCAAAAGTTGTGCCAATATCACCTGTGCCCAAGACTGTAATACGGCAATCTTTGAGTGATTTTTGAGGTCGTGGAGAAAGCCAGAGTCCATTTTTAGTTTCTGTCATAAACTCATCAAGACGGCGCATAAGAATCAAAGAAACTGCAATCATATGCTCTGCAATTGAAACGCCATATGCACCTGCTGAGTTTGTAAGCAGACAGTTTTCATTTGCAAAATAATCTGGAACCATCAGGGAATCCACTCCTGCCCAGGGTACACAAAGCCACTTGAGAGTCTTGCTTGTTTTTACAATTGAAGGTGCAAAACCGTAGATGATATCTGCATCAAAATTTGACTGTGGGATTTCGGCCTCGCTTTTGTAGAAGAAAACCTGAGCTCCTGCTTCACTGGCTGCTGATTTTATTTGATCAAAATGCTTTTGTTCAAGCATATTGTTTATTACTAAAATTTTCATATGTTGCCTCCTT
Source organism: uncultured Treponema sp. (assembly GCA_946540605.1). Taxonomy (GTDB): domain Bacteria; phylum Spirochaetota; class Spirochaetia; order Treponematales; family Treponemataceae; genus Treponema_D. The sequence goes on from CAMNIU010000060.1 coordinate 1,231, forward strand.
CTGATGAATCACGATTCTTTTTCGCTTTTCATAAACTTCAAAATTATAAGAAAAATAAGCAGGAGTACAGGGAAGACAGCACCGAACAAAAGCCCCTGCTGAAGATTGTCTCCCGCCTTCTGAGAAATTATTCCGACTGCACTAGGACCGATTGAGCCACCTAGGTCTCCGGCCATTGCAAGCAGGGCGAAGAGTGCAGTTCCGCCTCTCGGAATCTTTTTTGAAGAAATACTCAAAGTTCCAGGCCACATAATGCCTACAGAAAATCCGCAGAGTACACAGCCTGCAAGCGCAACAAGAGCATTGTGAGACAAAGATGCCATGATATAGCAGATAAGACAAAGAATGCCAGAACCTATCATAAATTTTGTTAGTTCAACCTTATCGCCAAACTTACCATAGAAAACTCGGCATATTCCCATTGTTACTGCAAAGAGACAAGGCCCTGCAAGATCGCAGACAGTTTTTGAAAGGCCAAGTCCTGACTCAACAAAGGCCGAAGCCCACTGTGCCATAGAAAGTTCAGATGCTCCGGAGCAAACCATGAGCACAACAGCCACCCAGAAAAGAGGTGATTTAAAGAGCTGCAGGATTGTCATGCCCTTGCCGGAATCAACTAGTTTTTCAATCGGGCAGGTTGCAAAATTATAAATATTATAAAGCGGAATAAGTGCCCAGAAGCAGGCAACCCATTTCCAGTTATCAATTCCAAAGGTTGTGAATAACAAACTGGAAATTACCGTAACGCCAAGCCAGCCCCAGCAGTAAAAACTGTGAAGAAGGCTCATTGTTTTTTCTTTGTTTTCAAAAGGACAAGCCTCGACAATCGGCGAACAGAGAACTTCTATAAGGCCGCTTCCAATTGCATAAAGCACAACGCTTATCATAATTCCTGAAAAAGGTGTAGGCAAAAGTTCCGGTAAAAAAGCCAGGGCAATGAGCCCGACTGCAGAAAAAACTTCTGATGCAATTATGCTGGCCCTGTAGCCGATTTTATCTACAAAGCGGGCGCAGAAAATATCAACAACCAGCTGGGTAAAAAAGAAGCCTGTTGGAATAAGGGCAATCAGCCCAAGCGGAATCTGATAATCATTATGAAGTTTTAAGAAAATCAGCGGTGCAAAGTTTGCGGCAATTGCCTGAGTGATAAAACCTAAGTAGCAGGCGCGTAGAGTTTTTTTGTAGTTTGGTTTTGAAATAGTAATCATATGTCTCAAATTAACATGAAGGAAGAATCTTTTCTATTACATTTTTCTTTATAAATTGTACAGTATGAGTTAAAATTATGAAAAACTTATAACTTGCGTGGAAAAGAATATGGCAAACAAAAATCCTAAATGGCTTGATAATGCAATTTTTTATGAAATCTATCCTCAGTCTTTCTGTGATTCAAACGGGGATGGAATCGGTGACTTTAACGGAATAATTCAAAAGCTTGATTACATCAAAGAACTGGGCTGCAATGCAATCTGGATGAATCCCTGCTTTGCGTCTCCTTTTGGGGATGCGGGTTATGATGTTTCTGATTACTACCTAGCCGCTCCCCGCTACGGAACTAATGAAGATTTACGTCGCCTTTTTGAAGAGGTTCACAAGCGCGGTATGCATATTCTGCTGGATTTGGTTCCAGGCCATACTTCTACCGAGCACAAATGGTTTAAAGAATCTATGAAGGCTGAAAAAAATGAATACACAGACCGTTATGTCTGGACTGATTCAATCTGGGTAGAGCCAGATGGAATGGCAAGCCTTCGCGGAATTTCAGACAGGGACGGTTCCTGCGCTGTAAACTTTTTTTCTCATCAGCCGGCTTTGAATTATGGTTTTTATAAACCGGATCCTTCAAAAAAATGGCAGCAGCCAATGAATGCGCCTGGGCCAAAAGCAACGCTTGAAGAGCTCAAAAATATTATGCGCTTCTGGCTTGGAATGGGCTGCGATGGTTTTAGAGTTGATATGGCTGGCTCTCTTGTAAAGCATGATGAAAACGGCAAGGGCACAATTAAGCTCTGGCAGAATGTGCGCGGATTTTTGGATAAGGAATTCCCGGAAGCTGCCATGGTTTCTGAATGGGGCGAGCCAGACAAATCTTTGCAGGGTGGCTTTCACATGGATTTTCTTTTGCACTTTGGACCTTCTCATTACAACGATTTGTTCCGCTGTGAAAATCCATTTTTTGCAGCCAGCGGAAAAGGTGATGTTTTTGAGTTTGTAGAGAAATACAAGGAAAGTTACGAAAAGTCTCGTGCGGATTCTAAGCACATGGGCCTCATCTGTATTCCGTCCGGAAATCATGATATGGACAGGCTTGCCCGCCATATCAAAGGGGACAACCTTAAGCTTGCCTTTGCCTTTTTGCTTTCTATGCCGGGTGCGCCTTTTATTTATTACGGAGATGAGATTGGCATGAACTATGTTGAAAATCTTGTTTCGGTAGAAGGCGGATATGGAAGAACGGGATCGCGATCTCCTATGCAGTGGGATTCTTCTACAAATGCGGGCTTTAGTTCGGCACCGGCGGAGAAGCTTTATATTCCGCTGGATCCTGGTGCAAAACGTCCGACAGTTCAGGCTCAGCAGCAAAATAAAAAATCACTTTACCACGAAATCCAGAAGCTCATAAAAATCCGCCAGGAACATGAAGCACTACAGAGCCGTGGCGAAATTGAATTTATTTATGCAAAGAAAAATGAGTACCCGCTGGCGTATGTAAGAAGTTGTGAGGCATGTGGAACAAGTGTGGCTAATAGCAGTGCGGGCAGAAATCAGTGTGGTGAGAAGATTCTAGTGATTATAAATCCGTCAGAAAAGGAAGTGGTCTTCCCTTGTGATTTGAAAAAGCTGGGTGCTGGGGTGCCTGGCCTTGAAAATGCAATTTACTCTTTCGGCGGAAAAATCAGCTTTGACGGGAAAAAGATTTTTGTTGCGGGAAAGAGCGCGGGATTTTTTAAACTGAGCTAGAACAGTCTTTTATAGTTTGTATAATTTCTAGAATTGTGCTTCTTCTGAAATTCTAAGACTGTGTGCTATATGCTTATGCTATGAATATTTTTAAGAGCTCAGAAAGACTGCTAATGGTGTAATCAGGCTCTTCTGATTTTGAAAATGGTTTCTGGAGAGCACCAAATCCCTGTTTTATCCAGACAGTTTTCATGCCAAGAGATTTTGCAGGAAGGATGTCATTATCAAGCCGGTCGCCTATCATGCAGGTCTCTTGGGGTGAGCAGTTAGTCTTATCTAATGCGTATTCAAAAATGCGGATATCAGGCTTCATTACTTTAAGGTCCCAGGAAGAAATTATGTATTTAAAATATTGCAGAAGGTCAAAAGCTTGCAGTCGTTCTTTTAAACCATCAAGCTGATTTGCGATTATTCCAAGTTCGTATTTTTGCGAAAGAGCTTTTATTACTGCCGGTGCCTCGTTGTATAGTGTTTCGAGTTCTGTGCGATAAGGTGCAACTTCCTTAAAACCATATTTATCTATTAGCGTGCGGAATTGAGGTTTGCGTGCGATTGAAGCAATTTCTATTTCGTGATAGATGTCTGCTTCAGAAAGACCAAGTTTTTTTGCTTCCTTTGTTTTAGCCTGATCCCGGCAGCGTGCCTCCCAGACTGTGTCTTCATTTACTAGAGTGTAGCCTACATCAAAAAATAAAACTTTCATTTTTCTGTCTCCGCTTTTTTGCAATTTTGAAGTATGCGTATAAGGTAGTTTTCAAAATCTTTGATTTCACTGGTGGAAAAACCTTTGTAAAAAAGTTTGTTTTGCTGCTTTGAAACCTCTGGGATTTTTGATTTGAAAATTTCGTCTTTACCGGTTCGGGAAATAAGTGTGGCCCTCTTGTCATCAGGACTTGGGATTCTCTTAACGTAACCGTCTCGTTCCAGGCGATCAATTATTCCGGTGAGGGTTGCTTTGTCCAGGCTTGTTTTTTCTACCAGTTTTTTGATGGGAATATTGTCTTCGTTCCATAGGGCAAAAATCACACGACCTCGTGCGCCGGCTAAATCTTCGAGTCCGTTGCGACTTAAGACATCATACCAGACTCGCTGGCTAATCTGATGTATTTGAGAAATAAGAGATCCGCCTTCTGTACGCCTATTTTTCATAAACTGCCTACTCTCCCTGACTGTCTGTATTTACCGGATGACCAAAATTATGGATTTTGCCGCCACTCCAGCAATGTAGATATTTACTTGTAAATTTAAGAAGAGTGTAATCCGGGTCTTTTACTCCCTTGTGATAATAAATGTACCAGCCGGTCTGCCAGAACTCTTCTTTTACAGCCTGGTCGGTAACTTCTTCGATTGTACCGATTGCAGAAACACCTTTGAACTTTTTTGGTAGAACAAAATAAAGACAAACATTCTTATTTTCACGAATCTGGCGGATTTTTCTGGAAGAAGTATTTGTCGTAAAATAAATTGTGAGGGTCTCACCATCCACAGAAATTGCCTTATCTTTTAGCTTGGGATATTTCTTAGGATTTGCAAGATTTAAGAGTGCGCGAATTTCAGGAAAGCCTTCAGTTTCATCTTTTCCAAAAGTTGCTATCTGAGCACATTCAGAAGACTGAATTATTTTTACAGCGTCTTTAATATTCATTTAATCACTTCGAGTATATAGTTTGTATACAAACTATATTACAGAAGTAGTGTTTTTGCAAGTGTTTTTATTCTTGCAATGTCAGATATTCCACATTAGAATTGATTTATGAAAACAAATAACATTAATACTTCTCTACCCCCTCATTACACTTCTCTGGCACAGGCTCTAGTTTCTCTTTTCGGAAACTCTGTCGCAATCACCCAGACTGACAGACTTTCAGGTGGAGATATTAACAAAGCTTACGCATTGACTATTAACACCGGTGACCGCATTTTTATGAAAGCAAACTCTAAATCCAATGCAGATTTTTTTACGGCAGAAGCCGCAGGACTTTCAGCTATTGCTTCCACTAAAACAATCGCAACTCCAGAAATTCTTTGCACAGGAACTGACGACGGCGAAGATGTAGGCTATAGTTTTTTGCTTTTAAAATTCATCAAATCTGCCAAAGCCCGCGATGACTATTGGGAAGTACTTGGTCAGGAGCTGGCTGCCCTTCACAAGGCAGATACAAAAGTTCTCTGGTCGGACAGTATCAGCTGCGACTCTTTTGGATTTTTTCAGGATAATTTTATAGGTGCCCGTCCTCAAGTAAATACTCCCTGTCCTTCCTGGATTTCTTTCTTCCGTGATAATCGTCTTGTTCCACAGTTTAAGGCAGCGGATTCATATTTTAGTCCAGAAGATAGAAATAAAATTACAAAGTTACTGGACAATCTGGACAAATTTCTTATGGAACCATCTAAGCCTAGTCTTCTGCACGGTGACCTTTGGAATGGAAACGTAATGTGTGGCCCACTGGGCAAAGCAATTCTGATTGATCCTGCTGTGTATATTGGACACGCAGAAGCAGACCTTGCAATGACTCAACTGTTTGGAGGTTTTCCACAAAAGTTTTATGATGCTTACCTTGAATCCAATCCTATTGAACCAGGCTATGAAGATAGGCGCGACCTGTATAATTTATATCAGCTTTTGAATCATCTGAAATTATTTGGACCTACCTACCTTGGACCAGTTTTGAGTATCGTTGATGAATATGTAGATCAGCTTTAGAATTCCCTATAACTTTTTCTGCAGCCAGATTAAATCATACCAGTGGTCAAACTTCTTGCCGATAGCTTTCATGTGGGCTACTTCTTCATAACCCATTTTTGTATGAAAATTATAACTGTCTTTTGTCAGATATTGATCTTCATTTTCAATGTAAGCAACACCTGCAAGAAGATTTATGATTCCCTGTTTTCGCAATCGATCTTCAAGTTCTTTGTAAAGCAAAACTCCAATTCCCTGTCTTCGGAATTCCTTATCAACGTAGATTGAAGAAGCTGCCGTCCAGTTATAGGCTTCTCTTGAACTGTAGGCACTGGCATAAGCGTAGCCCACTATTTTGTCCTCTTTCAGACAGACGATATATGGATACTTTTCCGTAATATGCCGGATTCGATCTTCGAATTCTTCAACAGTTGGAACCTTATATTCAAAAGAAACTGCACTATTTTTAACATAATGAGCATAAATTTCTACAAGGCTTTTTGCATCCTGAACTTTGGCTTCGCGTATTATTAAATTGGTATTCATTTTTTCTTCCTTATGAAATTTGAAGTTTTCCTTTCCAGTATTTTTCTTCCATCATATCAACTCCAAGGAAATTACTAAAGCGTTTGAAAGCATCTTCGATAGCAGAAAGCATCTGATCATTTACATCGACTCCAGATTCCCACCACCAGTTTTTGATTTGCAAAGGATTTTTACCGCGGTTAGGCTCCGGCTCAAAACGGGCAATGAATTGATTTTTATAAAGCACCGGAAGAACATAATAACCAAACTTTCTCTTTGCGGCAGGAGTGTAAACTTCCCAGGAATAAGAGAAATTGAATATCTCTTCTATAAGTCCGCGGTCCCAGATAAGGTTGTCCAGAGGGGCTATGAATTGGGCGACGTTTTTGCGGGCGGGTTTGCCAAGAAGCTCGGAATCCTCTGAGCGGATATAAAACTTTTCTTTGGAGCCTTCGATTTGGAGTTCTAAAAGTTCGCCGGCGTCTACAAGCTCGTTTATAAGCTGAGTTCTCAGCGTTTTATCAGATACATAAAAGCCAAGCCAGGTACCGCCGTTTTTATTCCAGACAAGACCTACTGCTCCTATGCGGCGCTTAAGATACCAGCGGGCAAAATCTTTGTCGTCTTTGAATGGATCTGCTGCATTATGTAGCGACGACGGGACAAGTCTTTCTGTCAGGTCATAAACCTTGTGATTTTTCTGCTTACTGCTTATTCCAAGTACACCTGAATGATAAAGATAATCCAAGGCTGCACTGGAAAGCTTTTTGTGTCCCCAGCGACCGGAGTCCACACTCTGACCTATGTTTATTTTACTCGCCGGGAGAGGGCCATTTTTACTGATATATTCTTTTATTTCATCCAGCAAATCCATGGCTGCAAGAGATTTTCTCCAGGTAAGAATGCCCTTAAGCTGCTCCACAGTTTTCTGCCTGATTCTTGCCATTTCAGGATAATCTTCTGTCGGAATAATGGAAATCATTTTATCGGCAGCGTCATAAAGGGAGCGATCTTTGTAAAGCAGGTCTTGCAATACTTCCGAACGGTAGTTAGTTATACGAGACTGTAAAACTAAATCCGCATTGCGGCCAACAACATCAAGCGGGTCAAATTGTACGCAGCGGACTTTATTAAAATAATCCAGAACTCCAGTGGTGCCTTTGCGTTTTTCTGCTCCGTTCAAACCCTGATAATTTACGATGAAATTTCTTGCGTCTTCTTTTGAAATTGTTTCCATTTATAATTCACTCTCTTTTAGTTTTGCCCAGGTTTTTAGCACTTCAAACAATTCATCAAAATTATCTGCCTTGTACTCAATATCATAATCCTTCATCGATTTTTCAATCTCACCCTGAGGCATAAACCAGCAGGATGTAAGCCCCGCATTTTTTGCACCAAGCATATCCGAAGAAAGGGAGTCTCCAATAACAATGCAGTTTTCCTTTGGCTCATCAATTTTGCTCAGTACAATATCAAAATATTCTTTTGCAGGTTTTGAATAAGCCATTGCTTCGCTTACAAAAGTTTCCTTTATATACTGATTAAGTCCAGTAGATTCAAGCCGGCCCTGGGCATTTACAACGGCTCCATTTGTAATAATATAAATCCTGGCACTCTTAATCTGGCCGCTAAGTTTTTTTACAAAGTCCAAAGCTCCATCCATAAGAACTCCGTTCCGGGCCATTTCATTTATAAAATCGCTGTTGATTTTTAAAAGATCCATTTTGCTTGTGTCGGCGCCACACTTTTCAAAAAGCAGTTTAAAACGGGTTTCAAAAAGGCTTTGCCTTGTGATGTTTTCTTTTTCCAGTTCAAGCCAGAGCTCCTTGTTGCGGGTCTTAAAAAAATCATAAAGCTGGTCTGAAAAATCAAAACCGTTTTGAGTCACAATAATCTTTAAGGCAATATATTCTGATGCGTGAAAATTTAATAAGGTTTGATCCAGGTCAAAAAGAAAATTAAAGTGATGCTGATTTTTTAATTCTTTCCACTCCGTACGGGTAATGGCATAAGCGTAAGAAATCTCATTTTTAGGGTCTGGATATTCCTTCACTTTTTTCATGCCATTTGCAAGCGCTGTAGAATAAGAAGCCACGTTTGTATATTTCATGTAAGAATAAATTGTATCGTACTTTGTATTTTTAAAAACCCAGTCGCGAACGGCACGGGCAGCCTCTTTTGCAAAACCACGTCTCCAGTATTTTTTGTGAATGTGATATCCGATTTCCGGGAGCAGCTGGCCGTCAATATTCTGCAGCGTGATTCCACAGTCCCCAATAAACTCGCCTGTTTCTTTTAGAACTACAGCCCAGAGTCCCCAGCCATATTTCTGATAATTTTCCAGATTCCATTCAATCCATCGGCGGGTTCGGGCCTGGTCAAAAGGAGCGGGATAATGTTGCATAGTTTCTGCATCGGACATGATTTCGAATAGGACATCAAAATCATCCATTGTGTATTCGCGTAAAATTAATCTTTTTGTTTGTAGTTCCATTTATTTCCTCTTTTTACACACTTGCATTTTTGTAACGCTCCGAAAAAGCTTTTATATATTTCATGGCGAAGGGTTTTAAATCACAATTGGAATCTACCAGCGAAGCTTCTTCTTCATGCAGCCAGGAGACAATATCATTCAGTCCCCAGGTGGTAAAAATCTCAATGCCTTTTTTCTGAGCAACTTCCACAAAATTATTAAAAA
>CAMNIU010000061.1 GCA_946540605.1 uncultured Treponema sp.
GAAAAAAATGCATAAAAAGTGTATATTTATACATTATGAAGGAACGTCAGTCTCGCCTTAAGGCTATTAAGAATCTTATCAAAAATAATACTATCGAAAGTCAGGATGATTTGCTTTCCCTGCTCACAAAGGAGGGGTACGAGGTTACTCAGGCAACACTGAGCCGTGACCTTAAGCTTTTGAAGGTTGGCAAGGTACCGGACGGACAGAACGGCTACAAGTATGCTCTGCCTGGCGAAGATGAAAACGGCGAGAACGAGGCAATTTACGTTCAGGACTTTTTGCGCGGCTACGTGAGTATTGATTTTTCGGGAAACATTGTAGTTATTAAGACTTTCCCGGGCCACGCAAACACTGTCTGCAATGCAATCGATAATTTGAACATGGACGAAGTTCTGGGCACCGTAGCCGGTGACAACTGTATGTTTGCCTGCCTGCGCGAAGGTGTAAGCGGCGACGAGTTCATGGAAAAACTCAAGAAGCACATTCCGGGTATCGAAGATTAAATCTAGTTGTTTCATTTTCTTTTTTAAGTTAAACTTACCTTATGCAATTTACAAGTACAAGAAATAGCAATTTAACGGTGAGTTTTTCTCAGGCAGTTCGGGATTGTATCCCTGACGATGGCGGTGTTTTTGTGCCTTCTTCTATCGAAGATATGCGCCGCTGGATTTATTATATTGATGAAACCACTTCATTTTCTTCTATAGCAGGTTCTTTAACTTCGGCTTTAATGCATGAAGAATTCTCTCCAATCATTTGTGAAACAATCGCTACTGCGGCTTTTCCAACAGAGCCGGTAGTACGTCAGCTCGACGGCAGTCTTTTTATGACAGAGATGTATCATGGTTTTACCGGATGTCACAGGGACTATGGTGTTTCATATCTTGTCAGCTACCTTGAAACAACTTTGCAGCTTAAGGGCGGCAAGGCAGTTTTTGTTGATTTTACTCACGGCGGTCTTGGAGCCCTTATGTCTAAGCTGCTCAAAGGTAAGAAAAATATTAAGGCTGTGCTGGTTTACAAAAAAGGAACAGTTCGTGGACTCGACCCGGAGAGTCTTGCCTGGAACGGCGGAAATATTTACCCGGTAGAAATGGAGGGGAGTGAGGCAGAAATTAAAGCCGCAATTTCTGAAGTTTTTGCAGACCGCGAGTTTGTTCAGGCTAACGGGTTAACTGTGGCTAACACAACAAATGTCTGCCGTCTTCTCGGTCAGATTTTCTTTTTCCCGTATTCTTTTGCTCAGGTAAAGAATAAGTTCAATGGCGAGTTCTATTATGCAATGGGTGCCGGTAATTACGGTTCTTTAATTGCGGGACTTTACAGCTGGCGTTTTGCACTTCCTGTAAGCGGATTTTATGTTCCGAGTACACCATCTCTTGCCCGCAGTGCAAATGGAAATCCTGTAGTCCTGGATTCTCTTGTTGATTTGAAGGCCAGGGGAGAAGCAAATCCTGCAGTTCCTGCCAATCTTGAACGTCTTGAATCTTTCTTCGGTAAAAACGAAATGATGATGCGTAATTTCATCTTCCCATATGATGTGAGTGAAGCTCAGCGTGATGCAGCAGCAAAAGAACTTTATATGAAGTATGGCATTTTTGCAGATAAAGATACTGCAAGTGCCTATGCTGTCGTAAAAGAAAATTGCAGTGAAGTTTATGATGAAGACGGGGCCTTTATTCTGACTGCCTATAATCATCCGTCACTTTCTTCGGATTATTGCCGCCACGTAATTGGTGAAGCACCGGAAATGCCGGAAGAAATCAAAGCTGGATATGTTCCTTTTGAATTAAATCGTCCTACAATTTCCAGTGCAGCCGATCTCAAAAAGATTGTAGACGGCATCTGGAAGTAGTGTCATCCCGACGAAGGTCGGGATCTCTTTATTAAAAGAGATTCGTTCAATTCTTGTAAACCTCTGTTATTTTTTGGCATAGTGGCGCGGGGTATTATATCCCCATGGATAAGAAGAATCTTGTTAAGCGTATTTTAATGTCGCTCTTTGGGGTAATAATCTGTGCAATCTCAGTCGGGATTTTTAAGATTGCAGCCCTTGGTGTAGATCCATTCCAGTCATTTATGGCAGGTCTGGATGCTCTGGTTCCAATTAAGTTCGGAACTCTTTATGTAATTGCGAATGCGGTTCTCTTTATTTTCATGCTTGTTTTTGACCGTCATTACATCGGAATCGCAACCTTTATCAATCTATTTTTGCTCGGCTATATCACACAGTTCACTTACGAGTTTTTGCAGACTGTGATTGTAGATCCAGCTTTGTGGGTACGCATTTTGTGCCTTGTTGTCGGTGTTGTGATTATCTGCTTTGGTTCTGCTTTTTATATGACCGCCGACCTTGGAGTTTCAACCTACGATGCAGTTGCCCTGATTATCGTGAACACCTGGAAGCGCGGAAAGTTCCAGTACGTGAGAATCATTACAGACGTTGTCTGCGTACTGCTTGGTGTGGCTCTCTTTTTGATTTCCGGCGGAGCTGCAAGAGACATCATCACGATTGCCGGAGTCGGTACAATCATTACCGCATTTTTCATGGGGCCGCTCATTGAGTTCTTTAATGTTCACTGTGCGCGCCCGATTTTGAATAAGTAGTTTGGAGGAAATAGAAATGAACGAAACACTTAAAGTATTAGAAAGCCGCCGCAGCTGCCGCAAGTTCAAAAGCGACATGCTCCGCGAAGAAGACTTGAACGCAATCATCCGTGCCGGAACTTATGCTCCAACCGGAATGAATAAACAAACTCCAATCATCATCGCCGTTACAAACAAAGAACTCCGCGACAAAATCAGTGAAGAAAACAGAAAGATTGGTGGCTGGAACGAGGGCTTCGATCCATTCTACGGTGCGCCAGTAATTCTGATAGTTCTCGCTAACAAGGGGGAAAGTCCAACTTATGTTTACGACGGTTCACTCGTTATGGGAAATCTTATGAACGCCGCAGAGTCCCTTGGTATTGGCTCCATCTGGATTCACCGCGCAAAAGAAGAGTTCCAGAGCGACTTTGGAAAGAAACTGCTCGCAGACCTGGGAATTGAAGGTGACTTCGAAGGAATAGGCCACGTAGCCTTGGGCTATGTAGATGAAGGCGGCGTAAAGCCTGCAGCACCTCGAAAAGAGAATTATGTTTATTGGGTGAGATAAAAGAGTCAAAACTGAATACCGATTAAATTATTGACATTTATCATTTATATGTTATATTAAAAGTAAAGGAACACCGCAGAGGTGTGGCTGTCTCCTTTGAGCTTTTGTTAAAAGCCTACTCGGTTAGCGAACACGCGGGTAGGCTTTATTTTTTGCTTTCTACAAGATTACTTGAAGAGAGCGAGTGCATTTACAAGCAAAGTCAGAACAGCAATAACAATGATTGCTTTTTCATAGTTCGTCATGTCTGCACAATCTCCCATCATATTAAGATTAGGAGACAGCCACCCTTTCTACGGTGTTCCAATATTGTAATTATACTGCTATAAAATTAAGTAGTCAATTATCTTAAATTACGTATAGTAAAAAATATTGGTATTCTTAATTCGATTTATTAAGAAAATCTTTAATAACCTGACTAAACTCTGCCGGCAGCTGAATCTGTGGCGTATGGCCGCATCCTTCAATCAGCTCTAGTTTCACTTTCGGAGCTGTGAGACTTTCGACATAATCTTTTACAAGTCCCACCGGGCAGATCCAGTCGCAAGAACCGGAAATAAGAAGAACTGGCATCTGGTAATTGTCGGTAGTCTCCAGTGCTTTAAAATTATTCATATATTCTTCGAGGGGAGAAATCAACTTTATAAAGCGGTTCAGATTGAACATCTGCATAAGATACCAGCGTATATCGTCTATGCCGGCAATCGGGCTTGTTAGGGCTGCAAAAACTGTATGGTCCTTCGTGATTGTCTGCGGATGATATGGACTTACAAGCTGTCTCAAGGCAAAGAGATTTTGAAGACTCATATCTGCCATAAAGTTTTTGAAGGCGGTTTCGAGTGCTGTTGTGTCGTCGCCTCTGCTGCGGGCAATGCTCAGGGCGTCTTCATAAGAATAGATTTCACCGGCATAATTCTTTTCGTTTACACACTGGCCAACGCCGATATAGGCCGAAACCTTTTCCGGATGATTAAGCGCGTATCTGCTACCAAGCATTGTACCGTAGGAGTGACCGAGAATTATTATCTGATTTTGATTAAAGCGCTGGCAAAGATAATCAACAAGGGCATCAAGGTCGTTAAACTGCTTATCAAAAGTGAGGCTTTTATTGTCCGGGTCTTTTGCCGCATTCGGATAGTATGAACGGCCGCCGCCCCTCTCATCCCAGCATACAATAGTGTATTCATCAGTCAGATAGTCCTGCCAGTAGTAATCAACGTAAGTAGTTGGAGCACCGGGCCCACCGTGAAGCGAAATGATAATCGGATTTTCTTTAGATTTACCTGCGATGGTGATGTATTCTTTCTGGTCTGTCAGCTGAAGATAGAGCTGCTCGTTTACACCATCTTTATAGCTGACAGCTCTCTTAATCTGATTGATGTTTCGGCCGGCAATGAAGAAGGTGAAGGCTCCGCAGATAATCACTGCGAGAATAATACCAATTCCCTTAAGGACTCCAATCGTGATTCTTACGACAGGCTTTCTTTTTGCGGGTGCCTCATATACTTCCTTTTTATGCTGCAGGTGAATGCCGATGTGGCCGACACCCAGAATGTAAGAACCGAGAATCATAAGAATGTTCCCACCGTAGATTCCAAGCAGGAAAAAGGCAATGACGGGCAGAGTAGCACCGGCAACCGGGATGCCAATAATACCACGGTAAAAATCCTTCATAGTCTTTTCGCTTTTGAAATAGCGAATCCAGTAAATCTCATAGAGAACCATACACAAGAAGGAAATAACCAGAACTGTCAGCCAAAAGTTCCAGCCCTTGAAGTTGAAGTCAGAAAAAATAAGGGCGACAGGGGTTACAATAAACTCGCCGCTTCGCTCGAGAGCCAGCAAAACTTTATTTTCCTTTGCGGCATATTTTTCATAATCCTTGGGTTGATTTTTAGTCCAGATAAAGTTTGGAATCAGCAGCATAAGCAGCCAGATGAGTCCGATGTAGGAAAAGCCGAAGGTCATTTGTAAATTCTCCTGTGTGACTTTTTGTAAAAACGGAAATGTCATGCTGCACTTGTTTCAGCATCTGATTTATGTCAGAAATAGAGATTCCGAAACAAGTTCGGAATGACAATATTTTAGAACTGAGTAATCATTCTCCGGTTTTACTGTGTATTTGTTAATATTGTAACACTTGCCGCTGAGACAAGTGTTACATAAGGATTATTTTGAAGACTTCTTTGCTGTCTTTTTGGCCGGCGTTTTAGCAGGCTTCTTAGTGGTTGTCTTTTCAGCCTTCTTGGAAGTCTTAGTTGCAGTCTTCGAACTAGGAGACCTTTTTGCCTTCTTTGCCACAACCTTCGGCTCAAACTCCTTAAGCATGAGCTCGCACTTGTAGGCAGCTTTTGTCTTAGCGGCGGTCAGGAGTTTATTGAACTTCTGGATGTTTGCGAAGTCTGCGGTTTTTCCGACCAGAGCCAGCAGCAGGATTGTCTTATTCAAGCTGTCATCACTGAGTTCCTTGTTAAACCAGCGGATATTGTCAAAGCTGTTAGTTCCTGCCAAAAGTCCGCACCAGCGGCTCTGCATTAAGAGCTTTGTTACTTCGTAAGCAGCTGCCTTTGAATCTTTTTTGATTGCGGCAGGGCTTGTCGCTGTTGACAGAACAAAGAGCTTTGAGAGATTCCATCTCTCGTCTTTTTCAATCAGCTTTTCTTCGTGCAGGTATTCGTTGAACTTGCGGCCGAAAGCGAACTCTAAAGCACAGCCCCTTTCTGCGAGCGAGCCACAGAGAGCCCAGCACAAAAGAAGTTTTTCGAGGCCGGCATCTGCGCCTTCCATAAGGCTTGCAAAGCTACTTGCATCAGCTGCCTTAAGCAAAGCCTTCTGCAAATCAGCAGGCTGCTTTGCCTTTTTGAGATTATGTATTGCAACCAGCTTCTTGAGGCGGCCTGTAATTTCTGCCGCTTCTTTTGTAGCGTCGAGTTTTACGTCCTTGCCCGCAAATTTAGACGCAGTCTTTACAAAGGCTGTAAGCTCCTTCTTTGCGGCAGTCATTATGTCTGTCACTTTTTTTGCTGTGAGGGCGGCCGGCTTTTTGGCAGTGGTTTTCGGTGATTTTGAAGACTTCTTTGATTGTGAAGTTTCCACCTCTGCAACAGCGGCACTTTCCGCCTCATTCTTATCCTTTATCTTCTCATAACCAAAAGCTTCAAAGAGAGGTGCCATCACCTTTCCGGCATATGCGTGCAAATCAGCATAGAGATCCTTATAAATCAATTCCTGCCAAGCTGTTTCAATGTCTTCGCAGCCGCGGCCGTTTAAGAAGTCGCACAGGATTTTATAGCGGTGGTCTGCCTGGTCGCTCACCTGATGCACGTTGAGATAAACCTGATATTCAAATCCATTGAGCATTACAAAGAGACCTTTTTCGCAAACCTCGCTGGATTTGCGGATAAACCAGAGGCGGCTTCTGTGTTCCTGGAAGATACAGTATTTGTCATCCTCGGCTGTCAAATTAAGTCCCTCTGAGATGCTGCGCGATTTCATCACAACTTCATCACCATTACCAGTCTTCACAGCATAAGGATCGGACTGTTTAATCCAGCCGGCAGCGCGGTCGTATTTATTGTTATAGAAAACTACCGCTCGTTCGTCACCGGCTCCGTTAGAGTAAGCAAAGACGTTTTCGTTTACATGGCCGTCTTCCCAGAGATCGTAGAAAAGGAAGTTGTCCACACCGCTGAAAAGATATCGCTTTTTCATCAGCGGGAAGATATCATGCCAGTGGCGGTCTACAAGATACTGACTCGGTTTTTCGTCCTTGTAAGCCTTGGTGTATTCCATGCCGTATTTTTCAGTAAAGCCTTCAATCTGGCCGTGACCAAACATAGGAAGTCCCGGCATTGTAATCATCAACGTGCAGACACCAAAATATTTGTCGCCGTCGCCAAACTGGGCAATGGCAGTTTCCTCATCCGGATTGTTCATAAAGTTTACATAGCGCTTAAGAACCTGCGGATCAAAGGTGATTGTATTTTTTACAGTCTCACGGTATTTCTGATTTTCCTCTTTTTTGAGCATGTTCATAAAGGCCGAGTTGTAAACGCGGTGCATGCCTAAAGTGCGCACAAAATATCCTTCCATCATCCAGAAGGCTTCGGCAAGCAGCAGGGTGTCCGGGCATTCAGCTGCAACCCGGTCTACAACCTCGCGCCAGAACTCGTTTGGAATTGCGTCATTGAACTGCTGTGTGCTGAGCCCTGTCTCGCTGCGGGTTGCAATATCTCCTCCATGTCCAGGTTCCGGGTACCAGAGGCGGCGGATAGATTTTTTTGCCAGAACCATTGCCGCATCAAAACGGATGATAGGGAAGTTCTGAGC
Source organism: uncultured Treponema sp. (assembly GCA_946540605.1). Lineage (GTDB taxonomy): Bacteria > Spirochaetota > Spirochaetia > Treponematales > Treponemataceae > Treponema_D. The sequence goes on from CAMNIU010000061.1 coordinate 7,490, forward strand.
AACATGCAGAATCTCCTGCATAACAGCCTCGCGGGCAGTCGGATTCAAAAAGTCAATCTGGGCAGTGTCGTTCCAAGGCAGGCCGGTACCATCATTTCCATGGTAGATATAGCGGGTATCCCCAGTCTGATTATCAACGCGCTTGAAAACTACCGAGCAGTCGTCCTTGCTGTAATAGTGATCTTCCAGGAAGAGCGACACTCTGCTATCCTGCGAAAGGTTTTCGCCGTTGAAAGTATACTGAGGGAAAGGATTATCGCGGCGCTGAATAAAATAATCCGGGTGATTGATAACCCAGTCGCCGTCCATACCGGTGTGGTTAGGCACCATATCAGAGGCCAGCCTTATCCCCCTCTGCCAGCAGCGCTGACGCAGATTTGCAAGCGCATCCCAGCCGCCGATATTCGAAGCAATGTTATAATCAAAAAGAGAGTAGGCAGAAGCAGCAGCCTCAGGGTTTCCGCAAATCTGCTTGATGCGTCGGCTAGCCTTGCTTCGTTCCCAAAGTCCTATCAGCCAGAGACCGGTAAAGCCTTCGTCCCGCAGCTTATCAAGCTCGGCATCCGGAATCTGGTCCAGTCTTGTAATAGGATAGCCGTACTGCTTTGTGAGCTGGTCCAGCCAGACAAGAACCGTCTTCGCAATCAGGATAACCTTTGGCATCCACTCGCTGTCAGCGCTGAATCGTTCATATTCGTTCATGAGGTTTTCAAAACTGTATGGCTGCATATCCGGAAGGTCGCCGCCACCAAAGCCGTGCCAGGCAGCTTTTTCCTCTTCGGAGATTGTATCCATGCCGGCAAGAATGCGCTTAAGCCATTCGCCAAGGAAGGTGTCCCAGTATTTCTGCAGATATTCAAGCTGACCGCGAAGGCTGTCAGGCGCAAAGACCTGAGGCTCGCGGAGCAGCGTAATCAAATCATGGTCAAAAGGTCCAAAGACCGGCTGGCCGGCAGCGTACTTCTGAATTGACTTCCAGCTCTTAGCGTACAGCTTGTTTTTTGCCAGCTCTTTGTCGGAAAACATAATCAAAAAAGGCTGGAAGGCCTTGTTCTCATTTGCAAGGTGAAGCAGAATCAGCTCTTCAAGAGTCTGTGCGCGGTTTGTGCGTTCAGCTCCTGTACCCGCATCCAGCTCTGTACCCGCAAGATAATCAGCCGCAGAAATCTTTTCCTTATAAACCTCAACCGGCGGAAACTCGCGGATAAAATCCAGCAGCAGGCCGTCAACCTCAGCGCGGCCAAACTCCTTGTCCAGCGAAGAGAGCAGGTCGTCCATAAAAGTCAGCACCTTGTCGCGGCGGTAAAGCATACACACATAATGAAGAATCTCATCAATCAGACCCATAGCGTTGAGCTGACCGGCCGAAAGCTTTTTATTTTCCTCGCCACGGCTCTCAAACACATTGTTAATCAAAAGCTGAAAGGCGCGCACATTCCGCATATTGGCAAAAACCACGTTTCCGCTCGAAGCAAACAGCCCGCCGTCAAAATTACAAAGGTCTCGTATTTTCTTAGAAATATGAAATTCGTTGTGTGAAATCTTCATTATGTACTCCAACTTTTAGTTTATAGGTAAGGAGGGGAAAGCCTTCCCCTCGCTCGCACTTCGTTGTTCGCTACCCCTTCTAACGGGGGCTCCGCCCCCGTAACGCCCCCGGCAAAGCAGCGAACTTTTAAGAGTTATGTATAATTAATAAATTATACCATGGTTTTTCTGTTTATGCGAACAATAATATAGAAACATTATGGAACTTTTTTCGCCATTTTACTTAATTTCAGGTTATAATGGCTTAGACATCAAAGCTTTTGAGGAAAAATAATGGAATCTACCAGTAAAATCATCTATCGAAAACTGACCGAGAATGATCTGCCGACCTTCATCCAAATGCGCATCACTCAGCTGCGCGAAGAAGGTGCAAAAGAGGATTTTGACCTTTTGTCGGCCCTTAAAGATTATTACAAGCGCCACCTGGCGGACGGGACTTTTGTTTCCTGGCTGGCTCTGGACGGCGACAAGATTATCGGAACCAGCGGAATGTCTTTTGTTGAAAAGCCGCCTTATTTTGGCTGCCCGTCTGGGAGATTAGGGTTGCTTTCGAGTATGTTTACGAATCCGGATTACCGTCGCAAGGGGATTGCAAAAGAGCTGTTGCACCGGGTTGTGGAAGAAGCCCGTGCTTACGGCTGCGGGGCGGTTCAGATTACGGCTTCAGATATGGGAGTAAAACTTTATACTGCATACGGTTTTGTTCACAATGGAAACTTTATGCAGTATAAGCTGTAGAAAAATTATCTTTCAGACACGGCTTTGATTTTTTCAATCAAGGCTGTGTTTTTGATCAGGTCTTCCAGTGTGCAAGGTAGACGGTAAGTCCAGTTGAACTCGGTTACGGTTCCCGGCACGTTGATTCTCTCGTCTGCAGCGTTTTCAAGCCAGAGAGACTTGTCCATGTAAAGGAAGTCCTGTAGCGGTGGAATGAACCACTGGCTTGCAGATGTGGCGGATGCCTGAAGAAGCTTCTGTGCGATTTCCGGAGTGAACTCTTCCTTTGCCACTGATTCTGATTTGGCTTCAATTTCTTCGCGGGGAGCAGTAAACAATGGACCGTCCTTAGCACCTGTTTCAATTCCAAAAACTTCTGCGTTCTGCATTACAAATGCTTTTACGCTATCTTTTTCATCATCCCACCATTGACGCAGAGTGCTTGAGTCATGCACGGAAGTTGTTGTAACCGAGAGAGGAGTGTAGTCTGCAAAAGGCACAAAAGGCTGTCCGGCCTCGGCCCATTCGCGGCACCAGCGCACAACACGTAAACCCAATATTTTGTGGGCGTCCATAGTTTTTGGAACGCACTCAATATTCACACCCAAATCTTCGCCACAAGGAATCATCTTTACAGCCTTTGTGATTGCTTCAAAAATCTCGTCGGCCTGCTTTTTCCAGAGCTTTTCGTTTTTCTTGTTCAAGTCGTCAAAGCATTCGGTCAGGGCTTCCTTTTCCTTTTCATTCAGACTGCCCCAGGAAGTAGACTGTCCGTAAGTCCAGAGAGGAACATATTTATTTTTTGCAATTTCAATCAGGGTACGGTTACTCCAGTATTCAACAAGAGTCTGCTTTACCCGGTCGATTGCTTCCGGTGCACAAAGCTCGCTCAAATCAGCTTCTTCAATTGCCTTACTTCCAGTAATCGCCGGCGCAAAACGCCACAACTCTTCACCATCAATCTTGTCGCAGAAAATTGCAAGAATCTGATGAGCCTTGTCGTGGTTCCAGGTAATGTCTTCAATAGCACTTGTCGGAATGTGAGGCTGACTAAGCCAGCGGATTCTGTCATCATCAAAGCCAAGCTCGTAAAGCTCAGTCTTTTTTATAGAAGCATAAGGCTCAGTGTGGCCGTTCAAAGCATTCAAATCAGCCTCCGGAATTGCCCAGATGCGGAAGAAGCCCAGTATATGGTCCAGTCTGTAAGCGTCATAATATTTTGAAGCATTTTTCAGGCGATCCTTCCACCAGCCGTAATCTGCCTCTTTTAGATTTTTCCAGTTGTAAGTAGGGAAGCCCCAGTTCTGGCCGGTCGGGTTGTCTCCGTCGGCAGGCGCACCAGCACGCAGCTCCTGATTGAAAACTTCAGGGCAGGCCCAGGCGTCGGCAGAATCTTCGTTCATCAAAATAGGCATATCGCCCTTGAGCAAAATGCCAGCCTCTTTCACATATTTAACAGCCCCGCGGAACTGTTCGTCAGCAACCATCTGGCACCAGGCATAAAAAAGATGCTCCTTCTTAAAAGCCTTTTTATTCCAGAGGGCGGTAATTTCTTCCTTAGTCTTAAGGCGGTCAGTATCAAGCCAGGTCTTCCAGCTTGCCTGCATATAATTCCATTTAAGATTTTTGTAAACAGCATACGATTTTACCCAGCTGTTAGCGCGAATCCACTTAGAAAGCTGGTCGCCAGCCTCGCCGGTCTTGCCTTCATCAGTTGCATCATAAAGCATTTTGAGCAGGGCGTTTTTTCCGTTTAAAATAGCATCGTAGTTGTAGCGCAGGGTATACTTCTGTCCCTTGATAAAATCATCATAAGCCTTTTTGAACTTGTTGTCGCCTTTATAAAGCGCGTCAAAGCCAGGTACCTCGCTTAGCCGTATGTAAATCGGGTGTAGAGCAAAAGCCGAAAGCCCACTGTAAGGAGAACTTTGAGTTCCAGTATCATTCACAGGCAAAAGCTGAATAATCGAAATCCCCGCCGCCTTGCAAAAATCTGCAAAAGGCTTAAGGTCGCCAAACTCACCAATAACCGAATTATCTTTAGTATAAAGGGCACCAAGCGGAACCGCCACACCCGTCAATCTCTTCTTCATAGCCCGCATATTATAGCACAAAATTTGTGATATAGATGAGAAAATAAAAAGAATTTTTAGAGGGGGAGACCCCTGCGCTCCCAAGGCCTCATATGGTCATTGTTTTTTTGTGAGTTTTCGTAGCAAATTCAGTAAGATCGCAAAGCGACCGACCTATCCCCTGCTTAAGTGGGCTCAATCCCCTTAAAAAACCCCGAAAAAAGCCGTAAAATGCAAATATTCACCGCAGCTAGCCTGCTAAAAATGATTTTCCGCGATTTAGCAGGCCCATTTTTTCGTTAAAAACTTATTTTAATGAGGAGGCGGCCTGCAAAAATTGAGTTTTCTCAATTTTTACAGGCTAGATTTTCTTAATTTCTCTTGAAAAAATCCCAAAATGGAGATTTTTCTACCAAAACTGGCCTGCAAAAATTATCTTTTTGCATTTTTACAGGCTCACTTTCCAAAAATCTCCAGAATTAAAAAGAATTTTAGCCTGTTAAAATTAAAAAATTAAGATTATACAGGCTCAAATCAAATAAAAGTTTTCAAAACTCGGATAAGCTCGCATTTTTGTCTTTTATTGTAATTTTTCAAAAGATTCTCGTGTGAGTTCGCAGGTGAACTCTCCGGATGTAATTCCAGTTTTCGGATAAGTTCGTGTGCCTTTGTCATCAATCAGTTTCATTCCGATTTTCTTCATGACATTAAAGGAAGCCGCATTTTTGCAGTCGCACTGGGCAAGTACCCTGTCAATATTAAGATTTGAAAAAACAAAATCCACCAGTGCTCGGCCAGCTTCAGTAGCAAAACCGCGGCCTCTGTAATCCTTGTTCAAAATCCAGCCAAGAGTTGCATAGGAATGATCCTCGCTGTGGCTAAGGTCGCAGTCACAGCCGCCGATAATCTTTCCTTCATAGAGAATTACAAACTCAAAATCTTCCGGCTCAGACTTTTCCCATTCAGCAGAATATTTTTTTACAAAATCAAGAGTTTCTTCAAAAGTGTCATTGGGCAGCCAGAACATCATCGTAATGCTTTTGTCGCCGGCATATTCGTGAATCTCTTTTTCATCACCCAGACGAACCGGGCGCAGAGTGAGACGTGGAGTTTTTAATTCTAAATCAAAGGAAAAGTTTTTCATAATTCTTTTCTACCACTTATCACAATAAATTACCACTTGTCGCCAAAAACATTACAAGACTGGTCCCCTGCTTTATACTCCGAATCATGAAAAGATTAATAACACTTTTAAGCATGGACGCATTTAATTGCTGGGGTGGATTTGCAGAAGAAGGAGTAAAAGCGGATTTTGCAGATTTTAATCATAAAGCCGTTTCTTTTCGTAAGGAGGTAAAAGGTCTTTTGACTACTTTTCAAAATCAAGTCCTGTACTTACAATAAGATACAGAACTTTCAGAAAATAAACAATTAAACAGGAGTCTATTTTGATAACACAAATCAAAATTGAAAAATGCGATAAGCCCTACTGCGTAATTCATGCAGAAGCAGAAACTGATGGTATAAAAGCAATTGCAGAAAAAATAGGACGCATGGATGAAAGCGGACGTACTACAATGCTTACAGGCTGGGATAGAGATTATTGCATTCAGGTTAAGCAG
>CAMNIU010000062.1 GCA_946540605.1 uncultured Treponema sp.
GACGGCTGTAAGCCGACAAAATGCTCCAGTGGAGCATTTTGAGCGAGTCTCCGAGCAGCTATGCTGCGAAGGCGGAAAGGCACCAGTCCTAAAAACTGGCGGTAGATTGTATCTCCATGCAAGCACGGTCGTAGCTGGCGTGCGACCGTGGCGAAGCCGGCCCGAAGGGCGAGTCCTGTAGCTTCCGTCATTGGGGAATTAGCACAATGGTTAGTGCAGCGGACTGTTAATCCGCCTATACAAGTTCGATTCTTGTATTCCCCGCTAGTATTCAACTTTCAAAGAATTCACTCCGTAGGTCTCTTTGAATTCTTTTTCATCAGCAGGTGAACGGATGAGCATTACTTCGGTGAAGTGGCCGTCTGTTTTGTTTTTAAAGCCTGCGACTTTTTCTCCGGTGCAGATTGAAGAGCGGATTACGGCATACTGAGTTTCGGAATCGAATTGTACGGCAGGTTCCTTGGCTTTCTTACGACCGAAGAGTTTCATTTTGGACCTCGTTTATATTTCAAAATCCAGACAGGCACGGCTTGCAGTAAATGGACGAACCTTGCTATCTGCTACGGCAACGTGTTCAGGGTGTTTTGAATAGCCTTTGAGGGCTTCGTCAGATTCAAAAGAGGAATCCAGCATCAGGTCGGCAGTAGAAGAGGCGAGGCGGCCGCTTGTGTTTACCTTGATGTCTACAAGTCCCGGGATTTTGCCTTTAAGGCCTTCGAGCCCTTCCTTGATTCCAGCTTTTACAGATTCTTTTTCAGAATCGCTCATTTCTTTTAATGTCCATAAAATTATGTGTTTTACCATTTGTATGTCCTTTCTTTAAATTATACCACAGCCTACATCATAATCGTCGCCGAGAGATTCGCGTACAATCTGTTCACGCTGTTCGCGAGTTGTGTCTTTTATTAAAATACTTGCCATGAGATGTATTTTATCACGAAATAAGGATTAAATCAGTGTTCTGTTGAACAATCTCTGCTATAATACAGAAAAGGAAAAAATCGTGATGAATGAATTTAATGAATATGTTCGCGACTGTTTTTCTGAAGCTGGTGATATTGTCATAAAATCTATGATGGGCGGATACCTTGTATATTTCAAAGGTAAGCTTATAGGTGATGTTTGCGGTGATGAGCTGTTTTTGAAGAGAACACCGACATCGGACAGACTGCTTTCAGATTCCGAACTGCGTTATCCGTATGAAGAATCAAAGACTCTGATGCATGTATTTGATAGTTTTGATGATAATGCGCTAATACAGGAACTTCTGAATGGTATGTATGATGAACTTCCGGAAAAGAAACCCGCGAAGGCCAGGTGAAAAAAAATTAGTTTATGGAAAGGATAAAAATACGAATCATAAATCTTGTAGAAACAATAAGTGTAAAATACAATCGTAAATTGCGAATTAAAATCAGTTGTGTTATAATAACTTAGTTTTTGAAGGAGGTTTTTATATGTCAGATTTGAGATTAAATAATTCGATTTTTCTCATGTATCTTGCGTCTGAAGAGTATAAACGCGAGCATAATATAACCTCTTTGCAATTTTTGCAGCTTGATGAGAAATACGGAATCTTAAGTTATATTGCTGATTGTCCCGATGTTTTTGATAGCATGACAAAGCCGGAAATGGCAAGGGAAATAGATGAATATATTGCCGCGAATCAGTGATACTCTTTATCATGGAACGATAGATTTTTTTTCTTCTGTTGATGTGACAAAGGGAAAAAGTAATAAAGATTTTGGAAAAGGCTTCTACATGGCATTAGAAAAATCTCAGGCCATTGGAATGATGAATAAAAAATTCGGTGAAGCTGTACGACGAACAAGATCAAAAGATCCAAATCAGTTTTCTAAACATTTGTATGAAATCAAACTTAATCGCGAAGTTATTCCAAATTTGAAAATTAAATACTTTATTGATGCCGACATGGAATGGCTTGATTTTGTATTGAAATGTAGAGACTGCGAAACAGTCCCTCATGATTATGATTTAGTAATTGGTCCAACAGCTGATGATAATACAACTTTGTGTCTTAAATATTATAAAGATGGAGTTTATGGCAAAGTTGGTTCGTATGAGGCAAAGGAATTGCTTCTCAAAAATCTTGAAGTAGAAAATCTTGGAATTCAATATTACATTGGAAAACAAGAGGTTGCAGATAAATTAATTCTTACCATAAAGGAATTATAGTTTATGCCAGAAAGTCAGATTGAAACAGCTAAAGGAAATAGTACAATAGCTCTCACTCGCCATATAATGGAAAAATTCAATCTACCACTAGATAAGGCTTTTGCTAAATTATCTGCAACAGAGTTTTATAGCCTTTTAAATGATACTGGTACAAATCTTTTCTTAGAAACAAATGATTATCTCTGCAAAGCCTGCGATTTTGAATTAGATGGCAATGTAGATAAAATGTATTCTTTTATCCAAAATAATTAATTCAGATTATTATATACTACTATTTGTTTAATAATCCTTTCACCGTATCACCGTGACGCTTTTCATCATTCTTTACGCTTTCAACTTCAGGGAACTTTTCGGCTACCGGTGCATAAGTCTTTACGGCTGCATATTCGCCCTGTGCGATTGCGGGATACAAAATCCATCTTGGGAAAATGCGGTAAAGTAGAGGAAGGAGGATTTCTTTTGTGTGCTTTGGAGTAAGTTCTGTTTGAGTCAGCTTATGAAAAACTGATGCGTGGTGGCCTTCTTCCTTTGCAAGCTGACGGAAGGTGTCCTTGTCCTTCTGGTGTTTTGCAACTTCAGCCAGAGCGTTGTACATGAGTACGGCATCCAGTTCTCCCTGCTGAGATTTGAGCAGAATTTTCATATCTTTTTTGCTGATTTCCATATTAGCGACCTTTACTAATTCATTCCACAGCCAACATCGTATTCATCGCCGAGTGATTCGCGGACAATCTGCTCACGCTGCTCACGACTTGTGTCTTTTATCAAAATGCTTGCCATAGTTATTTCTGGTTGATGTTTTATTTTATCATAAAGCCAAGATTAATTCAGTGTTTTGTGTCTAATTATCTGTTATAATAAATCATGTAATAGAGTTATAAAAATGAACCTTTTTGATTTGAACTTCGTCTATATTAACGAACCGGTTACTTCTAAGACGGAGGAAAAAAATGTGAGTGAATTTGAAAAACTGATTTCTCGGGAACGGATTTCAATAGAACGCTTTGTTCGATTTAAAATTTGCGTGAAAGAAGATGCGGACGATATTCTGCAGAATGTTTATATCACTGCAATGCAAAAGTTTAATCAATTAAAAAATAAGGAATCGTTCAAAGCCTGGATCATCAGTATTGCGAGAAATAAATGCAACGATTATTTTCGAGAAAAAGCAAAAGTTCTTGAGCTTCCTGTAGAAGAATTGTTGGAAACAAAACTTATACCAGGCAGGCAGGGCTTTACAGAAATTCAATCGGTGCAGGAAACTTTAGAAAAACTTGGCGGAAAAGAAAAGCAGATTCTGTATCTTTATTTTTGGAAAGAAATGACACAAGAAGAGATTGCAGAAAAACTTGGAATCCCACTTGGAACTGTAAAAAGCAGGCTCCATACTGCTAAGAAAAAGTTTAAGGAGAAGTATTAATATGAAAAATAATAATTTACCAGAATATCTTCCAGATTATAAAATTGAAAAATCAGATGAAAAACCTTTCTCTCTAAAATGGGAAGAATTGATGGGCTGGCATTTGATTCCAAAGCTAAATGAAAAAATCAGCTGGGGGCTTTATGATTTGCCATCTAGAAAATGTGATTATCTCTACGACATGAAGGTTATTGGCAGGGCCGCAGTTCATGGAATTGAAGGTGTTGAAATTACTGCTGAAGAATATCAGTTTTCAAAGCCAGAAGAAAAAAGTGTTCGGGGATTTGTTGCCCAGCTTACAGACACACATTGCCGCTATCTTGCAACAAGCTATATGGCTGATGGTGTAAAGCACTATGTAACTTTTTTGGATGGAGAAGAGTTTGTAGAAAACTGGGGGTATGGTGAAGACAACTGTGGTCATGAAACTCAGCTATCACCGAAAGGTCTCATAAAAAAAGAGGATGATAAAGTTACTTGCCAGAATCAAAACCCTGTAATGGATATTGTTGGAAGATACGAGGTTACCATTGGCGGAAAAAAATATGATACAGTCTGCGTGGTGGATCTTGGATCTTATCATCAGAAAGTTTTATCTGAACATTATCTGGATAAAAACGGCAACACAATTTTATGGAGAAGATTCAACAGTAATGACTGGCATCTGGACCGCTACAAAAAACTATGGACAGAACAGCTCCCAGATAATGAGCGGCTCTCTGTAAACGGAGAAACCTATGTTCACTGGTATGATTGTATTACTGATTTTATTTTAAGATAAAAAAGTGCCTGTAGTTAGTAAAGGCTGACTGCAGGCATTTTTTAATTATGGGGGAGTGTAAGTTGCTTCAATTCCATTGAGGTAACCGGGAATAAGTTCCTGTGCTCCTGCCTCTTGAAATCTGGATGAATGCTGATTGGTCCAAAAGTTCCAATTGGAAGCTTTTCGCCAGTCGACTTTCCATCAGCTTCTATGCTCAGCTCTGCCTTTGAAAACATTACATGCCCGAAAATCCGGCTTTTTTTATTCTTCCCAGCCCTTACAGACATCACACCAGCCGGTGGCGCCTGATACTTCTTCCAGTTCAGAGGGAGTTAGTTTTACCGAA
>CAMNIU010000063.1 GCA_946540605.1 uncultured Treponema sp.
TGGCTCAATTCACGACTGTTCCTGCTGCCGGTGACACTGCAGGTCTGGAAACAATGGATGACTTTGAGAAGGTTGCAGAATGGGTGAACGATGGCAATGAGCTTACTGGAGTTACTTTAATCCTTTTAAATAATGTAACGCTTGACTCGTCATTTACGCCTGTTGGTGAATACTATTCTGATTATGAGGTGAATAATCAAGGGAAAGTTAGAAAACTATTTACTGGAAATTTTGATGGAAACAACAAGACCATTACTTACGACAATGTTTCTTTCACGCAGAATTATTCCGGCATATTCAGCGGCGCTAAAAACGCCACCATTCAGAATTTAAACCTTGAGGGTACGCTTAATGTAAATGCTAATTATGCTGGCTGTGTTATAGGTCATGCAGAAGCCTGCACTGTAAAAAATTGTTCCAGCAGTGTGACTATAACAATCGAAAATTCTCATAACGGTATTGGTGGAATTATTGGAAAGGCAGAGGGGTCTTATATTGCTGATCAGAAACGTGAAAGAAACTGCTATATTCTTGACTGTGTGAATACAAGTTCAATTATTGCTAATAACGGAAGTTATATTGGCGGCATTGCAGGAAGTGCCAGTGTCTGTGTTATACGAAACTGCATAAATAAGGGAAATATAAGTGGACTAAAAGCCTGTGGAGGTATTGTTGGCTCAACTACAATGTTTGGACCGGATAATTCTGGCAGTCTTATAGAAAACTGCGGTAACAATGGTAATATTACGGCTACTAGTGACTCCTTTAGTTATGAAGGTAGCGTCGGTGGAATTGCAGGTGGTCCAACTGCTGACAATTGGGAGTGGGCTCCAAAAATAAACAACTGTTATTCATCAGGCACAATCACAGCCCAAAACAACAAAGCGGGAGGTATTTTTGGATATCTAAAAAATAGATGTACTCTTTCAAAATGCTACTACTATAATCCAGACCAGGCTTGTCAGGATGGAAGTCCGGATTCTGGCAGCTCAAAATATACAAATGTCAGCAGTATTTTAAGTGACATGAACTCGCTGAACAACTCTGATTCTGCAACCTACAGAAGATGGAAAGTGTCCGGCAGTGTCCTGGAATTTGAATAGTGACATACATTCTGTAGGTGCGGGCAAAGGGGCGTGTCTTAAAATATGCTATTGACAAATTAGATTTTTGTGCTATATTTTAAAATAAAGAGTGGTCCTGCTTAGTGGACGATTCAAAACAAGACTGGAGACAGTCTTTTACGAGGCTTTCTTTTTTTGAGAAAGCCTTTTTTTATGGATATTATGGAACTTCTTAATTCTGATATAAAACAAACTTCTCCAAAGATAGTAATAGTTGATAAAAACTATCTGTCATATCTGCATGGATTTGACAGCCGCGTAAGTCTAAAAAAAGACAGACCTTATGTCGGTTTATCAGTTCAGATTAATGGGAAAATTTTTGTAATTCCTCTTACATCGCAGACGACTCAAGAGCGTAAGAAAAGAGGATTAAAAAAGAGAAATTCGCTTACAACTACTTTTATAAAAGCTTCTGGAATTGAGATTTCTGATTTGCTTCATAACAATATGATTCCTGTTCCAAAAAAACTTGCTCAAAGAGTAGAAATTGACCCGCTCAAAGATACATACCTTTCTAACGAATATCGATATATCCGTAAGCATTGGGTAGAAATTACAAATAAGTCATTGATGATTTACATTGAAAGATATAATGAGAAATCCAGAAACAATTCTTTTTTAACCTCAATTTGCTGCGACTATAAAATGCTTGAAGAAAAATGTGATGAATGGATAAAAAATCATCCGGAATTGTAACACCAGTCTCCTGTCATTCCCGTACGCCCATGTCATTATCGGGCCTGACCCGATAATCCCCCTGCAATGACAGGGGGGCGAGTGCGGAATGGTTTCTGTTCTGCTGGTAGCTTAAAAACGCGAACGCTGAACAGGGACTATTTTTGGGAATAATTTTCCCACGGATTTCACAGATAGCACAGAAAAATCGAAATAATCAGTGTAATCCGTGAAATCAGTGGGAGATAAAAAAGGAGTGTCATTATCGGGCCTGACCCAATAATCTCTCTGCAATGACGGTTTTGACAATTTCGCAAATCTTTTAAATAAATTCCCCAAAAAAATCTGATTTTATGGTATAATAAAAAATTGGAGGGCAAAAATATGCTTTCAAATGAAATGACTTCCACAATTTCGGGATTGCTTTTTCGTGAAGGCTGCACAGAGTGCTATCTCTTTGGCTCTCATGTAACTGGCGGTGCAAATGAAAATTCCGATATTGACATAGGTATAAAAGGACTCGCCCCTCAAAAATTCTTTGCCGTGCATTCTGCCTTAGAGGATGCAACGCATAAAACTGTTGACTTGGTTGATTTTGATGAAAAACCACAGTTTTTTGCCATTTTGCAGGATTTAGGAGAACTTAAAAAAATTGGATAAGGCCCTAAAAACAAAAATCACTTACGAGATTTCACAAATTGACGAGCTTATTGATAAAGCAGGTGTCCTTGTATCATTATGTAAAAACAAGGAGCCTGATTTTATAGAAATAACAGCCGTCGGCGGAATACTCCATTCCTTTTATAACGGTATTGAAAACATCTTTGTTCTTATCGGAAAATCCTTAAATTTTGATTTTGCTTCTTCTTCCCAATGGCACAGGAATCTGATTGATTTTATGTTTGCTCAAGTCAAATTTCTTCCAGCCGATTTGCGTCCACGCCTTACCGAATATATGGGATTCAGGCATTTTTTCCGTCATACATACGGCTACACAATTAAGTGGGAAAAATGTTCCTACCTTTTTCTGGAACTGCCTGATTTTTGGAAAAATGTACGCCAATCACTTCTAAATTATTGTGAAGAAAAATAGTTTGCATGTTATGACCTAGAAAATGTCATTCTCGCGCTCGACGCGGGAATCCCTCTGCATGAGATTGCCCGGTCTATTCGCAACAAAGTTTCAAGCGAGCCGTGCAATGACAGGGGGGCGAGTTCGGAATGGTTTCTGTTCTGCTGGTAGCTTAAAAACGCGAACGCTGAACAGGGACTATTTTTGGGAATAATTTTCCCGCAGATTCTGCAGATAGCACAGAAAAAAAATTGTTTTTCGTTTTATTTGAATTGCCTTGTGATTTTCGTCTTGATTTGATTGTTGAGAATCAGATAATAATTGAATTGAAATCTGTGGAAAACTTAAAAGAAGTTCACCATAAACAGC
>CAMNIU010000064.1 GCA_946540605.1 uncultured Treponema sp.
GCTTTGCCGTTGCAGTTGCGGACTTTGTATTTATCATCCTTTGTATGCTCAATCATAGGAACATGCTCGTGATCACAAACTGAGTACCACTTGCCGTTTATCTGTTCTTTATGCCATTTGAAATTCTTCTTCATTCCACTACTCCATTCATGCTGTTTTTTCAGCGTTATAAAGCTTGATTTCGATATTTGATGAAACAACTATTTCAGAAATGTTTACATCAAACAGATAAGAGAGGACAAGAAGATTATCGATTGTTGGAGCGTTCTTACCCTGCTCCCAGGCATAGATTGCCTGAGGATAATCAAAACCGAATATCACCTGCAGGTCGTGAACAGAGTATCCACGTAGTTTTCTGAGTCGTTTGATTTGGGCACCAGTACCCTTTAAGTCTATAACTGGTCTTAAGAAAGTCTTGAAAGTTGTTGTTGGTTCAAAGCTACCAACTTTTTCTGATGAAAAAGTTGGCTTAACGCTTTTTTCGATACCCATATTGGTTTAATCTCCTTATCACAAAAATTCTTTGGACATACATCTCTTTTGTAAATCCATTCTGATCGTCTGCTGTAGCTTTTCCATTTATGTCTGTAATTACAGGAAGCGCATATGTAGACAATGTCGTTCTGGTGGCTTTTGTATAATCGCTGCAAGTCAATGCTGTCATAATTGCAGATGAAACTTTTGCGTTATCAATGTAACTAGCGAACATATGCGTTCTCCTTCATTAAGATAAATGGATGCCAACGGCACCGTTTGAATTTTTGCGTCAGGCCTGTCATAACCAATAAGACGCGAAATTTGTGTTTTGTATTATAATACTATCACAGAAATCAATTTAAAGCATTAAAGTTGTAGTTTAAAAATCTTCAGACCAATAATCCTCTTCGAAATCTGAGTAAAAAGGTTCAGAAAACCATTTGCATTATAATAATTAGGATAATATCCTTCTGCTCTACATTTTTAGTATCTGCTCAAAAATTCTGAAATTACTATCATCACGTGGAGAACAATAAACTGCAAATTCTATGATTTCAAAAGCATTCTGAAATTCTCCCATTAACTGTTTATATGCTCCTGCAACCACTTCCGGTTTATTCATAAAAGCACCGCAGCCAAATGCTCCTAAAATCACAACCTCGTTTTTATCTTTAGCAGCAGCTTCCAGAATCTTTCGGCCCCGTGTAATATGAATCTGTTCCAATTGTTTATCAGAAATTTTAATTGCCTTATTGCCATCCCCAGAATTATAAGAATTACTTGGTCGTTCTCTGAGATTTGGAGCAGCGCACGTTATTACATTTACCTTTTTCCATTTTTTCTCAGGCATAATAGTTGGATATGCTGTATCGGATTTGAAAATAACCACATCCGGCGTATAAATTAAATCATCATTATGAATAGGATTTGCAGCATGTCTGTGAGGAAGATAAAACTTTTTCCACATATCCTCTTCTGTTAAATTATAATAAAGCGTAGAACAACGGCACAAACATTCTTCCTGCGCAGAAGAACCATTCACTACCCCACCACCAGGATTACTTGCTGATGCAAAATTCAAAACCGCAACTTTTTTATCTTCATACGCCATTGCAGCTTCAAAGGTTCTCTTCTTAGATACTACAATTTTAGCTGGCTGTTCATAAAAATTTTTCTCAGCACTAATTTCTTCATTCTCTAAAATCAATTTCTGTTTTGAAGAGGAATCTTTCCAGGCTTTCAACAAAACGGGATTTGTCTTGCATAATTTTTCTGTATCCCTGAATATTTCAATGTTTTCTTCCCTGCTCATTTTAGCCTCCGATAATATCAGATATTCTTCATATTATTTTAACATACCTATTTCATTTTGAAATTAAAGTATTACTTTAATTTAATTTCACATGAGTTGTGCTAAAATAATCTGATAAGGAAGACTTATTATGAAGGTTCTAGTTGTTCCAGATGTTCATGGTTCTCATGAATGGAAAGCTGTAAAAGACATGTCGACCGACTCTTATGATTATATTGTTTTCATGGGTGACTATTTTGATTCTTGGGAAAACCAGTGGCCGGATTAGGGAAATAACTTTAAGACAATCTGCACTTTTGTTCGGGATGATAAAACTCACAGAAAGCTTCTCCTGGGAAATCATGACTGGAGTTATCTCAGTAAAACAAAAAATGGTTCAGGTGTTTCAGGTCATCAGACAGATAAGATTGAAGAAATCAGAAATCTGCTTACAGAAAATCATGACATACTTGATATAGCATTTGAATGTGATGGTATTGTTTTCTCTCATGCCGGATTTTCTCGAACCTGGATAAAGTCTGTGTATAAGGTTTTATGGGATGCTGAAAAACACTGGTCTATTGATTATCTGAATGATGAATGGCATAAGCTTTCTTTCAATCCCCATGATGAAGCTTTTAATTATGCTTTCGAAGAACTCTTGGACTGGTATGGATTTTTCAGTTCCTCTGGCAATGAGGTTACTCAAGGTCCACTCTGGATCAGACCGGAAGCTTTGATTAAAGATGCTGCATATCCGGTTCAGGTTGTTGGCCATACAGAATATTGTCTTGGAGATTTTATTGTTCTTTGTGATAAGGATTTATCGTATGACCAGAAAAATACTGTAATTGCAACTGATTCAAAATATCATCAAATCTTTGGAACGATTGATACTAAGCAACTGCCAGCTGATAAAATGCTTCTTTTGGATTTTAATAAGTTCTACAAGAAAACGATGAAATGCATTAATGACATTAAGAGCCAGCAATCTAGTCACATAGATTATAAAAAAGAATTTGCCATGGAAAAGCTCAGGGCTGCTTATGGCGATAAACTTGCTGAAAGATATTATAGGATGTTTTTTGAAGGATAAAATAGGATTAAACATATTATGAACTACCAGAAGCTAAGTAAAAAAATCAGCCATGTACTACGGCATGCACCAGAGGAATTTAGTCTCAAAATGGATTGCCAGGGATTTGTTCAAATAGAACAGCTACTTTCTGGTCTTAATGCTCATAATCATTTTGGTGGAACTGTTGATCTTAATGATCTGGAATACATTATCGCAAACTCAGAAAAACAACGTTATGAAATTGTAGGAGATAAGATTAGAGCTTTATATGGGCATTCATTTGCAATGAGGATTCAGAAAGAAAAAGCCGAACCACCTGCAGTTTTATATCATGGAACAGCAAAAAGATTCGTAGAGTCAATAAAGGAAAAAGGCCTTCTTCCAATGGGACGCCAGTATGTACATCTTTCAACTGATGTAGAAACCGCTATCTC
>CAMNIU010000065.1 GCA_946540605.1 uncultured Treponema sp.
GAGCGGCACTGCGTAGCAGGGCAAAAACAGTCCAGTGGACTGTTTTTAGCGAGTCTCCGAGCAGCTATGCTGCGAAGGTTCGGAATCTATTATAAGATGCTGAAACAAGTTCAGCATGACATTAAATTGTAGGAGCAAAAGATGTCAAAATACTTAGACCGCGCAAAAGAAATCCGCGCAATTGAAACACCACACCACAACTGTGCACAGTCTGTGCTTATGTCTTTTACACAGAGCCTGAACCTGGACGATGAAACTGCCTATAAAATTGCAACTGCCTTTGGTGGCGGCATGAAATCTGGAATTACCTGTGGAGTAATCACAGGTGGGCTTATGGTTTTAGGTCTTTTTGATGTAGATGCCCCTGCAGATACTCAGGCACTTATAAAATACTTCCAGAGCCGCCACAGCGACATGCTCAACTGCGCCGACCTCTTAAAAGCTAACGCCGCAGCCGGCGGAACCCGCAAACCCCACTGCGACGCCCTCGTTTATGAGATGGTAGAGTATGTAGAAAAAGTACTCAAAGAAAAAGGAAAATTATAATATATATTCTGAAAAAAAAGTTCAGAATGACCAGAATTTGTAAAACAGAAATGGGCGGAGCAAAAAAAGACTGAAGACTGCATTGAGCCGATACAGAAAATACGTGCCTCGCACTGAATACAGAGCGAAGCGCCGAGGCTCACCAGCAGCCTTTAGGCTTTTTTAGCGGGAGCCCATTTCTGTTTTTAAGAACTCTTATATATATTGTTCTAACTCTTTTTTTTCTATATAATAAATCATTATTTTGCTTTTTTATTTGAGGATAATATGATAGATAAGTGGGAAATTGTAATCGGTTGCGAAATTCATACTCAGCTTTTGACTAAAACCAAGGCCTTCTGTGCCTGCGAAAACCGCTACGGCGGAATGCCAGACACCCGTGTGTGTCCTGTATGCCTTGGCCTCCCGGGTGCCATGCCACGCATTTCAAAAGGTTATGTAGAACTCGGAGCTGTTGCCGGTCAGGCACTCAACTGCAATATTGCACGCTTTACAAAATTCGACCGCAAGCATTACTTTTACCCTGACCTTGCAAAGGGCTATCAGATTACTCAGTATGATATTCCGCTTTGTACAGACGGTTATGTAGACCTTCCTTTCAGAAGCTATCCAAAAGATGAACAGCCGGGCGGAGCAAAGTGCCGCGAAAAGAACTTTATCGGCCAGGACTGTATCGTAGGTGACGGCAAATACCGCCGTGTCCGCGTAGAACGCATTCACCTTGAGGAAGACGTAGGTAAGTCTCTTCACCTTCAGGGTGCTCACTCTTACATCGACTACAACCGCTGTGGAACTCCACTTATCGAAATCGTAACAAAACCTGATATGACTTCTCCTGAAGAAGCTGCTCTCTTTATGCAGACTGTTCAGGAAATTCTCCGCTACGTAAAGGTAACAAACGGTAACCTCGAAGAAGGTAATATGCGCTGCGACGCCAATATCAACCTTAACGTTTGGGAAGATGGAAAGCTCTGGCACACTCCAATTTCCGAAATCAAAAACCTGAACTCTTTCAAGGCAATCCGCGAGGCTTGTACATACGAAGCTCAGCGCCAGCTCAAAGAATTCCAGGAAGACCGTCAGGAGTTCAATCCTGGTTTCAAAGTAACAATGGGTTGGGACGAAGATAAGGGACAGACTGTTGTTCAGCGTACAAAGAACTCATTCGTAGATTACCGCTTTACAACTGAACCTGATATTAAACCTTTTACAGTAAGCGAAGAACTTATTGAAAATGCAAAAGAGAAAGTTGGTGAGCTTCCTGAAGCAAAACGCCAGCGCTATAAGGCTCAGTACGGCATGACAGATTTTGACGTAGAAACAATTACTTCTACACGTGACCTGGCTCTCTTCTTCGAAGACGCCGCTACAAAATCAAAGAATCCAAAACGCGCAGTAAACCTTATTCTTGCAGAACTGCTGGCTGTTCTAAACGAAAAGAAAATTGCCATTACAGATGTAAGTCTTACACCTGCACATATTGCAGAACTTGCCGATGCCCTCGAGGATGGAAAAATCACATCAAAACAGGGTAAGGAAGTATTTGCCGAAATGCTTGCTTCTAATAAAATGCCTTCTGTTATCATCAAAGAGAAGGGCATGGAAGTTGTTAGCGATGCCGGTGAAATCGATAAGATTGTTCAGGACGTAATTGCTGCAAATCCTAAAGCTATTGAAGACTACAAAGGTGGAAAAACTAATGTTGTCGGCTGGCTGATGGGACAAGTAATGAAGCAGAGTCACGGAAAAGCTAACCCTAAGCAGGCAACTGAGTTATTAAATAAGCACTTGGCCTCATTATAATAAATTCCTCACGGAGAACACAGAGGGCACAGAGACTCTATTATAATATAGACTCTGTGCCCTCTTTTGCTCTGTGAGGAATTTCCCTTTACGAATGCAGCTTAATAAACTGCACAAAATCCTGTTCGGAAAGCGGTCGGGAATAGAAGAATCCCTGTGCCTGATCGCATTCAATGGAGCGTAAAAAGTCTCTCTGAGCCTGGGTTTCTACACCTTCGAATACAGTCTGTTTATCCAGATTTTTACTAAGATTAATAAGAATATGAATGAATTTTTCTGATTTTTTATCAATGCGGCCTTCACTGTCTGTAGAAGCATTAAGGAATTCTCTGTCAAACTTCAAAACATCAACAGGAATCTTTGTAAGCATGTTTAATGAAGATTCTCCGCTTCCAAAATCATCCATTGCAACTGTAAAGCCTTCCTGATGCAGCTTTTCTGTAATATCCTGAAGGGTAGAGTTATCCATGACCGAACGTTCCAGAATTTCAACCTGAATAAGTTTTGGTGAGATAGAATACTTATTAAAGATTTTCATAAAATCGTGCATGAATTTTTCCGGTCGGTTATGATTACGCGACATATTAACCGAAATTGGAACTACATTTTCGCCTTTAGAAATCATTGTCTGAATGAATTTGAATACTTCTTCGTAAACATAATAGTCAAGCTTTGTTATAAAGCCGTTACGTTCAAAAAGAGGAATAAATTTATCTGGAGTCAAAAGTCCAAACTGAGCACTATTCCAGCGTACAAGGGCTTCGGCACCTACTATTTTATCATTATTGAGTGAGATTTTTGGCTGATACATTACAAAGAACTCATGATTTTCAAGAGCCTGTTCCATGTGACTTTCTATATAACGCTCTTCGTTAATCTTATCCAGGAGTCGAGAGTTATAAACAGAATACTGTGTAAGAAGATTATCTTTTATCGTACTCTTAGCAAAAGAAGCCTGGCCTATAAGACTCTGAATTGTAGCGTTTTTAGGATCATCTGATGGAAGGTGAAATGCAATACCAAATTTCGGGAAAAAAGGAATTTCAAAGTTTTTAACTTCTTGTGTAAAACTATCTGCAACGTCCTTAAAACTGGTCATGGCTCGATGAACAGAAGTTATTTTAAGAAGAATATAAAAATGGTCTGCGAATCCTCTTCCGATTATCGCATGATAAGTTTTGCAGTATTTACTGAGGACGCTTGAATAATAAAGAATCAGTTTATCTGCGGCATCTTCTCCATAATTTTGATTAATAAACTTGAATCCACGAATATCTGCTTCTATAAGCATAAATTTAGAACGTGAACTCAGCCTTATGATTCTTGTGGCTTCTGTTTCAAAACGTTGTCTTGTCCAAAGGTTTGTCAGAGGATCATAAACAGTGGCAATGAGTTGTTTTCGCTGGAAGAAGTCCAGAACTTTAGCTTCTATAAGTACTAGAGTTAGAACAAATAGTATTCCTGCGATTATAATTACAATTTCGTTCCTTTTTTCGGGTGAGTAAATACTGTCAATTTCATTCATGGAAATTTTCAGAGAAAGTGTCCATCCAGTATCCGGGATTTTGCTGGTAATAAGATAAATCAGGTTGCCATCATCTTGCTGTGAAATAATAGTAGTGGCTGGCATTTTTGCCATATTTATGGTTGATGTATTTTCATACCTAGGGTCTTGTGGAGTAAAAGTACGTCCGATTACCTCTTCTCGTTCATGGACAAGAAAGTGACCTTCGCTGTCTAATAACATAAAGGATTCTCTCTGACCAACTTTTATTCCTGTAGTTCGGTCCATAAATTTTGCAAGATCCACAGAAGCTCCAAGAACGCCTATAATTTCTCCATTATTTATAAGAGGTTTTTCTATGCAAAAGAGCTTTTCAGCGCGTATTTCAGGGGCACAATAATCACTTATATAGTAGTTTGATGTCCCTTGTAATGACATGTGCCTTTCTGGATGCATATGGGTTATTGTTCCATCCGAAAGATACGCGGTTCCATCCGGAAGCAGCAGATATAAATCTCTAAAATCATCGTGTTTTTTGTAATCGTAATGAATTAAGAAGTTTATGATTTTTTTGATATCATAAGCTTCCATTACCTCATCAACATAAAAACATTCGAGTGCATATTTATAATTGTTTAATTGAACTGTTATGATTTTTGTAAACCCTTCAAGAGTTGTATGTATGCTTTCAAAGTATTCTTCTTCAGCATTTTTAAGCATTCTTTTGGTGTACATTCTTGAAATTGAAAGTACAATTATCATGAAGACAATAGAAACAAGAAGGGTAGATATGACTTTAGCCTTTTCGGGCGTTATATTTTTTCTTTTCATTAAACAACTTTCCGAACGTGAGAGATTTTTCCTACCACCCTATAAAAATTATAATACAGATTTTTGAAATGTCAAAAAAATAAAGGATATTATATAAGAAAAAAGTGAACAAAATAATTTAAGTAAATCTTACAAAATAAGACTTTTAACCTGTTTTTAACTTTAAGAAAACGTTGTAGTTTTGAATGAAAACGTTTTCGTAGTGAAAAAAAATTGAAGTTAAACGATTAACTTTAAGAATTTTACTGATTTTTTGATATTTTTTTTTTGCAAATTCAAAACATTTGAGTTACAATTATATTTGTTAGGGAGTATTCCCTAGTATAAAAAAAACTTTACAAGAGGAAAGGAAAAATGAAAAAAATTCTTTC
>CAMNIU010000066.1 GCA_946540605.1 uncultured Treponema sp.
GAGATTATGAAGGAGACTGGAATTACGGCTACGGCGGGGATAGCTGCGAATCTGTACTTGTGTAAGATTGCCATGGATGTGTGGGCAAAGCATAGTCCTGCTGACGCTAACGGTGTGCGAATTGCAGAACTTGATGAAATGACTTACCGCCGCGAGCTCTGGTCTCATAAGCCTATTACGGATTTCTGGCGCGTGGGTCGTGGAACCGTAAAACGTCTTGCAAAGCGTTTTATTTTTACAATGGGTGATATAGCCCGTGCTTCTCTTGAGCGTCCTGAAGTTCTCTATAAAGATTTTGGAATTGATGCAGAGATTTTAATGGACCATGCCTGGGGGCGGGAATCTGTTGGTATGAGCGATATTAAAAACTACCGTTCGGAAGCTAAGAGTCTTGGCAGCGGACAGGTATTGCACTGTGCTTACACTTATGAAAAGGCCCGTATTGTTGTTCGTGAGATGGCAGAAGCTCTGGCTCTGGATTTATTTCAGAAGTCTCTGGTTGCTTCGTCTGTTACACTTCATGTTGGCTACGACATTGAATCTCTTGAGCTTCCTGATTTTGATGGTGAGGTGGTAACTGATTATTATGGCCGGCCCGTTCCTAAACCTGCGCACGGCACAACCGGATTTGATACTTATGCTGGTGGTGGAGAAACTAATTCAGGTGAGGTAATTGCAGAGGCTGTTGTCTCTCTGTTTGATAAAATTGTAAATCACAAGTGGTTTTTCCGTCGTATGAATGTTACGGCAAATAACACAATTCCAGTTAGCCAGCGGCAACCTGGACTTTTTGATGAAGAAACTGATTCTCAAAAAGAAGAGAGCCTGCAGAATGCCCGCTTAAAAATCATAAATAAGTTTGGAAAAAATGCTTTACTTAAAGGAATGGATTTTGAAGAGGGGGCTACCACAAGAGACCGCAATGCTCAGATTGGAGGACATAAGGCATGAGTAAATCTGGTAATTCCGTGCTCGACACGGGAGTCTATTCAGATATCATCAACACTAAATGGGACAATGAATCTCTGAAAAACCGTATGCCGGTGAGCCAGCGGGCAAAAATATTTCTACCGTTCGCAGCCCTTACAGGCTACGAAGATGAGCTGGATAAAACTCTTCAACTTGAAATAGAAAGTATGAAGCAGCGTACCGGCAGTATTAAATTTTATGAGACCGAAGAACAGACTGGTCTGCCAGGCTAAGCTTTTGCAAGTTTTTTATTTGCGGCCCAGAGTCCAAGCGAAAAAATCCAGGTAATTACATAAAGCAGAGGAATTACAAACCAGATTGTATTCAGCCCGCCAGCAAGAAAATGGTACCAGTCATAATCTGGATTTACTTTGCCATTATCCAGGTGAATCAAAATGTTAGGTGTATAAAAGAAAGAGTAAAGTAGCATTGGTAGAATACCAGGAATTGTGGTTGCAAGTTTCGCTGGTTCTGAAGGTTCAAAAAAGATAAATGAAATTATGCATAAAAGTGGTGTAATCAGATGCATAAAGAAATTTGAATTCATAAAATAATAAATGAAATTGCCGTTTGATGTAGGAGCAAGGAAGAAAACTGTTACCATCATAGTAAGAGTAACACCAGTTGTTGCGGCAAGTTTTAAGATGTAAAAAGCGCGGGGCAGGGTTGTCTGATTTTTTCCTTTTGGTGTAAGCTTGTAAATTACATATGCCAGAGAAATCAAGCCTGCAAATACGTTTGAGTCCACTGTAAAATATTTGAAGGACTTAAAGTTTCTTTCAGAAAGAACTTCAAATTCTCCCATAAACTTGAAGCCTATAATCAGACAGATGGTTGCAAACAAAGTAAAGGCGAAAATCAGAAAGTTCATAATAATAGAAAGTTTTTCTCGTGTTTTCATCTAAATACCTCAATTAAAATAAATATATATAAAAAATATAAAATCAGCAATTCAGATATTCTTTCGGATATTCGGACATGATAACGACTTGATGCGTATAACGCTTCTTTTTTCTTGTAAAACTATTTCAAATTTCTACTATTTATATTACTATGCAATCATAATTTTATTGGAGATTTAAATGAACAGATTTAATATTGGTGATAGTTTTGAAACTTCAGTTGTTGCAGTTACAGATACAACAGTTTTTGTTGATTTGAGCGCAAAGTCTGAAGGTGTAATTGATGTTGCAGAATTCAAAGATGATGAAGGCAACGTAAGCGTAAAAGAAGGCGACAAGCTCAAGGTTTTCTTTACCGGCGAAGTTCATGGCGAAATGCGTTTTACAACAAAAATCGGCGGATCTTCTGCTGATGATACAATGATTGAAAATGCTTACAAAGGCGGCATTCCTGTAGAAGGCCATGTTGAAGCAGAAATCAAGGGCGGCTTTGAAGTAAAACTTGGCGGAAAACGTGCCTTCTGTCCTTATTCTCAGATGGGCTTTAAAGACAAAAAAGAGCCTGCCTTCTATGTTGGAAAAACACTCAGCTTCATCATTACAGAATATAAAAATGATGGAAAAGACATTCTTGTAAGCAATCGCAAAATCGGCGAAAGTGAATATGCAAACAAACTAGGCAAGCTTGCAACTCAGATAACAGAAGGTGCAGTTGTAACAGCTGTTGTAGAAAGCATTGAAAAGTTTGGTGCTTTTGTAAACATTCAGGGCTTCCGTGCATTGCTTCCAATCAGCGAGCTTTCTTTTGACCGCGTAACTGATGCTGGTGATGTGGTTGAAGTAGGTCAGGAACTCAACGTTAAGGTAATTCACACGGACTGGAAAAATGAGCGTGTAAGCGTAAGCCTTAAGGCACTTTTGAGCGATCCATGGGAAGAGGCTGCCGCTAAGTTCCCGGTTGGTACAAAGGTAGACGGAAAAATCAGCAAGATTATGGACTTTGGCCTTTTTGTAAATCTTGATAAGGGAATTGATGGTCTTGTTCATATCAGCGAACTGGAAGATGTTAGTGCAAACACAAACCTCAAAAAGGTTTACAAGCCTGGTCAGCCAATGAGCGTGGTTGTAACTAAGATAGATGCAGCTAACAAACGCATTTCACTTCAGCCGGCAAGTTCTGCGGAACAGGATCAGTCTGCTGCTAAGTATATGAGCAGTCAGGATGATGACGGTGAGACTTATAATCCATTTGCAGCTTTGTTGAAGAAGTAGATTACCACGTCGCTTCGCTCCTCGCAATGACAATACTGGCTGCGAGCGAGAAGCCTGTCATTGCGAGCGTAGCGAAGCAATCCATATAATTAAGATGTCTTTAATTCAAATTACCAACGAAATTTCCTATCTCCCCTCTGTTGAAAATCCGATTTCCAGTGACGTGATTTTTATCAAACCTGAAGGTTCTGATACTACCTGGATTTTTGATGTCGGAACAAGCAGTGAAGCAGCTGAACTTATAAAAGCTGTGGAAGGCAAAAAGAATATTGTAATTTCACATTTTCACCCGGATCATATTCTGAATCTTTTGAAGGTAAAATGTGATACTCTCTTTGTTACAAAATACACAAAAAAATATACGAGGGCAGGGACTATAGTTGATCAAGATCTCAGCTTTCCGGATGGCATAAAAATCTATCAGATTCCTTCGAGCCATTCAAAAGGAAGCCTCGTCCTCGAATACAAAGATTATGTTTTCTTGGGTGATGCAACTTACTGTCACTTCCGCCTTTCTGCCCGCGAATACAACGTCCAGCTTCTTGAACAGATGATTAAAAAGATGGAAGAAATTCAGGCTCCAAACTTCTGCCTGAGTCACGATAAAACTTTTATTCAGCCAAAAGAAAGCGTACTCCGCATTTATAAAAAGATTCTTGCCCGCCGTGTAAATGGTAATCCAACAATCAACGTAAACGACTTTTTCAATGATGATGGCGGAGTAAAAGAAAGCGAAGATTCTCTGGGGAATAATGTTAAGGTGAAACTGTAGTAAACAGTAATAAACTACACAACTCTTTTTTTTCATGATATACTATCCGTATGAGTGAATCAGAAGAGATTCTTGCAAAACTTACAGAGTATTTTTCTCAAAAAGAAGATATCGATACTGTT
Source organism: uncultured Treponema sp. (assembly GCA_946540605.1). GTDB lineage: Bacteria > Spirochaetota > Spirochaetia > Treponematales > Treponemataceae > Treponema_D. The sequence continues at coordinate 4,038 of CAMNIU010000066.1, forward strand.
CTCTTATTCGGTTCTTTTGCAAAAGGAACTTATAAAGAGCATAGTGATATAGATATTGCAATTCACTCTTCAGAATCTCTTGAATATGATACTTTATCGAGAATCCAGACAGAACTTTCTCTTTTATGTAAGCGTGAGATTGATCTTACGGATTTGTCAAAGGCTGAAGGTATCTTTTTGTATCAGATTATGACTACTGGTATAAAAATTAAAATTAAAGCCACAATTTTTGTGAAATATCTTACAAAGGCATTATGCTTCAAAGAAGACTTTCTTCCAGTGATAGAATTCAGTCGACGTGAAAAAATCAGGAGATTTGTTAAAGAATATTGATTGTAAATTTACAGGTATGACGACAGACATTTTTTGGAGGGGCGCTAACCAATAGAAGCTGCTGATAATGAAATTGCTTCTATTATACATCATACAGTAATTATATATAATTATGTGCAGGAAGACTTACTCTTAAAAATGGAGGATTTACCGGAAGTGAGACCAAATGGAAGCGGTATTGTATTTGCCCTTGAAGATGGAATATTGCGAATAAGTTAGTTAGAAATTCAATCAATAAACAGATAAAGAATAATCAGAGTTTATATTAATTGTTATATTTTTGTTTTCTTTGATGTTGAATGTTGTGCTCTTTATGTAAAACTTTTTTAGTTTAGAAAAGGATGATTGATTTTCTTTTACATATTTTTTTCTATAAAGAACAAATTTATATGTACCGGGTTTTAAATTATCAGTTTGAAAAGGATTATTTTTATATAGTTTTATTGTATCTTTGTATAGCGGCTCATCTCTACCGTTATATTCAAAAGTGTCGCCATATTTAGCAATTAAATTATCATCATAAGTTATTATTCCTGAATGTAAATAATTAAGACTGTAATTACTTTGGTTTAAAAAAGTATTCATATCAGTCGTTGTTATATAAGTATCCTCAAAAATACTATAATATAGATCTTCTTTAGTATAGTTTGTGATTATAACATCGCTTTCTATTGTTTCAGGATAGTCAGTATTATATGTATTATAACGTGGTGTAAAAAAACATCCGGTTAAGAGAAATGCAAAGATTAATAATATAATAATTGAAATATTTTTCATAAAACACCTCTCAGCAGTATAATATACCATAAATAAAATTATTGTAAATGATTTTATTGCTGGACCATAAAGGCATCAATCAAAGAAAAGTTATCAGAAATAATAGATTTTATTTTTAACTCTTCTTTTGAGTTTTCTAAACAATTACCTTCGGGGCTGAAAGAAGAAAACTTATTATAATTTTTGATAGACAATACTTGTGCAGTTTGATATTCAAAAACATCATTAAAAAAGTTCTTAGAAAAATTATAATCATCGTGCATCAAAATATACATATAATCGGCGTATCTTTTTGTAAATGTGTTTTTGAAATTATCTTTGTTATCTAAATAATCAAGTTTATGTTTATCTTTTAGAGTCTCTATTAAACATTGAAGAGCTTCATGGCGGATTGTTTCAGATACATTCTTACTAACTGCATTTATATCTCTTAAGAAATATAATAAATAAACTTGCTCATAAAAGATTAAAGGAGAATCAATAGCTAAGTTATTTTGAATATGTTTTGCCATTAAAGTTGCAAAATCTATAAGCATATCAATTTTAGGGTTAGAAAAAAGATTTTTATAAGATTCAAAATTTGCTGCTGTTGAAGCTTTGTTATTTTTCTCTTCACGTATACCTGCAATAACTTTTCCTATAACAAATGCAATAAATATGATTATTGGAATCCACATAAATAACTCTTCAAATAATTATCGGCATCCAACCTTAATAAAAATAATTTTTCGTATGAAGACATACATTTTTTGGAGGGGCTTCAATCTAAATGGGCAGACTACAAGAATAAAAAAATAATTAAAATTGTTGTCAATAACTATTTAGGGACAATGGGGATAGCAGTTGGTTGCCTACAAAAATGCGAAAATTTTGAGTTTTGTAGGTTGCAAAGCCGGTTTGTGTTCTTGAGGTAACCTACAAAATAGTGAGAAATGTGGTTTTTGTAGGTAAAAATCTGTACATTTGGGCGAACGCTTTTGAAAAAAGAATACAATACAGGGATCACAGCACTAAAAAAGCCTACAAAATACGCATTTTTTTCATTTTTGTAGGCAAATTCATGACTCTTGAGATTATATATTACCTACAAAACTGTCATTTTCATTGGTTTTGTAGGTAATTTCCTGGCTGCGGGAGATTTTCTGGAGAATATGAAGAAGGATTCGGTAAAATATACAATTCACGTTACGGCGCGCCTGGGTATGGAGCCACGCCGCAGGCGGCCACTTAGGGAGCGACGGCTGAAAGCCGGCAAAATGCTCCGGTGGAGCATTTTGAGCGAGTCTCCGAGCAGCTGTGCTGCGAAGGGGCTGAGCGAACAAGGTGAACGAAGCCAGTGGCTGTAGCGAAAGCGGAATGGCGGAACACCCTTTGTACGATAAATTTGCGCCCAAAATATTATTTAAACAATCATTTTCCCCTGCCGATAAATAACTATGCCTAAAAATTCGTATGAAAAACCTGATTATTGGTCTCAAAAAGCTTTTTCCGAAGGATATCCTGCACGTTCGGTGTATAAATTAAAGGAAATCGATGAAAAATTCGGAATGATAAAGAAAAATTATACTGTTCTCGATCTTGGTTCGGCTCCTGGCAGCTGGACAACTTTTCTTTTGCGAACTATGGAGGGAACTGGTAAGGTTGTTTCCTGCGATTTGAATCCTCTTTCTAAATCTGTAAAAGGCGATAATCTTGTTTTTATTCAGGGTGACCTTAATGCCCCGGAAATTCGTAAGCAGATTAAGGAAAATGGGCCTTATGACCTGGTGGTTTGCGATGCTGCACCAAAAACAACCGGTAACCGTATTGTAGATACAGCAAGTAGCGAACAGCTTGTAGAAATGGCTATCTGGTATGCTCAGACTATGCTTAAGCCAGGTGCAAATTTCTGTGTAAAGATATTCCAAAATGGAGATCAGCAGCGGCTCTTAAAGCTTATGCGCGAAATCTTCACGTCTGCTAAAGGTTTTAAGCCTGAGGCTTGTCGTGCTGAATCATTTGAAACCTATCTGGTGGGGATTAATAAAAAATGAGTGACAAAATAGGTGAAAAATCGTTTCTAAGAAAGTGCGAAGCTTCTCTTGAAGTAAAAGATATCAGAGAAATAAAAGAAATAAAAGCTGAATCAAGTCGAGAAAAAAAATACTTTATTTCTGAAAAAAAGCATTGTATAATTAGAAAATTAGTAAATAATGTAGTTATGAGCTTTAAATCTAATTCTGTACAGGTGGTTTGTCTCTCTGTTCTCGGCTTTTGTGCCGGAGTTCTGCTTACCTGTGTGCTCATTACAGCTCGCCGTCCGGACACTAAGCATGGTGTGGGTGGTCTTGAAACTGCTGCTGAACCAGAATATGAAGAAAATCTTTCATCTCTTCTTGCTGATGTTGATGCAGCTATTGATTTAGCAAAAATTGAAGCACCTGATGCTGCAGAAATTGCTCAGGCTGATGGCGCAATTGAAAATACAAACGAAAATCTTGAAATCACATATCAAACTTACCGCGTAAAATCTGGAGATATGATTGGTTTTATTGCTGATGCTTTTGATGTAACTCAGGATACAATTATAAGTGTAAATAATATTAAACAGTCGCGCCTTATTCAGCCTGGTCAGTATCTTAAAATTCCTTCTATGCCAGGAATTATTTACACGGTAAAAAAGAATGGTGAAACACCAAATACAATTGCAGAAAAATATAAGGTAAATGCCGACAAAATTGCCAGCGTTAATTATTTGAATAATGATTCTGAGCTTAAGGCTGGAACTTCGCTTTTTGTACCGGAAGCTGAACTTGACTGGGCTACTCGACAGGAAATTAACGGTGACCTCTTCAAAAAGCCGCTTCATGCCCGCTACTGGCTTTCTTCAAATTATGGCTGGCGTGATTCTCCTTTTAATTCTGGTAAGCGTACCTTCCATGGTGGCCTTGATATGGCAGTTGCCTCTGGCACTCCAATTTATGCTGCTCTTGATGGAACTGTTACTGCAGTGGGCTTTAATGCAACTTACGGAAATTATGTAATTATTACTCATCATTCTGGATACAAAACCTTGTACGGGCATATGAAATCTACTGCCTGCCGAAAGGGTAATTTCGTTTATACTAATACTGTAATTGGATATGTTGGTTCAACTGGTATGAGTACCGGTCCACACCTGCACTTTACTGTTTATAAAAACGGTAAGACAATTAATCCGATGGTGGTTTTAAATTAAGTGTTCTTAGTGTCATTGTCGGACTTGTAGATATTGTCATTGTCGGGCGTGACCCGACAATCTTCACTTCTCGGTTTTGTAAAGATTGCCCGGTCCCGCCGGGCAATGACATTTAACGACCTTATCTTACCAGCTTCTTCTGCATCATATATTCATCCAGCAGAGTGCCGTCTTTGAGGCAGATTGCAGAAGGGCGGCGACCTATGATTTTGAAACCCATTTTTTCGTAAAGGGTTCGGGCACGGGTATTTCCTTCTACAAAATCAAGCTCAAGAATCTGAACATAAGGCTTAGTCAAAGCGAGTTTTTCCATTTCTTCGAACATTTTTGTTCCAATTCCAAGATTCCAGTATTCCTTGCAAAGGGCAATTGCAAGACCGGCGCGGTGACGAAGTTTTAATTGTGAACTGAACTGAATGCCACAGTTACCGGCTACTTTTCCATCTACAAGGCAGAGGAGCATGGCTTCATCTTCAGAGGCATTCTTGCGCTCAAAAAGAGTCTTTTCTGCTTCATAAGTGTATTTATCACATTCTTCCGGATATCTCAAAATAAACTCGGTTTCACCGGCAGAAATTTTAAGATATTCAATTACTCCATTGATATCTTGTTCACGTGGGGAAAGAATGGTAGCTGTGCGGCCGTCTTTCAACTTAAAATCAAAAGGTTTAATAGTCATAGTTGTACCTCACATAATTTAAATTTCTGCCAGATTATACGACCGGCACTTTAATATTTTGACATCTTAAATATATTTAAAGATTTGTGCAACTTCCACTTATCTTAAAAATCCGCTATAATCTCGCTATGGAAACACGAAACATTTTTGAAAACCTTTCTTGTATCGATCACAGATACTCTTTGTCGGAAGCCGATGCATTTGCCGGCCTTTCTAAGTATATTTCAGAAGAAGCTTCTATCCGTTCCTGCGCTAAATGTGAAGCAGCTCTTGTAAAAGCCCACCTTAAGCTTCGCGGAAAACTCACTGACGAAATTGCAAAAACTCTTGATGATGTTGCTGCTAACATCGACCCTCAGGAAGTTTATACAGAAGAAGAAAAAACAAAGCACAATATCCGTGCTCTTGTAAATGTTATGAAGACTAAGGTTGATTCAGAAATCGGACCTCTCATTCACCTTGGTGCTACTTCGGTTGATATTCTTGATACAGCCCTCAGCTGCCGTATGCGCGACGTTACTCAGAATGTTGTGCTTCCAGAACTTAAAAA
>CAMNIU010000067.1 GCA_946540605.1 uncultured Treponema sp.
CCAGCGCATCCGAAACACAGCGTTCAGCCTCCGCCTTTGTCACCTGATACACGCCATAGCCCAGAACAGGCATTTTAATTCCATTAGATAAAGTCTTATACTCCATTTTAGGCCTCCTGAAAGTAAATTGTTTTCTAAAATAAGAGTAGCGTGCAGACAGACCTTTTGTACAATAAAATTTTCGTAATGCGGTATTCGCCGTGCGCATAGCGCACTAGTTAATAATTTCCTTACAGAACGAGCCGTAAGGCTCATTCGCCGTGCGCATACTCGCTTTGCTCGTTTGCATGAGAGGAAATTATTTAACACGCCGCTCTTGCGGCTTTCGCATAGCAGGATACAGGGCGTTACCCTTCGGTCTGTCATTGCCGTGCTCGACACGGCAATCCCATCCCTTCGGGTCGCTATGTCCGCACTTCGCTTACGCTCATTCTTCCGCTCTCTTCGTTCGCTACAGAACGCCTTCAGCGGTGCTCCCAGCGCTAACGCATTTTTTCCTAAACCATTTTCTACAAACACAAATATTTTCGTCGCTTAATTAGGCCTTTTTATTTTCTCTCACACCTGCCCTTTAAACTTCCTTCTGAACTTTACAAATCTTTCAAATAATTCACAAAAAAAACTGATTCTGTGGTATAATATAAATATCTTCATAAATGGAGGTGGAACCATGCTTTCAGTAAACGGTTATTATGACGGTAACGGCTATGTTACGGAAGGAAACATAGCTGTAAAAACAAATCAAAAAGTAATAATAACTCTTTTAGATGATTATGTACCTGTGCGACCACATCGTTCTATTTCTGAAATTAAGTCTTATATGGACGGTTCAAAAAAGTCTGTTCCAGATGGTATTTCGACCGTAGATTATATCCGCCAACTCAGAGAAGAAGCATGAGCAAGATATATTTTGATACGACCCCTATAATTTATTTTCTTGATGATGAAAAGCCTTTTTCGGATAAAATGTTAGCATTTATATGCAATCATCAGAATGAAGATGATTTTTATCTTACTTCTACTATAACAGATGCGGAATATCTTGTTTTCCCATACAGAATGGAATCCGACGAAAAGGTAAAGGCGTATGAAACTTTTTTAAAAGATTTTTATTTTCAGATAATAGAACCGAATCGTGCAATAACAAAAACAGCCGCAAAACTCAGAGCCAAATACAAAGGTCTAAAAGGAATGGATGCAATTCACATTGCAACAAGCATATATTATAACTGTGACATTTTTCTTACGAATGACGCTCAATTAAAACAAGTTTCCGAAGCCAATATTTTACTGGTTGATGATATGTGAGAAATGATTTATTACATTGAATGATTTTATAACTCTTCAGGAACAATATACAAAGCATGAATTGTGCCAAAATATGGAAGAAACTCTTGTTGCAACAACAAAAGAAAGACTTTACCGTCATTCTCACGAATATAATTGGACAATTTCGTATTTGGAACATACTGACAAAAAAAAGTTTTTCTGATAACAAAAAAAAATAAAACCTTCCCTGAAATATGGGTAAGCAGCACATACACAAGGTATAGAGCGGCATTCAAAAAATATCTAAAGGAATATTTTGCAATTGATAACATCCCATTTGATTTTCATGTTGATCATATGCAATCAAAAGTTTTTTTCAAAAATAAATATCCTGAATATTTTATACGATTATTTCTGCTTGATAAAAAGATTAATTGTTATTATGGATGTAAATATGAAAAATTGCAGGCTTCCTATGAAAAAAACAGAGAGCCAAATGGTGGTTATCATATGAGTTTCATTCAAATGGCAAAAATGTATGGATTCAGCCTGCCAGATTTGCATACATCTTTAGAACAAATGGAACAATGGGCTCTCAAATTTGCAGAATATTTAGAATTACTTGGATATGAGCAAAAAGAATGGAATTATCCAGGAATTATTTCAACATTGAATGCCACATATAAAAATCTAAATATTAATCATGTATACCATACGCCCTATGGAAGAGTTGAAATACATCAAAATTTTTTAGATTAATTCAGGTGGTTAAAAATACATACCCACAGCAACAATTCCTGCAAGACCAAGAATTGTTCCGTATGAAATATCAGTTCGAACAGTAAAAGATGACAATGGAATTCTTATGTTTTGGCCAACATTGTACTCCTCCTTAAGAGTATCATATTTGTCAGCCATTTACACAGAAAATTTTACAAGGTCTCTCTAAAATCTATTCAGCTTCTTCTTTTTTTTGAGCATCTGCTTTTTCACGCCAGTATTTTGCTTTATCATAATCTCTAGGAACACCTAATCCTTTTTCATACATTTCACTAAGCCTGTATTGTGCCTCTACAGATGATACCCAAGATGATGTTGCAGCTTTTACAGTCCAATAAAAAGCTTCTTCATAATCAATTTCAACACCTTTCCCATAGAAATAGATATATCCAAGATTATTTTGTGCCTCTGCATTTCCCCATTCAGCAGTTTTTTCCCACCAGTATTTTGCCTTTTTATAATCTCCCCCATCGTAATAAAGAGTTGCTAGATATAATAGAGTTTGTATAGTATTGCTCTGCTTGACTGATTTTTCAAACCAATATTTTGCCCTTTCACGTTCAACAGCATCTCCGTAGTAATAAAACTCTCCTAAAAAATATTGAGCATCTGAATTTCCCTGTTCAGCAGATTTTTCATGCCAGTATTCTGCTTTTACCATATCTTGATCCACTTTTTCTTCTTCGTAATACAGGCCAATACAGCAGTCCAAGAATACATTGCGCATTTGAATTTCCCTGTTCAACAGATTTTTCAATCCAATATCTTGCTTTTTCTAAATCTTGTTCTACACCTTCTCCATATAAATACATAGATCCAAGACTGACTTGAGCATCTGAATCTCCCTGTTCAGCAGATTTTTCAAACCAGTATTTCGCTTTTTCTAAATTCCGTTCAACACCATCTCCATTGTAATAAAGAGAACCAAGTCTGAATTGAGATTTAGGCTTTTCCCAAAAAATACTGTCCAAACCTAAAACATCATCCTGACTTAAAGAATCTTTCATATCAGCTGTTTCATTCTGTTCAAAAGTCTCTTCATAACTATCTTCTTCTCCAAATACAAAAAACTGGAGTACAAAGGCTGCAATCAGAATTAATAATATTTTTTTCATAAAATTATCTCCCATTTGATTCTTTTAATAGTTGAAATTTGAAAAATCAATGTACTTGTATAAGATAAAGCCCTCCGCACCGTCTAAAATCATGACTGAATCAATACTCTTACATGAGGAATTACTACACCATGCTGTTCAAAAATTTTTTCACGGATTTCTACAATAGATTTAAGAATGCTTTCAATATGCTCTCCATCACAAAGAGCTCTTCCAAGTTCGAGAGTAAATAAATTAATTTTTCGGTATTTTTCCATAATTAATATCTCCCTGTTTTATTCAGCCATTTTTCAGTTTCATCATATTTATTGAATCTTGGATTCCATTTTTCTCCCCAGATTGTCTGCATGTCATAAACATCAGGATTACTGGTCCATGGTTCC
>CAMNIU010000068.1 GCA_946540605.1 uncultured Treponema sp.
GCATTCGCAACGGATTACACTGAACAGGCAGACCATCTTCCTGCCTTAAAAAAAACAAGCCGTGTAGCCGTTCCAATTGAAGACGAGGAAGTGAATGTTAAGTTTTATGCCGTTTGCAGGGTTGAAATGATGAGGCAACTGAATTCTGTGCGTAAACAACCTTGAGCTCTAAATTGAACACATGACGGGAAAACTGGTGAACGAATCATAAGGAGCATAGAAATTAATCCTGCATCTCACCCCATATACATTAATTAATCAATGCACGTCCATCAAACCCATAGAACGTTTTCCCTATCCAACGAGCATATGCATCCCATGCTGCATCATCAGAATGAATCCCTACAATATGAGAGTCCTTCATTGTAATAATAAGAGGAGCGAGATAATGATAACTAGAATACCAATATGTAAATGCATCCAACTTTTCAGTGAGTTCCAATGAAGATACATCATCATAGAATTTCATACCATAATATTCAGTAAAATCACTGTTACGTAATTCAATTGTGCACTGTGATGGTGATGAGTATAAATATACCAAAGCAAAATAGTCCCCATCAGGGCATCCACCACGCATTACAGTAGATGTATCAATATCACATGATACATCTATGGTATCAGGATTACATAATGCTTGTCTGCCATTTCCTTTTTTTTAATTATATAACCAACTGTTTTATTTTTTCAATAATAACATTACCTGCCTGTATTTCTTTAAGGCCTTACCAGTTTATAAGCACATAGTCATGTAAACAGGCAAAAATGTAATATCATTATCCTGCACTAAATCTTTTGTATAAATAATAAAACGCTCATGCTTCTTAGGCTTATACTTTTCAATATAATAGTCAAAAGATTCATGATTTTTGTAAGCGGATGACTTAACTTCTATCGGGCAGAGATGGCCATCTTTCACAATCAAAAAATCGATTTCATATTTTTGTTCGGTTTTCTTTCCCTTTGGAGTGTAGTAATACTCGTGGAAGAAAAGCTCATAACCTCTTGCCCTAAGCATCTGTGCAACCATGTTTTCAAAAATCATTCCAAGATTAGCTCCTAAATGTCCTGTAATGATTTTTCTGTACAAATCTTCCTGAACAATATTTGAAGTTCTCAGAATCTGCGTAATTAGAAGACCTGTATCACCCATAAAAAGCTTGAAGTTATCTGACTCTGCGAATAAATCAAGAGTGATCTGAGGATTTGTTACATTCCGGCAATAATTTCCGACCATTGACTCGGCAATGCATTTTACAGAATACACATAATTTCGGAAGCGTGCATTTTCATTTATAATAGAAAATTTAAATTTTGAAAAAAAGTTAGGGAACTTCTAGAATTTCTGATGAATTCCAGGAGCCGAGCTTTAGAGAACTCAGATATAGAAGATTTGTTCTACGTGTTCTGTGAAACAGCCCTAAAAAACGGTAACTTTCGTTATAAGGACAAGAAACTTATAATTTAGAAAATAAAAATAATCTTCCTTCAAGGCTGATTTACATACCAGCATGACAATCACAAGGCTATAAAATTCTATCAGGATAAAGGCTTTGTCCGCATTGGTGAACATGTCTTTGTGCTTGGAGAAGACCGCTAGACTGATTTTCTTATGAAAAAAGCTCTGGCTTAACGGGGTATATAAATAAAGCTCTAATTTAACTTGTTATTCCGTCTTTTTGGATTTATAATTTGTGTAGAAGCTGCCGCTTAATTTTTTATTGAATTTACAGGACAATTTATGAGTTTAATTACAACTTTAACACGAATGTGGCTTACAAGATCTTTTTCACCTTTTACTTTTACCGCTGGAGGGAGTGATTTTATAGACTATACCAACCTGGAAAGTCTTGGTCTTTATGTTCATATTCCTTTTTGCAAAAAAATCTGCACTTTCTGCCCTTACTGCAAGCAGATATACAATCAGCAGGATATGGATCTTTATATTGATGCCCTTAAAAAAGAAATTCAAAAAGTGGGCGAAATGAACAAGGGCACAAGAAAGAAAACAACAAGCCTTTACTTTGGTGGTGGAACTCCGGCTCTTGCAGCAGACAGAATCGGAGAAATAATTTCAGAATTAAACAGGTATTTTGAAATAACCGAAGGGATTGGACTTGAACTTCATCCTGATAATGTGACCGAAGAAACTCTCCTTAATTTAAAGGAAGCTGGCGTTACAAAAATCAGCATTGGAATTCAATCCTTCAATCAAAAATATCTTGCCCTACTTGGCCGCGACAATTTTGATTACTCAAGGATGTTTGAAGCCTTAAAGAGGATTCCTTTTGAAACCGTAAGTATGGATTTTATTTTTGCACTTCCGGACCAGACTGTAGAGGATTTAAAAGCAGATATTTCAAAGGCCTTCGAATGCGGTGCAAATCATGTGGCAATCTATCCTTTTATTGATTTTTCATTTGCAAAAAATACCGTTAAGCCGATGTCTAAAAATCAGAAGCACCATCTCCTTGATGCAATAACCGACTGGTGCACGGAAAAAGGTTACCGCCGCGATTCAATCTGGACTTTCTCTAACGACAAAAGCGCAAAATACTCTTCTATGACCCGGGAAAACTTCCTTGGCTTTGGCTGTTCTGCCACAACTTTGCTGCGCAGCCAGTTTAAGGTTAATACCTTCAGCGTAAAGGAATATGCCCGCTGTATAAACGAAGGAAGACTTGCAACCTCACTTACAATAAATTTCAGCCAGAGAAAAAGGATGTGCTACTGGCTTTTCTGGACTCTATATACAACTCGCCTGGATCCTGAAGATTTTCAGAAGTTTTTCGGTAAAAAACTTAAGTACAAGTACGGAATGGAATTTGCTCTTGCAAGGCTACTGGGCTTTCTCCAGAAAGAAAATGGAATCTACACTCTAACAAAGAAGGGTTGCTTCTATTACCACCATTATGAAAACTTTTACACCTTAAGTTATATCGACAAGATGTGGGGTCTTATGCGCACAACACCTTTCCCCAATGGAATGAAACTTTAGTTTTCTATTTTGCGTCTAGTGTGCTGCAATATAATTCTATGATTTATTTCTCTTCCTTTCCAACATCAAAAACACAATCCCGCACAAGATAATCTGCACAAAAGTTGAAGACGGTGTTGCAAGTCCGATTCTGAAAAGCGTTGGATTCACCGTGCGGCTCATCA
>CAMNIU010000069.1 GCA_946540605.1 uncultured Treponema sp.
TCAGGATATTTTTCGCGGATCATTTCAAAATCAGATACAAAAATGATTCGGCTTTCATCATTCAAATATGGAATTAAGTCTGAATATCTCCATTTTGATTCGCCTCGTATAAATATAGGCAGGCTTGTTTCGTATATCTCTTTATATCTTTCAATCCCTGCATCATCCAAATGCTCCACAATTGATTTTTTTCCAGAGAACTGGACCAGGGACAAAATCAGCACCAGAGAAATTGAAGATGCTGCAATTTTCTCCAGATTTTTCTTATTCCTGCCGCAGATGAAATTCAATGCAAAAATTGGAAACAAGGGGGCTGCATAACGCAGTGTTTTCATACCAATCGGAACAAAATACATAATCAGAACAACTGAAAGAAAATTGATTGCCACAACATGGAGCAGGGTATTCTCTCCTTTGTCTTTCAATTTATATACGGCTTGATATAACACGGCAAAAAGAACAAGGACGCAATATATTTCAAAGAAAATGTTTTTGGAGGCAATGCCGATAATGCCGTTTTTTACGGCAATCAAGTTTGCTTTTATTTGTGACGGATCAAGATTTGACGCGGCCTCATCCGCCCTGTATCCCATACTTCCAAATTTAAAATACAGGACTTTGGAAAGCAATAGACTTGACACAAACATCAGAACAAAAAATTTCAGCAGCATCCAGTTCTTTTTTCTGATGCAGAGGATAATGATAAGAAGACCGTACAGTCCGATTATGATCATATTCAGATACGCAGAGAGCATGGTAAGTGAAAGTACAAGAAGTCCCAGTAAAAAAATTTTCTTGGTCGTGATTGTACGGTTTTCTGAATCTGCTTGTAAAACACAGGTGACGTAGTACGTAAGAATTATTACAAAAACCTGCTGCAATTCATAAGGACGGAGGAACACTGTAAGAGAAAGACTTGCCGGATTGATGAATGCAATTAAAAGCAGCGCGGAAAGCACAAATGAGTTTTTAGTAAACCGCCGCAGCAACAGAAGCATAAAAACAAAAGAAACCGTAAAGAACAAAAGATTTAACAGGCAGCCTCTCCAAAAAATATAAGTCAAATTGCTGGTTCTAACGCCTGTAAACCATAATCTGAAAAGTGAATAATAAAAATTTGTATGAGGCGAATCACGGTTGTCCTGATGCATGTGAAAAATATCACTTAAAGCATCTGATGCACTTGAATTGTCCCAGAGCGATATTTCTTTAAGTTCTTTACCGCTGTATTCATGGTCAAGCTCATAATTCCTGCCCCAAAAACCGTATTCGTTTCTGTTGCAGATTGAAATGCTGAGTCCTTCATCAACCATAAAACTTTTTTTCTGACTGATGTAAAAAAGTCTTATTCCAAATAGAAGCGCGAAAATAATAAATACGGAATAAAATTGTAATTTTGAATTTCTTATATTTTTCAGTTCAGCTCTGGTTCCAAAAATTCCTTCCGTTGAATTGCTGAATATCGGAGTGTCTGAACAAGATAAATACAAAAGAAATCCGCAGGCAGGGAGCGAACAAATCAAAAACAGAAATTCCAGCTTGATAAAACGTCCGTGCCATACTTCATGATTCAAAGACCTTCCAATTTTTTTTTCGCCGAAATGAATTATTGTTTCTCTGATTTGCGGAATGAATATTAAAAGAGATAAAAGTGCAAGGATGCCGGCTGCGATTCCAAATATTCTGAGTATTCTTTTATTTGCCATTTTTTTCTCCTTCGGGATTTTCAATTTCTTCAATGTCACTTTCGCGGCAGATGAATACCGGTCGTTTTTTTACTTCAAGGTAAGTTTTTGCAAGATACTCTCCCAAAATGCCTGTAAAAAACATCTGAAGGCCTCCGATAAAAAGTATGATGCAGATTGTACTTGCCCAGCCCTGCACAGGGTCTCCGAATACGAGACGGCGGACAATAATAAAGAGAAGCGCGGCGACCGCTGCAAAAGTTGAAAGCACACCGGCAACAGCACTTGCGATTAAAGGTTTTTCTGTAAATGCGACTATTCCTTCCACGGCATATTTGAAAAGTTTCCAGAAAGACCATTTTGTTTTGCCTGCGGCGCGCTCAACATTTTCAAAGCTGATCCACTTTGTCTTGAATCCCACCCAGCCGAACAGACCTTTTGAAAATCTATTGTATTCACTCATCGAAAGAATCGCATTCACAACCTTACGGTTCATCAGCCGGTAGTCTCGGGCACCGGAAACAAGTTCTGTCCGGCAGATTTTATTCATCAAACTGTAAAACCGGCGTGCGAAAAATGAACGCAAAACAGGCTCTCCTTTACGGGAACTTCTTCTGGTTGCAACAGAATCGAATCCTTCGTTTTTAATTGCATCAAGCATTTGCGGCAGAAGCGAAGGAGGATCCTGCAGGTCCGCATCCATAATTGTAACGAAAGAACCTTTTGCAGCTTTCAGCCCTGCATACATTGCGGCTTCTTTTCCAAAATTCCTGCTGAACGAAATGTAGTGAACGGTTGAATCTTTTTCCGAAAGTGACTTCACGATTTCAAGAGTCTTGTCCTTTGAACCGTCATCAACAAAAATATATTCCGCGTCTCGAATGATTTTCTGAGTCTTCAACTCGTTTATGACTTTTTGACTTTCTTCATAAAAAAGAGGGATTACTTCTTCTTCGTTAAAACATGGAATCACAAGAGAAAGGTCTGTCATTTTCATACCCGATTACTTTTGTTTGTTTTTATTTTTTCAGAAAGAGTAGAGATATAATTTAACATTTCAATTGATTGTTGGACTGCCGGATCAGTTTTTGATTGAGCGAATAAAGTCCCTGCAAAAACTAAAAGCATAAAGCTCAGTAAAAAAAAAATTTTTCATACAAAACTTCCTAATTTATCTTGAAAAAGCGGCGCAGTGTGCCGTCAAGCTGACATAAAATTCATTCTGCGAATTTTAGCACGGCAGCAACTTATTATTGCTGACAGTTATTATAACATTGCCTGTGGATAATTGTCAATTATTGCTGTCGGCAATATTATTGATTCGATGAGCGAGATTGTAGAGATTCTTGGCAGGAACATTCGTAATTTTCGCAAGGAGTCAGGGTGGACGCAGGAGAAGCTGGCGGAGAAGGCCGGAATATCCGTTCCATTTATGACACAGATTGA
>CAMNIU010000070.1 GCA_946540605.1 uncultured Treponema sp.
ATCTACTATATTAATAATCTCTGATAAAACCGATGAACTGATTCATGTAATCCGCGATGTTACCGGGCATGATGCAACTCTTTTTACTGGTAAGGGCTGTTATCAGGGGGCAGAACGCAATATGCTCTATACCGTAGTTTCCTCTGATGAAGAAGACAAGCTTATGCGTTCCATCAAAAAAACAGATCCCTCTGCCTTTGTAAATGTTCTGCAGACAAAAATGTTGAAAGGTAATTTTATCATGAAACATCAGGACTAGATAAAATTTGAGATATAACCTGACAGATAGTCTGGTCTGCTTTTCTGGATTTTATCTGTAGAGTTCACCCATGAAGTATTGTTCCTGAAAAGAAATTGCTTCAAGAATTTCCTGGTCTGTGTAAGGACTGTCATCCAGGGCAACAATCCATTTGTCTTCAACATCATTCAAACGGTGATAAACTCCGGTGATTTTTCCTTCGTAAGTTTTTAGCGGCTGATTTGTACCAAAAACGTAAACATCCTGTTCTGCTCCGTCACCGGCAAAAAGGCCGTCTACATAGCCATAGTTTATCGGATAAATCATTTCTTTGTGACGAGGATGAGAAGAGCCAAGAGGGCGGTCAATTGTGCCTTTTACGGTTTTTCCTATGATGTCGCTGTAATCTTTGTGGACGATTTCCATCTGATAAACCAGCGTTTTTCCACCCCAGCGTTCTGTCATAGTTTGCAAAAATGAAAAGCCAAAGTTTTCGTAAAGGCCTTTCTGGTCTGTGGAAATATAAAGCTGTTTGAAGCCCTGATTTTTTGCAAGGCGATAAATATATTCTATCAGTTTTCCAATGCGGCGTTTTCCACGGAAGGCAGGAAAGGTGTAAACAAAGCCAATCCATGGAGTAAGCTCTGTATCCGGAATTTCGTCGCGTTCCGAAAAGCTGCAAAAAGAAATCAGATTATTACCCTGGGTCAGTAAAAAGACTTTTGATTTTTCGCCATATTGCTGATTAAAGCTTCCTTCAGAAAGAATCTTAAAAAGATATTTTCCAGCCCGCCAGTCAGATTCACCGATTTTTGTCAGCCAGAATTCTTTTTCAGATTTGTCTAAGAGGAAAAAATCTTTTATTTGAAGTTTTTTGTTTTCTGTCATTTTTTTACCTTGTCAGCCCTTTCCATTCTAGAAGCTCCTTTGCTTTTTTTAGTACAGGAACTTCTCTGTTTGCGATAAGCCTTCCAAGGCTTGTACATCTGCACTTTTCGTATTCAGCTAAAGCTTCTTCATATTTTAATTTCAGAGTAGAAAGATGAAAATCTTCAATTTCATCTTTTGTTAAATGCTTTTCTCCAAAAGAAACAATTTTGCATAAAAAGTAATTATTGATATTATGCCTGTGAATCAGATTGTAGTAATCGCTGACAACTCCAATCTTGCAAAGCACTTCTACTTCAATACCGAGTTCTTCATTAAGTTCTCGTCTGATGGCAGTGTCCAGATCTTCTCCTGATTCAACGCCACCGCCCGAAGTTTCAATAAGAGTTGCCTTACCAAAATCATCATCTCTATTGGCTCTGACAAAATAGAAATTCTCTTCATCATCTACAACTATTGCCCGGGCAATCAGTCTGTCATGATTAATTGTTGTAAGCGGCCATTCCTTATCTTCCAGATTAAGCAAAAGTTCTTCTTGATTCATTTTCCTTACATTTCCTTTATAAACTTTTTATTATCACTTATACATTTTATATATTTTGAAAAGTCACTTCAAGACCATTACAATAATTACCGTAGTCAAGACTGTCACTCATACTGGGTGCACGAAGAATAAAAGAAAATGGATTACAGTTATACCTTAAATACATCTCTTCCTCAAAAAGACAGGCGTGCGACGCGAGACTTGCTCAGGCGCAGGCTCTTCTTCGTCAGGCAGCGCGCCGAACTATCAGTACATCTGCAGAACACAAACCATCAGTACAATATCAATGACATTATTCATAGGCTTAATCATAATATTTATGATTTTCTTCTGCAGGAATCAGTTTTGCATAATTAATTGTGGCTGAGCTGACAAGCAGACTTCCGATTTAACCCGCACATAATCCAATCTTAACCCGTCAAAAATGCATCTTGCCAAAAGTCCTCTTGCGCCCAAAATCATCTTCCGTTAATATGAAAGTATGAAATAAATGCAGCGGAAGAGGAGACGGCTGATATGAAAATTCTTTTGATAAACGGAAGTCCAAAGGGCAGGAAGAGTAATTCCCTCAAACTGGCAGCAGGCTTTGTGGAAGGTGTAAAATCAAAGTCCGAAGGAAGGGGAGAGCTTGTAACTGTAGATGAAGTTGAAGTTGCCTCATTAAAAATTTCTGCCTGCCGCGGCTGCTTTGCCTGTTGGAAAAATACTCCGGGCCGCTGCTGCATTAAAGATGATATGTCTGCAATCATAGAAAAAGAGATAGAAGCTGATTTAGTTGTATGGAGCTTTCCTCTTTATTATTTCAATGTTCCCGGCATTCTGAAAAATCTTATAGACCGTCAACTTCCAATGAGCCTGCCTTTTATGAGCGAAAATACAAACGAGACAGGAAGCGGCGGCCACGATGCCAGATATGATATGAAAAATATCCGCCATGTTCTGATTTCTACCTGCGGCTTTTATTCTGCAAAGGGAAATTATGATTCTGTAACAAATATGTTTGATCACTTTTTGGGCAAGGGAAATTATGAGACAATTTTCTGCGGTCAGGGTGAACTCTTTAGAGTAGATGAACTTTCTGAAAGAATTAATCAGTATCTGGAAGTTGTGAAAAAGGCCGGCTCTGAATATGCAGATGGCAAAATCTCTGATGAAGTTTCTAATCAGCTTAAGACTCTGCTTTATCCAAAAGATGTTTTTGAAAAGCTTGCTGATGCAGACTGGGGAATCAACAAAGCGACCGGCGAGAAAGAAGCGCAGGACCTTACCTTTACCCGCCAGATGGCAGCACTTTATAACAAGAATTCTTTTAAGGGCAAAAACCGTGTTCTTGAAATGTGTTATACCGACACCGGGCACACTTACCAGATTCTTCTTACAAAAGAGGGCAGCGAACTTTTTACAGACGGAAGCCTAAAGGCAACAACAAGAGTTGAAACTCCTTTTGAAGTATGGGCTGCAATTTCCCGTGGTGAAATGGAAGGTGCGGAAGCATTAGGAAAAAGGCTTTATTCCGTGACAGGTGACTTTTCTTTGATGATGGACTGGGATAAAATATTCGGC
>CAMNIU010000071.1 GCA_946540605.1 uncultured Treponema sp.
ACGATAAGAGCATTGCCTTCATACATGAAAGCTGTTCCAACTTTTAACTGTGATGTCATTAACATAATATAAAACCTCTAAAAAAGAATTTACAATAATAGTTTCTATATTATATCAAGTTTTTCAATGTATGTCATTAAGTTAGTGGCCAGGTCACCGTTTTTTCTGAGGGATAGAGCAAAGTCATGAAAACCGGGTACAAGTCGTGGGATGGCTTCGAAGAAGTCGGCATATGGATTGCGAGCCGAAGGCGTGGTAATCCATTCATCAGGAGAATTAATTTCAATCCACGCTTTCTCTATAATTTCAAAATCATCTTTCCCAAAATGCTGCTTCATTCTTTCAAGCAAAGCCTTTACCTTTACCAGCTGATATTCATCACTCTGTGGATATGCATGCCAGATAAACGGAATACCACTAAGACATGCCCGCGACATAGATTCCTCACCGCGAATTATAAGAAGTGAACAGCCCTTCATCATTTCATCCCACTCTGTCTGATTAAGATAAGGAAGTTCTTCCACGATGGTAGTTGAGTTTGTCGAATCCACATTATTAAGTGCCTGCATAAAACTCTCTTTTCCACGCCCCTGCGCTATAAGAACTTTTCGCCCGCTGCCTGCACAATATTCAAAAAGAGCTTCAGACAGTGCGCGCCAATCATTCTCATATGTAAAAACAAGTGCAGGTCCTTCACTATTCCAAGCAGGAGCTTCAGACCAGGCATCATCAATCACAAGCCCGCCGGTTTTCTCAGTAAAGCCAGGCATAAAGTTTACCTTCTGAACTTTCGCACTACGGGTAAGCGACTGCAGACAGTGAAAATCTTCAGCATATTTTTCTGCAGTAAGGTAATCAATCATTATTATGTGGACTGTGCGCTGAAGTTTTTCTTCAAATAAAATGCGTTCCATCCAATCCGGGCGCCCACACTGAAAAAGTTCAAGAATTAAGGAAAGTTTTTCACCATCATTCTGGCTGAAAACCTCATGGCATAACTCATTATTATTCCAGGGATAAATATCTATACCATCTATTGATATGGATTGCTTCGTCGCTTCGCTCGACAGGCAACGTGGCAATCCATCTTCGATTTTTGAAAATGATTCCCAATCATCAACAACGAGACATATTTTATATTTAGATTGAATTTTTGTAAGGCGACGACAAAGTCTCCAGGCGACTCCAATATCGCCGAAGTTATCTACCACCTTACACAGAACTGTTATTTGCATGGGAGCACCATTGTCATTGCGAGCCGGAAGCACGGCAATTTAATTGATTTTACTATATAATCCGCTTAATTCATCGCGCCACTGCGACTGCTGCTCGCGGCTTTCCCATTCGATAATTTTTTTGATTGTAAAATGACGCTGGTCACGAATATTTTCATAATGAAGAACAGCAAAACGTCCCTGACCAATATATGCAACTTTTTCGTTTTCACCCGTAGGTTCAGACTGCTTTACCTGATTTAAAACGCAGTCAAAATGAAGAGGTTCTCCGGTAGACTTGTCTGCAATAGCACCTGCAATATCAGTAATCGGCTGCCCGCATTTAGGACAGATAATTTCACGTGCCTTTACATTTTGAATAGCAGAAATTCTCTGTCGCTCAGCATCCTGATCTTCATACAGAGCTTTATTAAACTGAAATGATTTCTGTTTATTTTCACGAGACTGTTCAGATCTTTTTTGATTATTCCAATTATTCGAATGCTTTCTATTGCGACGTCTATCCATATTTTAATCCCGAAATTTCAATTCGTCAGGATCTTCAATCAGATGATTACTAATCACCTGTGCAATTCGTTGAATTGCATTATCAAGATATTCCGGACTTTGAATTTTCTTCCTTAACTCAAGTATTCTAGGAGGCAAATCGATTGTTTCGGTTCGCTCCAGAACAAGAGTAGCTGCCCCTGTTGATTTTCCACCAGAAATCATAGAATCTCCCTTTGACATCCATGCGTTTTATTCTGAAAAAGCATTTTCAATATGATAAACCGGTTCTAGTCCCGGCATATCAATAACAATTACATCAAATCTGACATAGCTGTTACTATATTGTCGATGATTTAACAGAAAACGTTTAGATGTTTTTAAGATTCTTTGACGTTTCTGATTATTTAATTCTCTTTGAATCATATCTAAAGTGCCATTTGGAAGTGTTTTCACCTCCACAAACACCAGAATATCATTCTTAAATGCTATTATATCAATTTCTCCTCGGTTTGTCCGCCAGTTACGCTCAATTATTTCAAATCCTTTTGAAACAAGATAGTCTGCAGCACGATTCTCCCCCTCATTTCCGACTGTTTTAGTATTCACTATTTTTTTGCCCCTTTTGATCATTCAGAATATATGAAAAAACTACAGCAAGAGCCTGCCATGTATTTTCAGGCACAATATCACCAGCAGAAGCAATTCCAAGCATATCAACAAGAATCATATCCTCTGTTACAGGTATTCCTTGTTTTTCAGCTTCAGATATCATTACTTCAGCTTTACTTCCCTCACCTTTCGCCAAAATTACAGGTGCTTCAGTTCCTTCAATATATTTTAGTGCAACAGCCTTTTTCCTTCTGTCAATCAAACTTCACCTCCGAATTTAACAAAGGTTTCAAGTCCACTGGCATTACCTTCAAGAATATTCTTTTCTATCCAGGATATATTACCGGCATTTACGCCATAAGATATAAACAGCTTTTTAAGTTTAAGACTTTCATTTTCTGGAACCTTAGAATTATATGTAGAAGCTAAACTGCTTACATTAAAATATGTATTTTTGATTTTTTTTCCTTCATATGAAAGGCTAAAAAGATATTTTTGATTATTATAATTACAATCCACATTCAAAAGCTGTAATGCACAAAACGAATTAAATAAAAGCCTTATACAACCATTTCCTAAAACCAGTCTGTTTTCAATTTCATCTTCACCACTATCTCCAATCTGAATTAAGTCGAACGGCAAAAGATACCAGGAACCTTCAGTACTGTTAATTTTATTAATCAATTTTTCTTTTGTATTTTGATTTGATTGTGTCTCATTTCTATCTTCAGTATTCCCGGAAAGCAGCATAAGCAGATCTTTTATTTCCTGCTCATCTGCTTCAATTCCTTTCTGCGATAAAAGGCTCAAAATTTCAGCCGCTGTTTTTTCTTTACCGCTAAAACGAAGAGCCAGATTCCTTATTTTATTTGCAAGTCCAGAATCCATTTTTAAGCCCATCTGCTTAAAAGACTGCAATATAGAAGAAGAAAGATTATCTGCAGGAAGACCTAATGATTCCAGTAACGAATATAACTGATTTTGAGAAACCTCTGTAAAATTAAAAGATATTTGTGAGATTCCAGGAGTCTCTTTTGGAATTACAACAACAGTACCATTCTTGACTGCCACAGTTGCAACAAAAGAGTCTCCTGCATGAAGCGGTTTAGATGCAGAAAGCTGAACACGTACCCCTGCAACGGAACCTTCATATTTTCCGCCTCCACGCTCACCAATTACGCGAACAAGAACACTTGAACCTTCTTTCAGAACCTGACGATTTACACCTATTTGAGAAAGACGTGCTGACTGGATTGATACACTATGTGTGCTCATAAATCCATTATAAATAAAAAAAACAGGACTTCCAATAGTGAAAGTCCTGTCTTCATAAATTAAGGTTTGATTTCAGCCAGCGGATGCTGGAAAAAAATTATTTTGCAGCGTTTGCCTTTTCAGCAGCAGCTTCCTTACGCTCTTCCTTAATCTGAGCTTCTGTAGCGGCAGCGGCAGCTTCAGCACGTGCATTACGAGCAGCGATTTCAGCAGCAATCTTTCCACCAACCAGAGTCTTAACTTTAGCATCCTTACCGATCTTATCGCGGAGGTAGTAAAGCTTAGAGCGGCGTACCTTACCAGGGCGAACTACGTCAACCTTTACGATACGTGGGCTGTTATATGGGAATACACGTTCTACACCTACACCGTAAGAAATCTTACGAACAGTGAAAGTCTGGCGTGCACCTTCGTTCTTCTTGCAGAGAACGATTCCTTCATAAACCTGAATACGCTCTGTTTTACCTTCGATAATCTTGAAGTATACTTTTACAGTATCTCCAACATTGAAGCCCTGAGCTCCAGGTCTTTTCTGTGTTTCTTCAATAGTCTTAATAATGTCCATGACAATTCTCCTAAAACTCCCGTCACCCCGAACTTGTTTCGGGGTCTCTTCTATAAGATGCTGAAACAAGTTCAGCATGACGGCATTTAGTTTTCTAACTATCTTATTTCCGACGCTTCTTTTTCTGCTTCTTCAAAAAGACAGTTTCAGTTATTTCCTCAATCATCTTTTCGGCTTCTTCAGTAAGCTGTCCTCTGGCTCGCGCACTGGCAATTAAGTCAGGGCGGTTAGCCATAGTTTTCATCAGTCGCTTCTTAAGCCGCCACTTTCGAATCTCCTCGTGGTTTCCACTCAGTAAAACCGGCGGAACCTTCATACCCTTCCATTCTTCAGGATGAGTATACTGTGGGTACTCCAAAAGTCCGTCACAATAGCTTTCTTCTTCTAGTGATTCATGATTAATAACTCCGTCTACAAGTCTGTAAACTGTATCAATCACAACTGTTGCAGCAACCTCACCGGAAGACATTACATAGTCTCCAATGGAGATTTCAGCATCAACATATGAATCAATAATTCTCTGGTCAATACCTTCGTAGCGGCCACAGATAAAAACAAGCTCGTCTTTGTGACTAAGTTCTTCGGCAACCTTCTGTGTAAGCTGTTTTCCGCTTGGTGTAACAAAAATAACATACTTCTTGCGGGCATTTACACTATCAAGTGCCTTTGAGAGAGGTTCTGGCAACATAAGCTGTCCAGCGCCACCTCCATACGTTCCGTCATCACAGGTATGGTGTTTATCAGTCGCAAAATCTCTGATGTTCACCAGATCGTAAGCAATAATTTCCTTTTCTACCGCTTTGGCCATGATTGAGTTTTCAAAAAAAGCCTTAACGATATCTGGAAATAAGGTCAGCACAGTAAATTTCATGGAATTACTCCAGAATCCAGAGGTGCATCAATTGCACCGTTTTGTTCTTAATATCAACCTTACCAATAAATTCTTTATTGAAAGGAACAAGAACCTTTCGGTCACAACTCTCGGCGAGTGACACTTCAATCAAGTTACCCCCGCCGCCTTCCATTACGTCTGTGATTGTTCCAACTACAGCATATTTGCTGCCTGGTGCAATCAACGTTGCCGGAGCGTCCTTCCCTTCATAAATAAGGGAACAATCTCGTAAATCCTCAATATACCACTCGTCTTTATTCAAAGGCTTGCAGTATTTTCGCGGTACCT
>CAMNIU010000072.1 GCA_946540605.1 uncultured Treponema sp.
AAAATCTCATTTGAGTACCCGAGAGGAGACTTGAACTCCTATGACCGTAAGGACACTTGGACCTGAACCAAGCGCGTCTACCAATTCCGCCACCCGGGCTAAAAATGTTATTATATTTTAATGAAAACACTCCTGGTAGTCAAGACTACAAACAGCTATATAATCCAACGACAAGACAGCCAAGAATAACAATTGAAACTAAATATACCCAGAACGGTAGACTCGATTCTACATATTCTCCGTTATTTTTTCCAGATTTATTTCTTGCAAGGCCAAGTAAGCCCCTGCTGCCATAACCCGAGTTTCTGCCATTTCGACTTAGACCATTTCCAAATACAGCTCCGCCACCATGACCAAATCCATCATCTGGATTTACAGCGTACCCGCAGGTAGGGCAACCATTCTTAAAATCATCATTAGAGCCGATTCTTCCGCATTGAGGACATCTTACCGATGCAAAGAATTTTCCACAGACAGGGCAAGTCTTTGAACTGCGTGGAACTTCAGATCCACAGCTCTCACAAAAAAATTTTGCTTCTTTTGATTTTGACTTTTTTTTCATAATTCTCTCACCATAAGACTTATATTATTACCATTAATTTCCTTGACTTCTGCAGAACAAGATGTTATATCATTTCCATCAAAAAAACTTACATAATTTAAATAACTATCGTTAGTTAATGAAACTTTATTTTCTGGAGTAAACTGGAATTCTATCAATTCTTCATCTTTATAATATTTACCGCTTTCAAAGTGAATCATTCCATGCAATTCATTAAAGGCAATTTCTACCGAAATAAACTGTCTTTCTTTAAATTCTTTTTCAAAGGATTTTACGCCAAGCTCATCTGCCTTTGCAGCATCTTCAACAGAAAGTTTTGTAGTCTCATAAAGATAAACCTTTACACCATTACCACCAATTCCGCTTTGTACAAAACCTGCAAGAATTTTCCAGTGTCTTGGATATTCTTCTGCACTCAGCACAACAACATCCGGCTGAATCTCTTCAATATTGTCTAAGGCCTTGATAATCCATTTGTAATGAATTAAATCAAAGCCTTTCTCTTTTAAGAGAGGAGTTACAAAATCTATTATTTCTGAACGGTCTGAAATAACAAGTGCTTTCATTTTTAAATCGCCGCCTGTCAGTTACTCGGTTCCAAGATTTACAACAGTGTAATCATAAATCTTCCAGATTCCTTCACGCTGCTGAACCTTATAAGTATAACGTTTCTTTTCGCTGAAGTTAGGATACTTAAACCACTCAATTACAGTAACGCTTCCTTCTGTTGGAGAATAAGTAGTTTTTTCAATCTGGAAACTTTCCGGAACTGCAACAATATCATTCTCAATACGAGCCTGCATTAAATCACCCTTGAATGATTGAATCATTCTTGAACGTTCTTCTGCAGAAACTGAAATATATTTTTTCTTGAGTGATGGATTTCTCTGAATTAAAGATTCAACATCCATATACAAAAAGTACTGATCCCAAAGAGATTTCTGTCGTGCAATAATTGTCTGTTCAACAACCTTATCTGGAGAAATATCCTGTGGTTTCAAAAGTTCAACGGATTCATTTTTTACAGGAACAAAGTTTGAAGAAGCAGCTGAAGGAGAAGGGCGAACTTCGAGAGTAAGTCTGTTTGACTTCAAAGTAAGATATCGTGATTTATAAAGTTCCGGATAAAAGAAAAGTTCAAGATAGTAAACAGAAGGCTCTTCAATCTTCAAAAAGTTCTTTACATTTTCTACGAACGAATATTCTTCGCCCTGTTCAAGAGCAATTTCACGGAAGTAAACAGTCTGATTTGTAGTACGCTTTTCGATGATATTTTCAGTCTGTTCAAGACGACTGTTTTTTACAGTGTAGGCGTTGAAGTCCATGCTGAACGAGCGGTCATCTGCAAGCTTAAAGCGTAGAGTTTCCGCCCCGTTATTTTTGATAGTGATATGGACAAACACAGGAGCTTCATCGGCAGTGCCCGGGTAATAAATCGTGCGGTTATAATATTTAATTGCTACAGAGGCATTTGAATAATCAAAAGTGCGCGCGTCTTCGGCAAAAACAGCCACTTGTCCAATAACAAAAAGAACTGATATAATTGAAAGCAGTTTACGAATTTTCAACGTATTCTCCTGAAAATTTATTTTCTTTTACTATATTAATATCGGTATTTTAAAATGAAATCATTAACTTCTATAAACGAAATATTACATAATCAGAGCGAAATCCGCGATACCGCTGCGGCTTTTTTCAATGACAATTCAAAGTTCCCGCTGAATATTGAAGGCCTGCACGGAAGCCTTTTTTCATACTTTGCAGCAGAAGTTTGCCGTTCAAATCACCTGAAAGCAGTACAGGCAGCTCAGTATTCTAATTCAAGCAAAAATGCTCCTAAATATACAGTTTTCTCCTCTGATTTAATTATTGTCGTTCCAACAGAAGCTGATGCCCGTGATATAGCAGAAGATTTTTCTTCAGTTTTTGATGAAGCTGAAGTTTTTATTTTTCCGGATTGGGGCACAGTTCCATACAGACCTGCAGCACGTGGTTCTGTAACCTTTGGAAAACGAGCCGGTGTACTTTCAAAGCTTCTTTCCAAAAAGAATACTATTTCGTTTAATGAAACTCCACGTATTTTTATTTTTACGCAAAGAGCTTTTATGTCACCCTTGCCAGCCCCTGAATATCTTTCCAAGCTTTCTTTTAAGCTCAATAAGGGTGACAAATTTGATACCACATCCATTGCACAAAAACTCAGCAGCATGGGCTATACACGAGTTCCTAAGGTAAACGTACGCGGTGAGTTCAGTCTTCGCGGTGAAGTTCTGGACATCTTTTTGCCTTGCGATGAACATGCAAGCCGCGTAATTTTTGATTTTGATGAAATTGAATCATTTAAGGAATTTGAAGCAGACACTCAGGCAACAATCGGTACAAAGCAAGAGCTTTTAATTTATCCAACAAAAGAAGTGCTCTGGACAGACGAACTTATAGAAAAAGCCCGCTCAAAAATGGAAGAATATCAGGAAACTGCAATTAAAGAGGATGGGGCAGGAACAAGTGATTTTGCAGGAACGGGTAGTGCTGATTTTTCAGTACATCTTCCTCTGACAGAAACAGCTAAGAAATACCTCGATAACCTCCTTACAGGCCTTTCAGTAAGCGGAGAAGCTGAAGGTGAAGAGTTTCTTTATCAGCTGATTTACGATAAAACTTACACTTTACTCGACTATATTGACGTAAATACTTTCGTACTTGTTTATAACTATGACAAGCAGGAAAATGCAAAATTAACGATAAATCGAGAATACAACAAGCTTTATAGAACTTCCAGAGAAGAATACCCGGTTCTTCCACCGGATATGGTACTTTCTGATTATTCAAAATTATTAGAAAATATCTCAAGATGTATACTTTTTAGAACATTGCAAAAACAAGAAGAAAAGGATTCTGTCGACCATTATCAGATTTCAGCAGAACCGGCACGCAGTTTCTTTGGAAACATCAACTTTATGAAAGAGGAGTTGACAGAACTTCAGAATGACGGCTGGAATATCTTTATTTTTACTGATAATGAGAACCAGCAGCTTAGAATTCACGAAATTTTTAAAGATTTCACAGATATTCACGACGATGGAGCAATTCATCCTGTTATTCTCATTCCAAAAGCTATATCTGCCGGATTTAGACTTCCCGAAGCAAAACTCCTTGTAATTCAGGAAAACGAGATTTTCGGCCGCCGTCAGTACGTACCAAAATCAGTAAATAAAGCAAAATCAAAAGCAATAGACACCTTTGTAGAACTTAATCCCGGAGACTATATTGTTCACGTAAACTGGGGAATAGGGCTCTTTCACGGAATTGAGCGTGTAAAGGCAATGGGAAACGAGCGCGATTACATCAAGCTTGAATACGCAGATAACGAGTATGCCTTTGTACCAATTGAGCAGGTAAACCTCGTACAACGCTATATCGGAAACGAAGGAGATAAACCACGTCTTGACCGCATTGGAAGCAAATCCTGGGAAAGCCGCAAGAACAAGGTAAAACAGGCAGTAGAAGATATTGCCCAGAAGCTGATAGATTTGTATTCACGCCGCCAGGCTTCAGTTGGTTTTGCATTCCCAAAAGAAACTGAATGGCAGGCCGCTTTTGAAGCTGCATTCCCATATGAAGACACCCCAGATCAGATTACAGTAACAGAAGAAATCAAAGCTGATATGGAACGTCCGGTTCCTATGGATCGCTTAGTCTGCGGTGATGTAGGTTATGGTAAAACTGAAATTGCCATGCGTGCAGCTTTTAAAGCCGTAATGGGAGGAAAACAGGTTGCATTTCTTGCACCAACAACAATTCTTGCAGAACAGCATTATGAAAACTGCAAGAACCGTTTTAAGAACTTCCCGGTAAAGATTGAAAGACTTTCTCGCTTTGTGGCACCAGCAGAACAAAAAAAGATTCTTAAGCGTGTTTCAGAAGGTGATGTTGATATTCTGATTGGAACTCACAGAATCATTCAGAAAGATGTTATCTTCAAAAAACTCGGTCTTATGATAATTGATGAAGAGCAGCGTTTTGGCGTAAAAGACAAGGAAAAGCTCAAGGTTATGAAGAATAATATTGACTGTTTAACCATGTCTGCAACACCAATTCCAAGAACGCTTCACATGAGCCTTCTTAAAATCCGCGATATGAGCCTTTTAACAACGCCGCCACAGAACCGTCAGCCGATCGAAACTGTTGTTGACGAGTTTACAGATGAACGCATAACTCAGGCAATAAGACGAGAAATAGAGCGAGGCGGTCAGGTTTTCTATCTGCATAACAGGGTAGAGTCCTTGCAGGAAATCCGACGCAAGGTAGAAACTCTTGTACCAGAAGTTTTAGTTGATGTTGCCCACGGCCAGATGACAAGCACACAACTTGAAGAAATCTTCCATCGATTTAAGATGGGAGGTTTCCACGTACTTATTGCTACTACAATCATCGAAAACGGAATTGATATTCCGAATGTAAATACAATTATTATTGACCGTGCAGATATGTATGGTGTTTCCCAACTATACCAGTTACGTGGTCGTGTTGGACGAAGTGACCGCCAGGCTTATGCATATCTGTTGTATCCGGAAAACAAGGCTCTTTCAGAAGTTGCAATGAAACGACTTCAGGTTATCAGCGACTTTACAGAACTTGGCAGCGGTTTCAAAATCGCAATGAAGGATATGGAAATCCGTGGAGCCGGAAACCTATTAGGCCGCGACCAGAGCGGTGACGTATACTCAGTTGGCTTTGATATGTATGTACGCCTTTTGAATGAAGCTGTAAATCGTCTTGCACTTCAAAAGGATTACAAAGAACAAACCGAAGTTCTTATGGAAATGGAATACACCGGCTTTATTCCAGATACCTACATCATCAATCCACAGATTAAAATGGAAATCTACAAGAAGATTGCAGCTGTTACCGATGAAGCAGAATTTGACGCAGTTCTTGGAGAACTTGCCGACCGTTTTGGCCCGATTCCAGACGAAGTTTCAAGCTTACTTGCTTTGGCGGAAATCCGCATAATCTGCCGAAAACTGAGCATTAAATCAATCAAAGAAAGACAGGGCGAAGTTGCAGTTGAATTCAATCAGGTTTCTAATATTTCTGTTGATAAGATACTCAAGCTGATTAGAGATAATCCAAACTCAGTACGACTTAATCAGAAGCTTCCGAACGTTTTATTTATCAAACTCGGAAAAATCGGCTTAAAGGAAAAATCAGAGTTTATACGCGAAAAACTGAGTCAGTTGGCATAATAGAGTGTTACGTAAACGGGGTTCGGTTCAGGGGTTGCGGTTCTATGGCTTTATACAACTTACTATAATGTATATTCTGTCTACTTAAAACACTTTTTAAGCGGCGAAAAAATCACAATTTATCGTTTTTCCGCCCTTTTCTAAATAGCATTTTTTTTTAATTTCGTCTAAAATCTTTGTATTTGGTAAAATGAAAAAAATATTATTTGTTTTAATATCCAGTTTGTTTTTCTTTGGTTGTACAGCAGATACTTTTATGAAGTCAGAAGTTAGAAATGATTCATTACCGTTTTTGTTTAATGCTGCCGAGTTTAAAGACTGCAATGAAGTTATTCTTAATCCTGATATGGGCTTTTATTCGGTAATTAAAATTCCTTTAACTGAAAATGGAATCATTGATAAATCGAAGTATATTGAACAGATCAAACATGCTTCAAATCCTTTAAAAGGCGATTATCCAAAAGAAGATAAAGATTTGTGGGATTTATCTTACAATTTGATTCATCTTGAGTTTGATATCAGTGCATATTCAATAGCGATAAACGGTAACGCTGACATTAAGTTTCTTTCAGAAAACTCTTTGCATGATGTTCAGGAGATTCTTTCTTCATTCCGAGGAACAAATAAAACTGCAATTGCACGTTTTGCTTATGATCCTGACTTCGCCGGTAATATGAATAGTGAACCTGACAATTTTCAGATTATTTTAAATCATGTAAAGCAAATTGCAACTCTATACTGTGACTATGCAGATATACTTACTGCAATTGAATGCGGTATGATTGGACCTTGGGGCGAAATGCACTCTTCAAAATATTCAGTTACTATTACAGAAGATGGAAAATTAAAGCCTGATTATTATATTGTTAAAATAATGCATGAGTATCTTGAAGGACTAAAGTCTGTTCAAATACCATTCCTCGTACGTCAACCTAAATTTATTTATGCATATCTTAATACATATCAACAAGTTGATTACAACTTTTCTCTCGACAATAATAATGAAGCTTATCCAAATGCAGTTCCGTTTTATATTCCTCAGCCCGAAACAGATGAATATAAAATCGGTCTTTATAATGACGGATATCTTGGAAGTAAAGATGATTCTGGAACTTATAAAGCAGGAAATCGCCAGGGTGAAATTGACTTTATGTCTGCATTTACAAATCATACACCGTACGGCGGAGAATTAATCGGAAATTACGGTATTGAAAATGGAAAGAATGTCAGTATTATAAATTTCAGTAACGTTCATCTCTCGTTTTTGAATATTGGCTGGAACAGAAACTTTTTATATGATTTCAATAGTTTAGAATATGCAGGAGAAAGTCTTTTCAAATATCTGTATAAACACATGGGCTACAGGTATCTTGTAACAGAGGCTACATTTGACTGTCAGGCTGGTATTTCAAATGTAAAAGTAAATCTTACTTTTGTAAACAAAGGTTTTGCAAATCTCCCTTTTCATCGTTCTAAAAAAGTTTGGCTTTTCTTTATTCCAACAGGAGAAAATCCTTCTGGAAACGAAGAATCATTCAAAACTTCCTGTGAATCATTTAAGGGCCAGACTTCATTAAATATTCAAATAAATCTTAGTGCTCTTAAAAAAGGAAGCTACGATGTTTATCTGAAGCTTTCTGAATCAGATGGAAATTACCCTCTTCAACTTGCAAATACCGGCTGGAATGATAAATTAAAGGCTACAAAAATCGGAAGCTGTACTATTTAAAGCAATTACTCCCCTTACCTATTCTTTCTGATTCCATGTTTCTGAACATACACATAATGTTCAGAAACGTAATTCGATATACCCCTTAAGAATCAATCATTGTCTCTTTATTTTACAGTATTTAGCACTGAATAGAAACAATTTTTAGTAACAACTTCCCCACCAGATTTCTTGAAAAGTAATGGATATTTTATACCACCTTTATAACGAATCCATGAATTTTCATCGTTAATTCCCCATAATGTAATACTTGTTATACAATGTCCATCGTAATTTGAAATTTGAGAACCCTTTTTGCTGTACTTTTTGAACATTTCAAAATAATTTTTCCAGTTAGTAGTATCATCTTCTGTAACAGTTGCAATATCAAATTCTGTAATCTGAACATCAAGTCCTAATCGAAGGAAACGAGTTAATGCATTTTCATAAGAGTTTACTGACATCCAACTAGGCTCCACATGAGACTGCATCCCCATTGCATCAATACGAGGTTTTACAGATTTTCCATTAATAGTTTTTGGCTCACCGTTTTTTATAGCAGTAATAAGTCTAACAATACCCTCTTGCTTCCATGAGCCGCCCTTTCCATCATCGTAATTCAAATATTCATTGTAATCATTGTAGCAAAGAGTCACATCTTTCGGGGCATAAGCAT
This sequence comes from uncultured Treponema sp., assembly GCA_946540605.1. GTDB lineage: Bacteria > Spirochaetota > Spirochaetia > Treponematales > Treponemataceae > Treponema_D. The sequence continues at coordinate 8,193 of CAMNIU010000072.1, forward strand.
TTGCAAAGCGGAAGGCATTCACGATAAATTCCTCATTACCATAAATCTGATACCATCGAGAGCCCCCATTAGATGGAGCTTTATTTCTTGTATTAGAAGTAGAACCTCTAAGATAATTGGTATCGTTATCTGATGCGTCATCTGCAACAGCTTCATTAACAACATCCCAGGAATAAATTAGATGATTACCAGGACCATATTCATGAGCAGCTTCCCATTTGGCTACATGTTCCAAAACTGATTTTATATACCATTCGTGTCTTGCTGTCATAGTTTCTTTATCTACAAGACTTCCATCATAGCTATAATTTTCTCTAAAGAACCATTCAGGAGTCTGTGAATGCCAGGTTAAAACATGGCCACGCATCTGAATACCAGCTGCTTTTACAAAATTTAAGAATGGATCCATATTTGCTGAAAAATTAATAGAACTTGGTACTTGTATTTCTTTCCCATTAGAAGCAATAAAAGTTGTAAGAATTGAACTAGGCCTTCCAAGAATATAATCTGGTTTTAATTCATTTCCTGAGGTTGTTGTATTAGCATGATGTGCCAATCCAGCTCTGATACTAGAATTACTTATTTCTCTATATTCACAAGCAAGTCCAAATCGGTCAAAATATCCGCCATCAACAAAGGCTTCTTTTAATGAAGGTGCATCTAACCAGCTTTCTCCTTCTACAGTAGAATTCTGTTTACAGCTGACTAATAACGCAAATAAAACTGAAATAATTATGAAATGAATTTTTTTCATATAATAAAACTCCTTTTACTTATAAAAAAATAATAAAAGCAATATTATAATTTTCACCATAAGGAATTTACCCTTAGAGGCTTTATTTATAGAAATATAAGAGAAATCTCTTTAGATAGAATCCCCTATTTATTCAAACCCAATCATAATTTATTCTATAAGGGATATTTTTTTGGAGGTATTATGAAAAATAAAATCTTACGAAATCTTTTTCTTCTTGTTGTAGTTTTTTCAGCTTTTACAACTTATGCTTTTGCCGCAGATTCAAAAGACTGGCTTGATCCGTCTGTTCCATCATTTTGCAAAACTTATGAGAAGTATTTTGAACATGTAGGTTTTGCTGTTGAATACGGTAACTTTGGTGCTAACTGGGGAACAAAGCAGGAACTTTATTATGATGACGTTCAGAAAGGTCTTGCAAAGCATGCTAACCAGATTACTATGGGAAACGAGTTTAAACCTCAGTTTGTAATGGCCTGGTGGGGAAATACTCCATCTACAAACGGAACTTTCACTGCAACTAATGGCGTTACAATAAAAACTCCTGTTTTAAACGGACTTCAGCGAATTGATGATATTCTTGCTATCTGTAAGAAAAACGGACTTAAGATGCGTGGTCACACTCTTGGCTGGCATTCACAGACTGAAGATGGATTTTTCTGCAAAGACTATGATAAAACAAAAAGTCTTGTAAGCCGTGATGAAATGGAAGCTCGTCTTGAATGGTATATCAAAACTGTTCTCGAACGTGTTGCTAACTGGGAAAAGAAAAATAATAACGGTGAACACATTATCTGGGCTTGGGATGTATTCAACGAGGCTACTCCAGATGGTGGTTCAAACTGGCTTCGTACAGATGGTTCTAAATGGTATTCAGTTTATAAAAACGGAGATTTCCTTGTTGATGCCTTCAAATATGCAAACAAATATGCACCAAAAGATGTAAAACTTGTTTACAACGATTACGGCGGAATCTATGGAACTTCTACAAGCGACAAACACACTAAACAGCTTCGCGTAGTAGACCTTATTCTTTCTCATAAAGATGATGCAACTCTCCCTACCCGTCTTGATGCTATGGGACTTCAGTCTCACCACAGTGTTAAAAACTCAGCAGCTGCAGTTGAAAAAGAAATCACTGACTTTATTGCAAAAGGTCTTGATGTTCAGATTACAGAACTTGATATTGGAACCTGGAACAGTTACAACAAGGATAAGGATGTTGTAGGTGTAAGCGGTAAACAGTTCAACAGTCTTGCAGATGCTTATAAAGCATACTTCCAGGTTTACATCAAAAACCGAAAAACTGCTGATAAGCATGGTGTTGAAAGCATTACTGTATGGGGACTTAATGATGAAGCTACATGGCTCAACATGGAATATCAAAAGAAGTGGCTTGGTAACTGTACTCAGTACCCTCTCCTTTTTGTAAAGCCAGATGCTAAAAAATGGACTTACATTCCAAAGCCAGCATTCTTTGCTGTAATTGATGCTGCAAAATAAAGTTTCTTTACTTTAATTCGGCCTTGCGATAATTTACATTCATTACAAGGCCGATGCAGGTCATTGCAGTAAGTAGAGAAGAACCACCGTAAGACAGGAACAACAAAGGAATACCTGTAATAGGCATGATTCCCATAACCATTCCAACATTAATAAAGAAGTGGAAACTGAACATTCCAAGAATTCCAGAACAGATATAAGAACCATATCTGTTTACACATTTTCGAATTACATAAAGTATTTTCAAAAGAATGATAAAATAAAGTGAATAAACCAGCATACCACCTAAAAAGCCGAACTCTTCAGAAAGAATACTGAAAATAAAGTCTGTACTTTGCTGTGGCAAAAAACGGTAATGGCTTTGAGTTCCCATCAGATAGCCCTGGCCAAATACACCACCGGCACCAATGGCAACCTTAGACTGTATGATATTCCATCCAGCTCCTAATGGATCTTTATTAGGATTCATAAAGATAATTAGACGTTTAATCTGATATTCCTTTAGAACCTTACCAAGCACTAATGAAAAAACAAGAGCAAGTACAATAATTGATGTAAAATAAATAATCCAGTGAATATATCGCGGTCCGTGTAAATAACGTCTGATTACATATCCCAAAAGAGTAATAATCAAAAATGCGAATATCAAAATCATGCGGAGGCGCATATTTGTTAAGATTGAAATAACAGCCAGTGGAGTTGCCGCAATTTCGGCATTCCATACAGGAAGAATCGCGAAAAAGATTGTAAATACACCGAACAGTAAAACATAACCAATATATCGCAGAGGAACACCTGCAATAAAACACATTACAAAATAGATAGGAAGATATACACTGGAAGTTCCTAAATCCGGCTGAAGAAGAATTAAGCCCATAGGAAGAAGCAGTACACCTGTTGCAAGGAAAAAGCGTTTAAGCTGATTTCCATTTGCCGTGTCATCCAGCACTCGTGCAAGATACAAAATATAAAATACCTTTCCAAATTCTGAAGGCTGAATTCCAAACTCACCAATACCAATCCAGCTTTTTGCACCATTTACATAACGGCCAAAAAGTCTGGTATAAATCAAAAGTAAAAGAAGACCTATAAAGGCATATATCGACAAAGATTCAAGTCGTCTGTAATCATAAGCAGTCATAACAATCATAATTACAAAACCAATTGACGCCCAGATAATCTGCTTTATATATTCATTTGTAACACGAACTCCTTCTGAGTTAATGCTCGAAGAATAGATGAACATTATACCAAGCGCAACAAGGGTAAGCACAACAAGAATCAGAAGATAATCGAACATTGCAAAAAATTTATTTTTCATATTCTCTCTCCTATTCCTGTCTTCCACGACTCTTTGTAAGATATTCAAAGCCAAGTTCTTTTGTTGCTTCTGCACAAGTTTGATGTGCAAAAATTCCCTGAATGATTATATTTGTAGCATAAGGAGCCCACCATTCCCAGGTATTGCAGGCTTCTACAATTGTTGCAACACATACCCGGTCTTCCGGAGGTGCATCATAAGGAGCATAAGCAACAAGCCATGAGTGCCAGCTCTGATTTTCTTTTCTGCTGCTGTATGGTTCAACTTCGGCTGTACCGGTTTTACAGGCAATCTGAACAATCTTATTATGCATTGGATATTGAGGTGTACCATCTGTAACGGTATAGCGCATTGCTTCCTGAATCTGCTTCCAAACTTCTTTATCGATTGTAGATTCTGTAAGAACCTGACGTTTTACTTCATCAATCACTTCTCCGGTTACTGGATCTCGAACTTCTTTTAAGAGATGAGGCTTATAAATAACTCCTTCGTTAGAAACCATTGCTACCATATTGGCAAGCTGTAATGGAGTTGCCTCCATATAGCCCTGTCCGATTGAACACGACATTGTATCTCCACCAAGCCATTTTTCGTGATACTTCTTTTCCTTCCATTCTGCTGTTGGAACAAGACCTGCAACCTGACTTGGTAAATCAATTTGAGAACTTTTACCAAACCCAAATTCTCGTGCATAAGAAGCAATTTTTTCTATACCAAGATAGTCACGACCAACAGTCCAGTAATAAACGTCACAAGACTGAGCCATAGCGTTTTTCAAATCAAGCCAGCCGTGACCAGGTTCATGAACGTGACAGTGGAAACGCCTGCCACCATAAATCATTACCCCTTTACATTCAATTGCTTTACTTGCAGGGAAAGCATTTTCCTGAAGCATAGCGGCTGACATAATGATTTTGAAGGTAGATGCCGGCGGATAAGAAACCTGTACTGCTCGGTTCAACAGAGGTTTTGAAGTATCATTTACAAGCTTAGCATATTCTTTACCAGCATCATCAGAGCTGAAAATATTTGAATCATAATACGGGTAAGAAACCATTGCCAGAACTTCACCGGTGGCAGGCTTTAAAACTACAGAAGCACCAACGCGGTTTCCTAGAGCCTCTTCAACAAGTTTTTGAATATCACTGTCGATTGTAAGTACCAGGCTTTTTCCCATTTCCGGAGGTTCTACAATAGGAGTATCAGAAATTATTCGGCCATGAACATCTACAGTAGACATTTCGCGGCCTTCTTTACCCTGAAGGAGCGAATCATATTGCTTTTCAATTCCAGTTTTACCAACGATACTTGTTTTTTTGTATCCCTGATTATAAAGAACAGTCATTTCGTCCTGGTTAATATCACCAACGTAACCAACGATATGTGACATTGAACCAGTATGCTGATAGTTACGAGTTGGTTTTGAAACCCAGGAAACACCGGGAAGGTCAATTTTATTTTCTGCAATATTTGAAATTACCGTAAAAGGCACATTCGATTTAACCTGAAAGGTAGAATATGAACGGCGCATATTTTTTGGAATCTTTTTATCAATATCAGATTTATTGATTCCAAGATAATGAGCAAGCTTAAGTGTAACGGTGTCGTAACGGTCTTTTGGGATTTCTCCGGGTGTAACTTCAACCGCAAAAGAGTCTGTATTTATAACAATTGGAAGAAGAGCATTACGGTCAAAAATCTCACCGCGCTGTGCAGAAATAACAGTGATCTGACTTGAAATGCGCTGAGACTGAGAACGATAATGTTCTCCCTGTACAATCTGCATTGAAAACAAACGATAGGCATACAGAACAAAAAAAATCACAAGCATTATGAGAAGAATGAATATTTTTGCACCTTTTGTAAGTCTGTCCTCTGAATTAATCATTATCGATTGCATCCTTTATAGACTTAATTGCGAGTGATTTTCTGAAAAAACTTAAAAACTTAAAAATAAACGGAGAAAGCAGAACATTCTCTATAAATTCAAAAAGAAAATCATGAGAAATAATTCCGGCAATGTAAATATTCACATTCGGAAATAAAAGCCCAAGAAGTTCTACCATAAGAGTTTTGGCAATAGTTCCAATTCCAACACAAAGCATTGGTAGAATAAAACCGGAAATAATTACATTCTTAGCAAAAAGTCCTGCAACATAACCGATTATTGTACGGAAAAGACAATTAAAGCCAAAGGGAATTCCAGTAATAAAATCCAAAAGAATTCCTGAAATAAAGCCCGTTGTTTCCCCTACTACTTTTCCATTTAAAAGTGAAAAATAGATTGAACAGATTAATACTAAATCCGGAACAATATATATAAAAGAAATATTCGAAAGAATAGAGGATTCTAAGATTACTGCACACAAAAGAATGAAAGTACTTACTAAAATTGATTTTGCCATTCTATTCTCCCCTTAATCCGCCTTTCTGTCGTTGAGTTCTTTTTGATTTACAACAACTACATTTTCAAGTCTTGCAAAATCTATAATTGGCATAAGCTCTATATTAAGCGAAGAGTTATAATCAAGTGTTGTAATTTTTGTAATTGTTCCGATTGCAATGTCGCGCATATAATTATCGTTTTCGCCGGAAGTAACCACAATATCACCGTAGCTTAATTCATCTACAACTGATTTTCGAATATATTGCATGAGAAGCGGTTGATCCTGACTTCCAAGTCCATTTACAAGTCCCAGGTCGCGCGAGTTTTGAATGCGGGCAGAAACAATATTATTGATGTTGTAAATCGGCATAATCTGACTGGTAAAGGTTCCAACCTGAACAACTTTACCAACAAGCCCCTGATTACCATTCTGAAAAGCAATTACAGGCATATTTTTTCTAATGCCGTTTACACTACCTTTATTGATTGTAAGATATGTAAAAGCGTTGTCTAGATCGCGGGCAATAATTTGTGCCGGAATGTTTTTTTCATCAAGGGATACTGCAAAATCCAGCTGTTCTTTTAAACGTGCATTTTCCTTTCGGATATCTGCATTTGAGCGCTGCATTTCTTCATAATTTTCAAGCTTAATAACAAGGTCATTATAATCTTTTTTGAGTTTGCGAAGTTCGCCGACAGCATTAAAGGTGTTTACAACTCCGTCTGTTACAAAGTGCACACCCTTGTCGAGAGATGAAAAAATAGAGAAACCAATCTGCTTAAAATTCAATACAAATCCGCCGGAACTGAAGGCAAGCATCAGTCCGCCAGCGAGAAGATAAATAACAAGAAGGAATTCTGCAAATTTAATTCTGAAAGAAAAATTTGGCTTTCGCATAAGTACCCACCCGGAGAAAGCTTAAATTAGTCGTTCAGACTGTCGTAAATTGTGCGTTCAGAATACATATCCTTGAACAGGCCGAAAGCTTTTCCAGCACCAAGGGCAACACATTCAAGTGGTTTTTCTACGAGAATAACCGGAACACCAGTTTCCTTTGAAACAAGTTTTGGAAGTTCTCGGAGCATTGAGCCACCACCAGTCATTACGATACCACGTTCAATGATATCTGAAGCAAGCTCTGGAGGAGTTTCTGAAAGAACTGATTTAATTTCTTCAACAATCTTAGTTACAGGCTCTTTGAGCGCTTCACGTACTTCTACGCTGTCAATTTCAAGACGTCGTGGAAGACCTGTGATTGCGTCAGTTCCCTTAAGCTCCATCTTTTCGATTGTTTTTTCCGGAGCTGCATTACCAATCTGAATCTTAAGACGTTCAGCAGCTGGCTGACCAATAATAAGGTTATGAACACTTTTTACGTGCTTTACGATTGCTTCATCAAACTTATCGCCACCTACACGGATTGAGTGAGTAACAACCATACCACCGAGTGAAATTACAGAAATTTCTGCGGTACCACCACCGATGTCGCAGATCATATGGCCGGCCGGCTCAAAAATTGGGATATCGGCACCGATTGCGGCCGCACGGCTTTCTTCGATTACTTCAACTTCCTTAGCACCAGCCTTCATTGCAGCTTCAATAACTGCTCGGCGTTCTACATCAGTTACACAAGAAGGAATACCAATCTTCATGCGAACAGATTTAAACAACTGATGTCGTGGAATAATTTTTGAGATGAAGTATTTAATCATCTTTTCTGTACTGTCAATATCTGCAATAACACCGTCTGCAAGCGGGCGGATAGCCATAATATTTCCAGGAGTTTTATCAAGCATTCGCTTAGCTTCTGCACCTACGGCAACAATTCTTTTTGTTCCCTTTTCAACAGCAATAACAGAAGGCTCGTCAATTACGATTCCTTTGTCACGTACATAAATTAAAGTATTACAGGTTCCTAAATCAATACCAATATCTGTTGAAAAACTATCAAAAAAACCCATCTATTTCCTCCCGGTTCCTTTTTTACTAATTAATTTTCTGACATTTTCTGCAGGGCTCCAGGGTGATTTACCTGAATCTTAAGGGCTTTACGCCACTCAGAACGGGCCTTCACAATATTACCCTGCTTCTCATATATTACACCAATTCCATAATGTGCGTCAGCAGAATTTTCGTTTTTTTTCAAAACATTATCAAATTCTGCCTGTGCAGCTTCATAATCTTCTTTATCTATATATATTGTTCCAAGAAGATTTTCACTTTTTATTATTATATCTTCATTATCGCTATTTTTTACGATTCTGAATAGATATTGTTCTGCAGCATTAAGTTCTTTTGCTTTATAATATTGTTCTGCAATTGCTAAAAGCAGTGTATCCGATTCCCTTACAAGAAGAGCTTCTGTAAAGGCAGCTATACTTTCCATAGTCATTCCAAGAGAAGCATAACTAAGGCCAAGATATTCTGCTATATCATCAGCTTCATACCCATTTTCTTTTGCAAGAAGAAGGTACTTTACTGCTAAATCTGCATAGTAATGTGTTGTAATTGTATTTTTATAAAAATAGGCACGCCCCAGCATATACTGGAGCTGTGGAATAAGAGATTTGTCTGCCTCATAAAGGGCGATTCGAATATTATTTATACAGTCATCAAGATAAGACTGAGCCTGCTGTGTATCTGTCTGAGACTGTGCAAGAAAAAAGCATGCATAACTGTAGTATGTAAGGGCTGTATTATTATATGTATCATTCTGAAGAAAAGCCTTTGAAAGCTCATAAACTTTCTGATAGTCGTATTCTGCCCAGGCTTCTTTTATTGATTTGATTGTAATTCTACCAGACTGATATTTTTTGATTCCCCAAATGGTGGTCAAGGTAATTGCAGATAAAGCGATAACAACAAGCCCAGCGCGAATAGAATTGCGCAGAAAATGACTTTTCTTTTTAGCGTAGCTGCTGTTTTCAATATTGTAATTCGCTTTCACTTCCCCACCACTTTTACAATACTTTTTTATAATAATATAAAAAAACAGATGGAACGGTAAGCCGGGTTCTGTTCTCCACTTTTCTGTAAAAACAAAAAAGCAGGCATAACCATCTATCCGCACTGAATGTTGCCATTCAGCTCCAGCGATTTACCCGCAGTATTGCTCGGAATAACATAACTGCTGCTTAATCTTGCTCCGAATGAGGTTTACAAGCCAGTCCTGTTACCAGAACTGCGGTAGTCTCTTACACTGCCTTTTCACCCTTACCTGATCGTACGTAAACGCAAAATCAGGCGGTACATTTTCTGTTGCACTATCTGTCACTCACTGGGCTATACAGAACTACAATAAGTAAGAACTATAGCTGCCAGTTTGTGCCCGGTTATTACCCGGCATTCTTTCCGAAGGAGCCCGGACTTTCTCTCATTACAAGCCGCTTTCATCAGCAGCTTGTACCACGGTTATATTCCATCTGTTATTAAAAACAAATTGATTGACGAGGGTTACTCTTCATCCTCGTTATCATCATCTTCGTCGTCTGAATCTTCATCGTCTTCATCATCAGCATCTTCTGAATCTTCATCATCGATTTCGTCTTCATCGTCGAATTCTGACTTGATTTCTTCGTCTTCGTCTTCTCTTTCTTCTGAATCTTCA
>CAMNIU010000073.1 GCA_946540605.1 uncultured Treponema sp.
ACTTTAGAGGCCAGTTCGCGAGCCGTAAGCTTGTAAAAAGGAAGATAACTTGTAGCATCAATAAAGACTTCATCAATAGAGTAAACATGTATATCTTCTGGTGCAAAATAACGCAAATACACACTATAGATTCTTGCAGAATACTGAATGTACAACCCCATCCGTGGTACTGCAGTAATATATTCCAGATCTTTACCAGTCTGCCGCTTAATCTCACGCGCCTTGGCTTCAACTTCAAAAAGCCGGCTTCTTCCCGAAAGTCCATAAGCCTTCAAAGCCGGAGTCACTGCAAGACAGATAGTTTTACTTGTACGACTCGGATCTGCTACCACAAGTTTTGTTGTAAGCGGATCCAGGCAACGTTCCCTGCATTCTACCGAGGCATAAAAAGATTTTAAGTCAATCGCTATGTAAGTTCGTTCCATCCGTCTATCCATACACAAATATAAGATAAAAGCCTAAAAATAGCAAATATATTTATAGTATTATTGCAAACAAATAATCATAAATTAATAATCATCTTCTCTTAACTTGCAATTTCTACTATAATAACATTTATGGCAACACAGCATAAAGAAATTGACGCGCAGACTCTTGAGAATCTGCTTTATTTAAGTCGTCTTTCTCCGGAAAGTACAAACATGGAGATATTAAAAAAACAGGTAGACGACATTGTTGGATATTTTGATATTCTCTCTAAGTATGATGATAGTGAAAATCCTTATGATGCATATCCACGCACCGAAGCAGACAAACTTCGTGATGATACAGTAGTTGAAGGTCTGGAAATCAGCGACGTAAAGAAAGTTTCAGAAAACTTTATGGACGGCTATTTTCAGGTTCCTAAGGTTTTGGGTGAGGGTGCCTAAACTCGGCTCTATTTTTATTTGGGCGTTCCCGCTGCTTCGCAGCGGTCGGCTGTTACGTGGCTCGCTAACGCTCGGCCTCCTCACTTCGTTGCGGTGGCTGCTTCGCACCACTCCATAGCCTAACGCAATTTTGGAGAAAACAATGTACTATACAATTGAAGAAACAAGAAACGCATTAAAAAGTGGAGAAATTACCAGCGAAACACTGGTTAAAGATTCAATCGAAACTTTCAACAAAGATAAATCTGCACCAATTCCTCTTAATGCATTTATAGAAATGTATGAAGACGCCGCAGAAAAAGCCGCTGCCGCCGACAAAGAAATTGCCGCAGCACGCGCAGCAGGTGGCGATGCTCTCGATAAACTTTTTGAAGAAAAACCTCTTCTTGGAATTCCTTTTGCAAATAAAGATAACATTAACTCAAAAGGCCACCGCCTTACCTGTGCTTCAAAAATCCTCGAAGGCTACGTTGCACCATACAATGCAACAGTAATTGACCGCCTTGAAAAAGCTGGAGCAATCCCTCTTGGACGCTGTAATCAGGATGAGTTTGCAATGGGGTCTTCTACAGAATATTCATGCTATGGTCCAACCCGTAACCCAATTAACCGCGAGTTTGTATCTGGTGGTTCTTCGGGTGGTTCTGCAGCCGCTGTTGCCGCAAACCAGGCTCTTTTTGGACTTGGTACAGAAACCGGTGGTTCAGTTCGACTTCCAGCAAGCTACTGTGGAATCTATGGTCTTAAAACAACTTATGGAGTTCTCAGCCGCTGGGGTGTTGTTGCATATGGTTCTTCTCTGGATCAGGTTGGTATTCTTGGTCACACTCCTGCAGATATCGCTGAACCACTCAGCCTTATGTGCGGCGTAGATATGTATGATGATACATCTGCTGATTTACCAGAGGGAAAAACTTTGAATAAACTCGAAGCCCTTTCAGATGCTGAGTTCAAGGCTCTTAAGATTGCAATTCCAAAGCAGTTCCTTAAAACAGAAGGTGCTGACCCGGATGTTGTAAAATGCTTTGAAGAAACCCGCAAATGGTTTACAGATAAAGGTGCATCAGTAGAAGAAGTTGACCTTCCTATTCTGGATGCTTCAATTGCCGCTTACTATGTAATCGCTCTTGCAGAAGCCGCTTCTAACCTCAGCCGTTTTGATGGAATTCGTTATGGCCGCCGTGTAGATAATGGTCAGGGCTACGATGAACTTTATGTTGATACTCGTTCTGAAGGTTTTGGTCCAGAAGTAAAACGCCGTATCGTAATTGGAAACTATGTACTTTCTGAGCAGTTCTCAGGAGATACTTATAAAAAGGGTATGACAGTTCGAGCCCGCATTCAGCGTGAGGTTGCAGCCGTATTCGAAAAATACGACATCATCCTTTGCCCAACCTGTCCTACAGCAGCCTTTAAGCTTGGTTCAAAAGTTGACAATCCACTGGAAATGTATCTTTCAGACTTGTATACAACCTTTGTAAACCTTGCCCGCATTCCTTCTATCAATGTTCCAGCTGGCCGTACAAGCGCAGACAACATGCCAATTGGTATGCAGTTTGCAGGAGCTATGTTCAGCGAGAAAAAGATTTTGCGTCTTGCCCAGAACTGGGAAAATGAACATCCACAGATTGGAGTGCCTGTAAAATGAATTAATTCGGATTATGAGTATTAATGCACAATTTATTTTAGAAATGATTGGTTACCTCGGCTCTGCTTTGGTAATTGTTTCTATGCTTATGACTTCTGTTATTAAGCTTAGAGTTATCAATACCATTGGCGGAGTGATTTTCTGTGGTTATGCACTTTGCATCCATTCATACCCTACCGCAGCAATGCAGGTATGTCTGATTGTCATTAATCTTGTAAATCTATACAAGTTGAAAAATACAGAAAAAGAATATTCTGCCGTCCCTCTTAACGCAAATGACTGTTTTTTGGGACACTTTCTTAGCACGAACAGCAGCGATATAAAAAAATATTTTCCAGATTTTACAGGCACAGAAGATGATGATAAAATCTTTCTGATTACCTGTGCAGAAATACCCGCCGGAGTTTTTATTGCAAAAGACGAAGGCGCAGGTTTTCTAAATGTAAAACTCGACTATACTACCCCAACCTATCGTGACTGTTCTGCCGGAAAGTTCTTATACAGCTATCTGAAACAGAATGGTATCAAAAATATAAAGGCTGAAACAAAAATCCCAGCTCATGAGAAATATCTCAAAAAGATGGGATTTAAGCCTAAACGAATTACAGGAGATAAGAACGACTCTCCAAATTATTACATGCAGTTTGTAAAGAGTTTTTCTTAATCTCCGTTTTTTTACACAATAAACTGATCTATCTGAGAGCCCATGTCCATAATAGACTCTTTCATCTTTTCAGAAATCTGAGAGAGTTCAGTTCCACTTTCGCTGATTTTCTTTGCTCCAAGAGCCATTTCATCCATACTGGTTTTCATATTGTTTGATGAATCCTGAAGACCGGCAATATTGTTGAAAATCAGTTTATTACCTTCAATCATTTCTTTGGCAGATGTACTAACCTCAGATGTACTGTTATTCATTACGCGAAGAGTTTCAATAACCTGCTTTGAACCTTCATTCTGTTCATCCATTGCATTTTTGATTTCATTAACGAGTTGATTTGTATTTTCAATTTCGTGCGAAACCATAGTAAATGCTTTACTAGATTCTTCTGACCCATTAACAACTTCGACAATCGAAGCCTGAATACTGTTCAACTGATCCCCAATAGTCTTAGACTGTTCAGTTGATGTTTCAGAAAGCTTACGAATTTCGTCGGCAACAACCGCAAAACCTTTTCCGGCTTCACCAGCATGAGCCGCTTCAATTGCCGCATTCATAGCAAGAAGGTTTGTCTGTTCTGCGATATTTGCAATTGCCTGGTTAGCTTCCTGCAGCATCTTTGACTTATCTTCAATCTGCAAAATCTTTTCATTAACAGCATTCTGCTTTTCGCGGCCAGACTGAGACTGTTTTTCAAGCTGTGCAAAAGTATCAGCCATTTTATCAACAGAAATATTTACTGACTGAATGTTACCAATCATCTCTTCAACTGCAGAAGAAGCTTGAGTAACTCCCGCTGCCTGCTGCTGAATCATCCGTTCAAGAGAATCAATATTTGCAGAAATCTCATTTACAGCTCCGGCAGTTTCCTGAACACTTTCAGACTGCTTATTAATCTGAGAATGAACAGAGCTAATATTCGAAATAATCTGAGAAATAGCACTTGCCGTATTCTGCATACTCGAAGTCATATCAAGACCGACAGTATTCAAATCAGCTTCCGAATTCTTAAGCTTATCAATTATGTTTTGAAGCTTTTCAATAAAGCGGTTTTCATTAGCAACAAGAGTATCAAAAACCGGGAAAATAGCACGCTGAGTCATGTTTACACGTTTTGTAAGGTCAGCATTTCCAGAACTCAAATCAAAAACTGCATCACTTAAAATTGTAAGCTGAATTACCATCTTAATAATCTGGAATGACAATACTACAATTATGATTACTGTTATAATTCCTGCAATAAGAGCCGTGCGACCGTGTTTTATAAAGTCTGCCAGTGTATAATCAGTTTGCATTGCAAGATGCCAGCTTACCAGCGGAATTGCAGCAAACACAAAATCACTTCGAGAATTAGAATCAAATGAAATGTCCTTTGTCATATAATCAAGACTTTTTATCTGAGGCATTCTGTCAGTAACCGGAATTTTCTTTTCAATAATAGAATCATCCAATGCACCTGTAATTTCTTCTCCATCATTATAAAGGTACATAGTAATTGACGGATTTAGATCATTGTACATTTCCTGAACCATATTAGTAAGCGGAATACCTGTTCCTACAATTCCAATTGGTTTTCCGTTATTACGAATTACCGCATTTACCCAGAGATTAGTCTGCTTAAGAGACGGATTATAATTGATATTGAAGTTGTAAACATCCGTGTCATACATTGTCATGTTATACCAGTATTCATTCGGATCACTTGGATTTACAACATAACTTGCCTTCATATCACTCCAGAACATTTTGTCTACATCAGAAATCCAGAAAATTGATTTAGATTTAAATGATTGTCTGAAAGTTTCAAGGTCTTTAAAAGCTGATGCTTTTAATTCTTCATCATCCGGATTCAAAAGATAATCTTTTACTGCTGGCATTTTGACGAGTTGAAGTACAAGAGTAAGCTGTTCATTCATCGATGCTTCAAATGTAGCTCTTTTTACACGAGCAGTCATTTCCATATCCGCATAACTTTGATCCTTTGCATGATCTCGGGCAACGTTTTTTATAAGTGTAAACAGCCCGATTGCAGCAACTACTTCTATTACACAAACAATTGCAATCACTCTCTTAAATTTTGAATTCATAACTTCAACTCCTGAAAAGTGAATTTTAAACAACTTATAACAATAATTTTATGGGGATATATAGAATTCTGCAATTTCTTTTTGAAAATATAACAAAAATTATATTATAATGGGGATACGAGGAAAATATGTCAGATTTCAAAAATTTTTCAGTGGCAGCTATTTTTTCTGACCACATGGTTTTGCAGAGAAATAAATATGCAGCGGTGTTTGGTAGCGCAGAGGACGGGGTTCTTGTGAGAGCTCAGCTTTTTGATGCAAAAGGGGCGGAGATTTGTGAGAACTCTGCCATTGCAGAAAAGGGACGATGGCTTTTGAAGCTTGAACCACAGGAAGCACAAACCGACTGCAAACTTTTAATTACATGCGGAGATAATTCAAAAACTTTTAGTGATATTGCATTTGGTGAAGTCTGGCTTGCAGGTGGCCAGAGCAATATGGAATTTGAACTTCAAAACTGTACGGAAGGACCTTCGGAATTACAGGATGCGGCAGCCGGCAAGAATGTTCGCTTTTATTATACAAACAAGATTGGCTGGAAAGACGAACACTTTTATGAAGCAGAAAAAAATACTACCTGGCAGACTTGGGAAAGTCCTGCGCGCGGTGCCTGGTCTGCTGTAGGATATTTTTTTGCAAAAAAACTTGCCGCTGATTTAGATTGTGTTGTTGGTGTTGTAGGCTGTAACTGGGGTGGAACCTCGGCAAGTGCCTGGATGCGCCGTGAATATTTAGAGTGTGACAAAGATTTAGAGACATATCTTACAGAATATGAAGAAGCAACTCGCGGAAAATCTATTGAACAGCAATGCAAAGAATTTGATGATTACGAAATAGAAAATTCAAAATGGCAGGAAAAGTTTGCAAAGCTATGGGAAAAACAACCGGGTGTTACCTGGGAAGAAGCAGAAAAAGTTTTGGGTAAAAATCCCTGGCCGGGACCGAAGTCCTGCAAAAATCCGTATCGTCCATGTGGGCTTTATGACTGTATGATCAGCCGGATTATTCCATACACTCTTAAAGGTGTACTCTGGTATCAGGGAGAAAGTGATGATCACAAACCTGGGACCTACTATAAATTATTCAGAGCAATGGTAGATAACTGGCGAACAGACTGGAATGATAACTTACTACCGTTCGTTAGTGTACAACTGCCAGTTCATCGATATAAGGCTGATCCTGATTTTAAGCACTGGTGTTTAATACGTGAAGCACAAGCTAAAGCTTCAGCAACTATAAATAATGTATGGCTTACAAGTGCCTTCGATCTTGGACAGTATAGTGACATTCATCCTCGGGCAAAAAAAGTGTTAGCTGAACGTATGGAAAATCTGGCGCAGGCAAAAGTTTATAAATTGATTCCTTCTGTTGATGCATGTGCTCCGGAATTAGAAAGCTATCTTCCTGTTTTTAATGATGTTGATGGTGGTAGTATTGTTTTGAGTTTTGCAAATGCTCCTTTAGGTTTTGAAGTTCGTTCTGATGAAGTGCGATTCGAAGAGTATAAAAAAATGGAAGAACGTCAGGGCAATTCTGTAAACTCAGATTTTACAGGATTCGAAGTTTCGGACTCAGAGGGAGTGTGGTATCCTGCAGAATTTGCCATTGGTGGAACTGATGGAAAACTAAATTGCATTGTGGTAAAAAGCAAACAGGTAAAACATCCAGTTGCAGCACGCTACGGCTGGTATAATTATGGCCCAGTCACAATCTATGGCAAAAACGGATTACCACTCTGCCCTTTCAGAACTAATCCAGAAAGCAGTTCCGGTAAAACAGAACATGCAAAAATCCAGCAGATAATGACGGTATGAGAAAAATATTCTTTTTCCTTCTCATAATTTCATTTCCACTTTTCGCCCAGCCGGTGCCGGGTTCCTATTATGACTTTCTCGATGCTACAAAAGACTTGCCGGCTGGGCATGACAAAACTTCTCTCATAATTTACCGGCCAGACAATGTCGGAGTTCTCAACGACATCCGCTGCTTTCTCCGGATTCTAAATGACGATGGAGAAGACATTACCTACAACACCAGCAGCATTACTGCGACTTATGAATGGATGAGTACGCCGGACATAATCCACAATTACAAGCACACTTATTTTCTCAGTGGCGGCATGGCCATGCACCTTAAGCTAAAAAAAGGCCGCTACAAAATCTCGCTTTATACCCCGATAGACCAGCAGAACAACTTTGTTTATCCCGAATCTGGAGAAGAAGCAAGGAACGCCCTGCAGTCAGGAGTCGTAGAATACTCGAAGCCCCAGGCTTTTCAGTGGGAATCAAATATTTTTGAATACAACACAGAAAATCCAACAAAAGTAATCTTCGTTACTCCCACCCGCAATGACAACGGTTTTTACAACGGCGGCTGGGTGATAGATTATAAAAATGGAAGAAGGCCGTAAACTTTCGGTGTGCGCGGGGCTGATGAGGTCTCGTCTTTTAAGAAAGCAGATTCTTAAGATGATTTCCGTCGTTCATTAATTCAATAACCGGCAGACAAAGTTTTCCAGGGCTTCTGTCAAAACGCAGAATTGTAATTCCTGTATGAGGAATATGCAGACTTGCGCACAAGAGTGGAAAAGGAATATTCATCAATCTGGCAATAAGGGCTGTAGACGAGCCGCCATGGCTAAAAAGAACAACTGTATGCTGACTGTCATCTTTGCGGATGTTTCTGTAATAAAGTCCTTCTCTTTCATAGCCCAGAGTTTTTAACCAGGGGTCGCTCGCTTTCTGCACGGCTTGAATATCTATTGTAGCGGTATTATCAATAAAAAGCGGAAGCTTCTGCCAGTCAGGGTTCTGAAGATTTTCTCCTGCATTTACCATTCTGTCAGTTCCCACCCAGGGACTCATATTCTGATTATATAAATCATCTTCACGCCCATATCGGATTTCCTTCATAAAATCCAGAATCTGAACATTTTTTATTCCAGAGGCTTGGGCAAAGGGTGCCGCAGTTTGACGAGCCCGTCCCATTGGTGATGAATAGATTTCTTCAATTCCTTCATCCATCAATCTTTCTGCTACAATTGCTGCCTGTTTATGTCCAAGTTCCGTAAGGCAATCCTTCTCATAATTCGGATCTCCGTGACGTACAAGTATTAATCTCATTTTTGATGCTCCATTTTTCATTAATCCTATAACAGATGAAGGTTTGATTTCAAGAGAAAGGGTATCCAGACTAATACTGTATAATTAGTTCATAAAAAAGCAACCTTCTTTTATTTCTCCACTATAGCCTTTGCCATTCTAATAAAGGAATCCTGTACTTTTGACGGACACTTTTCAAGATTTAAAATAAGACTCTCATATTTTTTCAGTAAATAATGATCTTGATTGTCTGCAATTTGATTTTCGGATAACAACGTATTTTCAGGAAGTCTCGCAATATCTCCAAGAAGCATTTCCAGAGGCTTATTCAATACTTTCGAAATTTTCAAGGCCACATCAGCAGAAGGAATACTGTCAGGACGATTTCTACCATTAGTAATTGTTGTATAAGGTATACCGGTAAGAACTGATAATGTCTTCAAGTTCATACCTTGATACTGCATTTCCTCATTAACATTTTTCCAGAATGGACTCATATGAGTATTATTACCTATTTAGGTTTTTATTTGACGATTATTACACAACTGAGATATAATAACCTATATAGGTACAATAACTCTAAATGAGTAATTATATTCTGGAGGCTCCAATGTTTAGTACATTTATAAAAAAAAAGATATCATTTGGTAAACTTATTTTTGGTATATTCATCTCTTTAGTCATTTTTAGTTCGTGTGAACACGAATTACCTGTTGAAAATCAAAGCGACACCACTCCAACAGCTTCTGTAAAGAACTTAAATGCGACTGCTGGTGATAAAACAGTTTTCCTTTCTTGGACAAATCCGTCTGACAGTGACTTCTATGGTACACGAATAACATTCACTCCTTCTGTATATGGAGTGAGCCAGCCTGTTGTAATTGAGGGAGAATATTCAGAAAACTCCAGCACTGTGTTCAATGGATTAAAAAATGGAGTTGAATACACTTTTACGCTTGTTGCATTGGATAAGAATCAAAATAAATCAAAAAGCGTTAGCATAAAAGCTACTCCAAAAGAGCCTGCCGATACAACACCTCCAAAAGAAGTTACTGAACTAAAAGCTGAAATCGGTGATAAATCAGTCACATTGACTTGGAAAAATCCTTATGACAGTGATTTCATGAGTACTCAAATTACATTTACCCCAAGAATAGATGGAGTAACACAACCTATTACAGTCGAAGGAAAATCTAGTCAAACTTCCACAACAACAATTGATGGACTCGAATATGATACCGAATACAGTTTTACCCTCAAGACAATTGATAAAAAGCAGAATCAGTCACAAGGGGTTCAGATAAAAGCAACTCCAACTGATAAGATTCCACCAGAGAAAATTGAAACGATAACTACAGTTGCAGGAGATAAATCAGTAACATTATCATGGACAAATCCGAGCGCCTCTGATTTTGAAGGAATTCAAATTACCTTTACACCAGAAGTAAGTTATATTCCACAACCATTAGTGGTTCGAGGAGAACCAAATAAAACATCTGACACAACAATTTCTGGATTGCAAAATGATACAACATACACATTCAAACTTACAGCTTTTGATAAAGTGGGAAATAAATCTGAAACAGTTTTTGTGAAAGCGAGTCCTTGCGATAAGACACCTCCAGCAGAAGTAACAAATCTTACAACTACTGCACATTCTGAAAGTATCACCTTAAATTGGACAAATCCTTCTGACATCGATTTTTATGCAATAGAAATCAGTTCAAATCCAGCAGGATGGGGATTGGATGAACCTCTGACAATACAAGGTTCAACTTTAGAACAAAAATCATATACAATTTCAAATCTTAACAATGGATTTGAATATACCTTTATCATAAAGACAATTGACACAAATGGAAACAAAAGCAAAGGAAAAAAAATTGAGACCTCTGTAATAGCAAGTGAAATCTCTCTGTTGGTAGAATTACCAAATGATAATGAAAATATAGTTTTTACAAATGACACTGCTCCCATCAATTTATCAGTAAACAGCGCATATAAGATTAAGAAAGCCATTTGGACGAAACACAATGAAAACACATCAGAAAATCCAGAAGATTTAATAAATGATACATCAGCTGAAGAAATACCAATTACAGGCTTAAACTCGAACACAACATTATACGCAAAAGAAAATGGAACATATGATATTGCTATTCAAGATGAAGAAAATGAAATTGTAGTTGAACAAATAGAAATAAGAACTATTGATAAAACACCTTTACCAGAAGTTTCAAATCTTATGATAATTTGTGAAGGTGGAACGAACTATACAATTTCGTGGAAGAATCCTCAACCAGAAGACAGTTATGATGCTCCCTTAAAAGAAGTCCAATTATCATGCATATTTAATAATGATGCAAATGATATTAATAACAAATCCATTTCATTTAACCCATCTATCGAAAATTATACATTCAGTATTTCAGAAAAAAAAGATGATAATGACTTTATGAATGTTTATATCCACAACATAGATGAAGCCTCAAACAAAAGTAGTACAACAAATTATATTATTTACTGCAAAGATCATTGTGTTTCTACAAATGATAAAAACGCAGACTCTATACCTATATATGACGGAGAAAATACAGAAATAATCATATATGGAAATACTTGTTACCATTTCCGTGACAAAATACAAAGCTTAAACGACAGTTCAAATAATACCACTGTAAGTTTAGATTTACGGTATATGTCCGGATTAAATTCAATAGATTTCAGAAACTGTTCACGTATAACAAATATACAACTATCAAATGAAATAAAATCAATCAACTCGCGTGCATTTTATGGATGTTCTAGCCTAACAAGCATAAACATTCCGAATGGCGTAACATCAATTGCCTATGATGCATTCTCAGGCTGTTCAAGTCTGACAAGCATAAGCATTCCTAGTAGCGTAACATCAATCGGCGATAGAGCATTCTCAGGCTGTTCAAGTCTGACAAGCATAAGCATTCCTAGTAGCGTAACATCAATCGGCGGTAGTGCATTCTCAGGCTGTTCAAGTCTGACAAGCATAAGTATCCCTTGTAAGATAACATCAATTGATGGCTATACATTTAAGGAATGTTCTAGATTAACAGACATAACCATTCCAAATGGAGTAACAAGAATTGGTGAGAGCGCATTTTATGGATGTTCTAGCCTAATAAGTATAAATATTCCAAATAGCGTAACACAAATTGCTTCACAAGCTTTTTGGGAATGTGAAAATGTTGTTCAAATAACAATCGATGGTAAAATTTTTGATATCTTAAATGTAAATGTCTTAGGAGGTTTGGAAAAAAGCTTAAAAAAAATCATTTTTACAAACTCCCTTCCACAAGAATTTCAGTATTGGAATAAATTTGAAAAATTAGAATCTATAATTATTCCAGACAATATTACAAGCATTGAAGACGATACTTTTAAAAATTGTTCAACACTCAAAACAATTACAATACCAGATACTGTTACATCAATAGGTAACAATGCATTTAGAGGATGTAAAAGTCTAACAGATATAAATATTCCACAAGACGTAACACAAATTGGTTCTGGAGCATTTTACAACTGTTCAAGTCTAACAGAGGTTTATATTCCAAGTACTGTAAAATCAATCGGATCCGGTACTTTTGAATATTGTATTAACTTAGAAGATATAAATATTCAAAATGGCATCACATCTATTGAAGCATTTGCATTTTTCGGATGCAAGAATCTGAAAAACATAAACATCCCCGATAGCGTAATCTCAATAGGTATGAGGGCATTTTCAGGTTGCTCAAAACTGACAGAAATAATTATTCCAAATGGTGTAGCATCAATTGAAGAGGGGTTATTCAAAGACTGTGGAAATCTGACAAATATATCTATTCCCAGTGGTGTAACATCAATTGGAAAAGATGCATTTTATAACTGTAGAAGTCTAAAAAATATAACCATTCCAAGCTCAGTAACACTAATAGATAAGGATGCATTTTATGACTGTTATCTTTCTTCTGCAACATTTCAGGACTGTAGCAGTTGGCATTATATTGATGAGGTATCCGAAAAACACTGGTTAACAACAATAGGAATAGACATTGCTAAAAATGCGGAGACGATAACAAAATACAGGAATTATGCTTTTATAAAATTATAAGTTTTATTAATTATAAACAAGACATAGAACTAAAGGAGAAAAACTATGACAAAAGAAGAACTAAAATCTCAAATGCTTACAGAGGAAGCTCGTATTCATGAGGAAATCCGAAAACTCTATCCAAATGGTGCTGGGCTGGATGGAACAATTGATATCAATAGATACTTAGACTTGAAAAACGAAATTACTCAAGGTAATACACTGAAAATTCTCTGGATTCTAAAAGAACGAGGCTATCCAACAAATAAACCTGATATGGAATTCCCTGTAAAAGATTGTATGCTTTATCTTGCAGACTATAAAGAATGGTACAAAACATACGGAAATATGTGTCATGTTACGGAAGGTATTCTTGAATGGCAGAGATTGAAAGATGAACAATACTTATCTTTTGAAAACTTGCCAGAATTAGAAACAGAAGGAAGTTCTGTATGTTATAAAAACAACGAAAAACAATTCTTCCCACTAGATTACATTGCATTCTTAAATGTAAAGAAACTTGGCTCTCACTCGCAAACTTCAAATCAAAATGAAATAAATGCTGAATATGCAAAACCAGAAGTTCAGAAAATTCTAAAAGAACAATTTGACTACATCAATCCAGATATAGTGATTTTTGGTAATCACGTAATAAAGTTGACGGAAGATTTCTCAGGTGTACCATTATCAGATTTTCACGAAAGTGGAAAATGTAAATATTTCTATGATGAAAAACGCAACAAGCTTTTTATTGATGCTGACCATCCTAACGCACGATACACTGAAGCAGAATACTGTAATTCCATTTTCAACGCTATCAAACAAAATGCAAAAGAATTAATAAAATAATATCTTGGTAAAGACGAGGTGAGTTAAATGAAATATTATTGGAAATACAATATACCTAAACACATTTTCTTAATAATACTCATATTCCTCCCCTCATCCGCCTTTTGCCAAAAACGCTCTATAACACCTGTAATACCAAAAGCTATTGAACACACACAAACTTATAAAATTATGGAAGAATACGGATTTTCTACACAGGAATATCCGGGGGAATATACTGAAACTGTGTATTTTGATAATGTAATTCGTCTAAGTCAGGATAAGGGAGATGTTATTTACGCTTATTTTCTTACAGACGACGGTGAAGAATGTATTCTGAAAAAATCTTTTTTTCTACAAGCTGGTTCAATCGGTTATGGTGAACTTATGCCGCAGGAAATTAATATAACTGGTAAAATAAAATATGTTCTTTCAGGATATGAAGAAGATTCTTGGGAAATAAAAGATGTACTAAAACAGTCTCTTATGCTGATTGAAGGTCCCGAAGATGATAAAAATTTTGGTTCTATTGACTTTCTGCTTTTCTATAATGAAAACGAAAATTTCTTTGGACTTCCAATTACTGTAAAAGAACTTCTACCCATAGAAAAAGACGCTATTCCAGATTTTAATGAAATTGCTACAGAGTATGCTGGTAAACACACTGAATGGAAATGGTATCTGGAAAGCTTTAAGTGATATCATTCCGACAAAAACATCAAATTCGCTAATTTTGGTGGAATGGTTTTCTTGGATTAACTAGATTATTCCGACATAATTGTGGATTTTTGCAATTTTGTCGGAACATTTTGCTGTAAAAACGGTCATTTATCCAATTACAGATTAAAAATCTATTAAAATCAAAAGTTTTTTTCCGTCAAAAATTCAAAATGTTAGATTTTTATCGGAAGTTTTTCTTCTTTTTCATAAAAACATTCCGACAAAATGAGGCAAGAACTTGTTTTTATCGGAAAAATCATCAAAAGAAACTTATCGATCTTACAATTCTCTTTTTTCCCCTTGACAATTTTTTTTCTTATCACTAGATTGAAAATATCAACTAGCGCAAACATCCTCGCGCGCTTTTGAAATTCTTTTTATGGAGGTCACTCCCATGGATAACAGTGTAGTGTATTTTGATTTTAAGTGCGGAATGATTCTCCCTCGCACAAAAGAGAATTAGTTCCCACTTAAAATTTTAATCCTCACAAATCGACCGCACGATACCTCGGCGTGTGTATTATTGTTTTCGGCTCGTTACCGAATCGTTCCTGCTTATTAATGTAACTTGTATTATGAACAAACTGAATTTATTTCGTTATTTTAAACGCTACAGTTTTTTGTATTTGATTGCCCTTATTGCCATGACGGCAGGCACAATGCTGGATCAGGCTGCACCTCTGATTGTTCAGCATATTATTGATGATGTTTTGATTGCAAAGAAGATGGAGGCCTTGAACTTCCTTCTGCTTGGCATTCTTGGAATAGGAGTGGGCCGCTGCATCTTCCAGTACACAAAGGAATATGCCTGCGACTATGCCGGAAGTAAAATTGCAAGTGAGGTCCGCATTAATCTTTTTCAGAAGATTCAGAGCCTTTCTGCAAACTTTTTTGACGGCATAAACAGTGGTGAGCTTATGAGCCGCGTAAAGGACGACGTTGACCGCATCTGGGATATTGCCGCCTTTATGGGAATTCTCATGGCCGAAGTTTTTATCCGCACTGTGACCACAATTATTTTTATGGTCCGCATAAACTGGCAGCTGGCCCTGATTCCGATTGTGGGAATGATTGG
>CAMNIU010000074.1 GCA_946540605.1 uncultured Treponema sp.
TATTCAACATCTTTTACAGATGCATCTGTTACGCTGTCTGAATGGTAAGCATCCCAGAGTTTTTTGAGCTCAGGATTTTCTTTTGCCCATGCATCAAATTCAGCATTCCAGTCAGCTTCAGCCTTAGCAAATGCTGCTTTTTTATCTTCAAAATATTTGTAAGCTTCAGGAAGAACATAGAAGTCTTTGTCTGTTGGAAGACCAAGAGTTTTCTTTGCTTCAATAATTCCTTCAGCTCCAAGAGGTGCTCCGTGAACATCTGCAGTTCCCTGTTTTGGAGCACTCTTTCCGATTACAGACTTAAGCATAATCAAAGAAGGCTTGTCTGAACATTTTTTAGCTTCTGCAACAAGCTTTGCAATGCCTTCTACATCATACATATCACCTTTCAAAACCTGCCAGCCGTAAGCTTCGTAGCGTTTTGCAATATCATCAGTGAAAGTAATGTCTGTATTACCGTCAATAGAAATTTTATTCTGATCGTAGAATACGATAAGTTTTCCAAGCTTAAGGTTTCCGGCAAGTGAAGATGCTTCAGATGCAACACCTTCCTGCAGACAGCCTTCACCTACCAGCGAGTATGTGTAGTGGTCAACGATTGTGTGCTTTGCTGTGTTGAACTTAGCAGCCAGCATGCTTTCTGCAACTGCCATACCAACAGCCATAGAAACACCCTGTCCAAGAGGACCACCAGTACACTCAACACCGTCTGTTTCACCATACTCAGGGTGTCCAGGACATTTAGAACCAACCTGACGGAAGTTCTTGATATCATCCATGCTTACTTTGTAGCCGGCAAGATGAAGAATGCTGTAAAGAAGCATAGAACCATGACCAGCTGACAATACAAAGCGGTCGCGGTCAGCCCATTTTGAATCAGCAGGGTTGTGCTTCAAAACTTCGCCATACAATACAGCTGCAAGTTCAGCAGCTCCAAGTGGAAGTCCCGGATGTCCAGAATTAGCCTTCTGAATTGCGTCCATAGACAGGCTGCGGATTGATGTTGCCACAGCTTCAATAGTTTTTTTATCCATAATTTCACCTCTATTAGATTACAATTTAATTTCCAGCCTAGGCCAGATCTCTTATGATAGCCGCAAGTTTTTCTTCACCAGCCCTGATTTCAAGTGCCTTTTTAAACTTTGGATTATTAAAAAGGACTGCAAGTGAAGTCAAAATTGACAGATGCGTCTGATTATTATGACTCAAAAGTACGAACATAACATTTACAGGAGCACTATCAGGAGCCTTCATATCAATAGGATTTTTAAGATAAACAACGCAGACTCTCTGTTCATTTTCATCTGCAAAAATCGGGGAACGTGCATGAGGAAGCGCAATACCATTTCCAACGGCAGTTGTAAGAACAGCTTCCCTCTCACACAAAGACTTGTAAACTAAATCCGGCTGAATATTATTTGGAAGACAGATTGTATCAGCAATTTTTCTGAAGGCATCCTTTGAATCTTTCGCCTCAATTTCAAATACTCCGCCCTTATGAATCAGTTTTGTCAAATCAATTTTGGTATCCATACTTTTTCTATCTCCGTTGTGAGCGGGCATGAACTATTCAACCAGTCCAAAGCCCTTATACTTATTTTTTTCCAGTGTAGATTTCAGCGTATAAACAATATCTTCAAAAGTTTCTTCCATTCCATCAAGTGAAAGAGAAACATCATCAACCGGGAACTGTTCACGCAAGACAAGATTTTCGACATCTTCCAGTAAACGAGCAACATGACTGAAAAGCTGTGATAAAATTACAAGTTCCTGCTGAGGAAAATCTGCCACCGAAACATTTGAACCGGCAATATCACAGACAAGCTCATTTATGTGTGTAAAAAGCTCAAGAATTCGTTTTCTGGTCGGTGCGACTCCATAATCGGAAAACGAATTATAACTTTCTTTGATTATATCATGTCGTTTTTCTATATTCAACAAGATATGACGTCTCTCATCAGCAGTAAGATGCAGCCCCTGAGGAAACATTATGTCTGCAAGCTTTTCAAGAGTCAGCTTTTTCTTACTTGTCTGATTCTGATAGATAAAATCTTCAAGATAAGCGTCCAGGACAGGCGGCGTAAAGGTGGTTGTCAGCTCAGAAAGCATCATTTCATCAGGAATTGACTGATTCCACTTTCCGACATAAGGAACATCTTCCCCTGTACGCCAGATTCTGGTTTCTACACCATAAGAAGAAAAACCGATTTTTGTGGTATGCTTCAAAAATTCTTCAGCAGAACCGCAGAATTTTGTACAAAGCTCTTCCTGATTTTCAAGATACAAAAGAGAAAGCTGATCTTCAATTGATTCGCCAGGGCCGTTTTTATCAAAACTTCGCAAAAGACCTTCTTCAAAATCTGAATACCATTGTTCACGCATCATAGAAACAGGAGAAACAATAAGCTCTGAAGACCGCTCCTGCAAAACGCTCATTTCCACAACATTATTGGCCCAGTCAATTACGCGGCAGATAATTCTGTCACCATATTTAATTTCGTTGTGTTCTGCAATTTC
>CAMNIU010000075.1 GCA_946540605.1 uncultured Treponema sp.
GAGCGGCACTGCGTAGCAGGGCAAAAACAGTCCAGTGGACTGTTTTTAGCGAGTCTCCGAGCAGCTATGCTGCGAAGGTTCGGAATCTATCAAAAAAGATGCTGAAACAAGTTCAGCATGACTAAAGAATGGAGACGTTTTATGAATTTTAGAAAATATCTGGCTCTTACCCGTCTGGGTATGATGGAAAAACTTCACTACAGACTTGGAACTTTTGTAACACTTTTTGGAAACCTGATTTATCTAGTTCTGATTTATTTTCTCTGGAAGGCAATTTATGCCAGTTCTGGAAGTAATGTAGTAAACGGAATGACGTTAAATGATACTCTGGTTTATCTGGTTCTTGCAACAGCCCTCTTTAATTTTTTAGAGGTCTTTCTTGTCTGGGATATGAGTCGGGAAATCCAGTCGGGAGCAATTGTGCTTAAACTTCTAAAGCCTATGAGTTTTCGCGGGTACAGTTTCTGGTCTTATATCGGAGAAAACATTATGTCCTTCTTTCTGACCTTTTTGCCAACCTTTATCGTCATCAATATACTAACGAAAGGTAGTATAGCACTTGGTCCAAATCTGTTTTTCTTTGTGCTCTCGGTGATTATGGCGCTGGTCATCAATTTCAGTATAGATATGATTGTTGCAACAATCTGTTTATATACGGAATCAACCTGGGGGTTGAATATGGTTAAGGAATGTATCGTTCTTCTGCTTTCTGGTGCTTCGATTCCACTGGCTTTTTTCCCGGAGACATTGCGTAGACTTGTACAGTATCTTCCTTTCCGCTGTATTTATGATACGCCGTTGAACGTGCTTCTTCAAAAAACGGGCTACACTCTGGGAGAAGGGCTGGTCTTTTCTCTGATTCTTCAGTTTAGCTGGTGTATTGCACTGTCCGCGATTGGTGCCGCTTTCTGGAGTGTATCTCTAAAGAAAATTACTGTAAACGGAGGTTAGGTATGAAGGAAAAAATGATTTCTGTGGCAGGAGCAGGTACTGTTATGAAGACTGTTGCAAAACGACGAGGCTTAAAATTTTATCTTGAGATATACAGAAAGATTTTGATTCAGGATTTAAAGAGCAAAATGAGTTACCGTGCCGACTTTATAATTTCAAATATCGGAATGATTGTTTCGAATCTGGTTGGTTTTGTGACCTTTTACATTCTCTTTCAAAACTTTCCGTCTATCAATGGATGGACAATGTATGAAATGCTTTTTTTGTATGGCTTTTCGCTTGTGGCCCTGACACCGGTTCAGTGCTTTTTCGATAACAACTGGAATCTTCGTTATGCAGTGAAAAACGGAGATTTTATTAAGTACTGCTTTCGTCCGATAAACATCTTCTTCTATTATATATCTGAAGTTTTTGATGTGAAGGGGCTGGGACAGCTGACTTTTGGAATTGGAACTCTCGTTTACGCCTGGAGACATCTTGCAATTCCAGTAACCCCGGTCATAATTGTTCAAACCGTTTTGTTCCTTTTTGCAGCTTCTCTTTTTATGATTGCAATTATGAATTTTGCTGCTGCTACCTGTTTTTGGATTCAGAATTCAGGATATATTATGGTAATAATGTTCCGCTTTAAGGATTTTGCAAAATACCCTGCCAGTATCTTTAATTCGGTTTTCAGAATTGTATTCACTTTTGTAATTCCAATTGCTTTTATTGCCTATTATCCGTCACTTGTTGTATTGCGTCCGAGTGAGATACCTCTGTTGTCTTGGCTTTCACCACTGATTGGACTTCTGTTTTTCTACCTGAGTTATAGATTCTGGCTCTTAGGAGCTCGAAAATACGACGGAACCGGCTCTTGATTGCATTGTAAATAATTTTCTAAAAGCACTAGAAATAGTAGCAAAAAAACGCTACTGTTTTGTTTAACTAGATAATACTATTCATATAGGAGATTTATTTGTATGAAGAAAATTATTGCTATGGCTGTTACAGCTGTTTTATTGCTTAGTGCAACTTTTGCACTCGATTTTGAAGTGGGAGTTCGTGGTATTCTTGGTAGAAACCTTGACAGCGGTTCTTTTGCAGATAATTACAAGGCTGCTAAAGAAGACAAAACTTTTGATTTTGGATTTGGAGCTTATGCTAACTTTGCATTGTTTGGAGGGCTTGGTATCCAGACAGAAGCAAACTATGTTAATAGTTCTATGACATTTGTAAAAGATGGTGCAGATACTGTTAAGTATAGCATGCATCTTCTTGACCTTTCTCCAATGGTTTGGCTCAACCTTGATTTGTGGAGATTTACAATTGGTTTTGGTGCTGGTCCTAACTTTGAAATTCCTTTGGCTTCTTTGGGCGATATCAAAGATGCAAAGAAACAGGATTTTACAGTAGGTATTATTGCTGGTGCTGATGCTAAATTCTATTTTACAAAACACCTTGGTATTGTTCTTTCTGGCCGCTTTATCTGTGACTTTAATAAGAAAGATGTTCCAATTGAAGTAAACGGCTATGAACTTCCTGGTGCAGAATATCCAACTTATGAGTTTGCCCGCAGAACACTTTATGGTGGACTTGGTATGGAGTTTAAGCTCTTTTAGTAAAACTTAGTTTTATGATTATCTGTAAAAGGTCTTTCCTTTGGGGAAGGCCTTTTTTTTTATGCAGGGGCGTTACGGGGGCGGCAGCTCCCGTTGGGTGGGGTAGCGAGCAACAAAGTGCGAGCGTAGGGCGGGGCTCCGCCCTTCCCCCCAAAAAAAAAGTTCTTCCCACCAATGCTGTAAATCACTATAATCAATTTTATATCGAAATACATAAAGGACATTTTTATGATAGTAATGAAATTCGGTGGTTCTTCTGTTGCTAATGCAGAGAGAATCAAACATGTTGCTTCTATTATAAAGGCATATCAGGAAAAAAGACCTGCTGTAGTTCTTTCTGCCATGGGAGACACTACAGATCACCTTCTTGAAGCAGCAGACAAAGCAGTGCTCGGAGAAGTTGATGTTGCGGGAGTTGCTAAACTCCACGAGGATACAGCTGCTGAGCTTGGAATTAATATTGAGACAATTCAGGCTCTTTTGACTGAATTAAAACAGCTGCTTACCGGTATTTCAATGCTTAAAGAAATCAGTAAACGTTCACGCGATTATCTCGTAAGCTTTGGTGAGAGAATGTCTGTTCGTATGATGGCTGCATATCTGGAGTCTCAGGGAATTCCTGCTAAGTTTTATGATGCCTGGGATATTGGAATTGTTTCTGATTCGAACTTTATGTCTGCAGAGCTTTTGGACGAGGTTTGGGAAAATATTCCTGCTCACTTGGGCGGCTACAAGAACGGTTCTGACAATCACATTCCTATTGTAACCGGTTTTATTGCAAAAGATAAAAAAGGAAATATTACAACTCTTGGTCGCGGTGGTTCTGACCTTACTGCAACTATGATTGGTGCTGCTATGCGTGCCGAAGAAGTTCAGACCTGGAAGGATGTTGACGGTATTCTTACAACTGACCCTCGCGTAGTAAAAGAGGCTAAGCCTGTTCCAGAGGTTACTTATGAAGAAGCTCAGGAGCTTGCTATGTTCGGTGCTCAGGTTTTGCACCCACGTTCAATGCTGCCGGTTCGTAAAACTGGAACTCCGGTTCGTGTAAAAAACTCTTATAATATTACTAGCCCGGGGTCTATCATCGTAGAAAAACACTCTGGTAAGGTTCCTCCTGTTTGTGCAATTACAACTGTTAAGCATATTACTTTGATTGATATTGTTTCTTCCCGTATGCTTGGTGCTGCAGGGTTCCTGGCTCACATCTTCAATAACTTCCTTAAATGGAATATCAGTATTGATGTAATTGCTACTTCTGAAGTTTCTGTTTCTCTTACTGTAAATACTAAGGCTGACCTTACTGGTCTTATTGCAGACCTTGAGCAGGCTAGTCAGGTTTCTGTTCGTAAGGATAAGGCAATTGTTACAATCATTTGTGATGCTGCTCACTCTTCGGCTATTCTCGCAAGCGGCTTTGATGCACTTGCTGATGAAGGAATTAACGTTCAGATGATTTCTCAGGGTGCAAGTAAAGTTAATATCAGCATGATTGTTGATGATGATGAAGCTGAGCGCACTGTTCAGATACTTCATAACGCATATTTTAGCTAATAGCGGGTTTTAGGGCGGCAGCCCTAGGAGAGAGGGTAGCACGCAACGAAGTGCGGGCGCAGGGGGAGACTTCCCCCTCCTTTATGATGGAGGTTTTATATGAAGATTGCTTTAGTTGGATATGGAAAAATGGGACACATGCTGGAGCAGGCTGCTAAGCGTGCCGGTCATGAAGTTGTTACTACTATAGATGTTATGGCAGAGGATGCTAAAGTAAAGATTGCTGCTGGAGATACTGATTCTATCGTACGCGCTGTAAAATCAAGCGGGGCAGAGGGAATTATTGAATTTACTCATCCGACAGCTGTTATTGCAAATGTAAGGGCCCTTCTTCCACTTGGTCTTCCTCTTGTTGTTGGAACTACAGGCTGGAATGATAAACATGCTGAAATTGATGCTTATGCAAAAGAGGTTGGTGGTACTGTGATGACTGCCGGAAACTTCTCGATTGGCGTAAATATGTTCTATAAAATTGTAGAAGAAGCTGCAAAAATTATGGCTGAATATAAAGATTATGATGTTGCAACCTGGGAAATGCATCATAATCAGAAGGCAGATAGTCCTAGTGGAACAGCTTTGGAAATTGCCCGCCGTGTTCAGATGGGCTATAAAGATAAAACTGAAATTGTAACAGATGCTTTCCATGAAAGACCTGCTGCAAATCAGCTCCATGTAAGTTCAACTCGTTGCGGAAATGTGCCTGGAACTCACAAGGTTTTCTTCGATGGAACTGCAGATACTATTGAACTTACGCATACTGCAAGAAGCCGCGAAGGTTTTGCAGTTGGTGCTGTTGAATCTCTTGTTAAACTTGATGCAGCCCTTAAGAATGGTAAGATAAAGCGCGGCGGCCTCTACGGCTGGGATGATATTTATTAGTCTGGCTTTATCTGATCATTAGTATATTTGAGCACGCTATGAGTACTTGCGATACAACCAGGAGGCTGTATCGGATTATTCCAGCGTGCTTAATTTTTAATTTAGCCTGATTAATAAAGTGAAATGCCGTAAGTGCTGCAAATATCGTTGTTCCTGCAAAAAGCATTATGGCGTTGCCTGTTTTTTCGTAGCAGAGAAAAATCAGACTGCAGAAATGCAGGTAAGCAGAAAGTGCAAAGCTTAGGGCAAAAAGAATGTAAAAACGAAGCTCCTGCTTTCCTGAAAGAATGATTGCTGCAATAGTTCCTGCCAGATAAATACAAGACATAAGGATTATTAGCCATAAGGCAACGCTGTGAATAAAAAATATAGATTTGTATAAAGTTATCCAGCAAAAAACATTTGCAAGAATAAGAATTCGACCAAATATACGTAAAATCTTAAATTTTTCGAATGACAGAAAAATAGTTGAAATTGTAGCCAGTGAAAGTGCAGCAATTGTTACTTTTATTAAATGCAGAGAATCTGGAAGGTAGTTCTGTAATAATAAAACAATAAATGTACCAAAAATAGGAATAATCAGACATTCAGAAATCTTTTGCAGTATAACTTTTTTTAATATATGAGAAACAATCAGCAGAATAAAATCAATTGCCAGAATGCTGATAAGTATCCAGTTTATAATTGTCATTTTTATTATACTCCGTAAAAAACTTTTTCCTAATTCTACCATAGAAATCGTTTTCTGTGAATTGAACTTTTAGTCTTGTTTCATTATAATCTCACGTATTAAAATCGGGCGAATGTTTCGATTTTTTTTGAATACTTGAGACTGAAGAATGCGATATCATTCTGAACAGTCTTGTTTCGAGGATACATATATGACAATTACTGGAATGCTTGGTCAGAGCGGTCTTCTGACTCTGCTTGGTATGTGTGTTGTATTCAGTTTCATCATTATTTTGATTATCTGCATGACAATTATGAAATCTATAATTCATGCACTTAAGCTTGATAAGGAAGAACCTGCTAAAACACCTGTGGCTTCTGCTCCTGCTGCTACGGCTGCCGGAAATGATGGTGCTGTTATTGCTGCAATCGCTGCTGCGGTTCACGATAAGGCGTTAAATTCGTAAATAATCTTCTATATTAAAGATAAAGGGAAAAGAAAATGGCTAAAGTAGGAATTACTGAACTTGCAATCCGTGATGCTCATCAGAGTCTTCACGCAACACGTATGACAACAGCAGATATGCTGCCAATCTGTGACAAACTTGATAAAGTTGGTTACAAA
>CAMNIU010000076.1 GCA_946540605.1 uncultured Treponema sp.
ATGTCATTAAAAAGTGAATCAATAAATGAAAGTTCGTTCATATCTATACCTCTTTGTATTTGATTTAGTTTTTTTTCGTAAGCTAACAGCTTACACTTATTATATAGCAATTATTGTGCCAAGTTATGTCAGAATATTGTTTAAAATAAAAATCATCAGTCCTTCCGCTGCAACGTCTGCAAAAGCACTCGATTCACATTTTTGGGATAAAAATATCTCTTTTTTGTGGACAAAAAAGAGATATTTTTCTTTATGCAAGACTGCAAAGATGTTCATAGGGTGTTTTGCAGCCGTTTTCGCTCGCGGTCTGATGATTTTATTTAACGAGATTTTATATAACTGTGTCATAATTACTCATTAATAAGTGTTATAATGACGCAGAATAAATCAAAAATACTCGGTTTTAGCGGAAAATTGTTTTTATGAGTGTTTTTATGTCCGAAATTCCATTGCTTCCTTCATCTGATGGAGATAAAATTTGTGTAAATCCTAGACCTTCAGCTGCTTTTATACGCTGTTTAGTCTTTGTAACCGGGCGGATCTCGCCTGCAAGACTTAGTTCTCCGAATACTGCGGTTCCATTTTTTACTGCAATATCAGTTCTTGCTGAGTAAAGTGCTGCAGCGAGGGCTGCATCTATTGAGCTTTCGCTGAGTTTTATGCCACCTGCAACGTTTACATATATATCCTGATCAGAAAAACAAAGCCCGCATCTTTTTTCAATTACGGCTGCAACACGTGCAACTCTGCCGGAATCAATCTTTTCGCTGTAAATTCGGGAAACGCTAGCTTTTGCTGGTACTGTGAGAGCCTGAATCTCTACTAAAAATACGCGGCTGCCTTCAAAAACCGGCGTACAGGCAACACCAGCCGGCTGATTTTCCTTTCTTTTAGTTAAAAATAAAGATGCAGGATTTATAACAGGTTCAAGGCCTTTTTCAGACATGCTGAAAATACCGATTTCATCAACTGAACCAAAGCGATTTTTCTGTGCATGCAGGAATCTGATATCATCTGAATTGCGTTCAAAAGAAATTACAGTATCAACCATATGTTCAAGGGATTTTGGACCTGCTATTGTACCTTCTTTTGTTACATGGGCTGTCATAATCAATACGCAATCGCGTTCTTTTACCCATGCAATAAACTCATTTGCGCAATATTTCAGTTGATTTACAGTTCCAGGGATTATTCCGGCTTCTGCGCTGTATATAGTCTGAATAGAATCAATTATTACAAAGACTGGATTTAAAGAATCAAGTGCGTCTAAGGAATCTTCAAGGCGGGAAGTACACAGAATGTTGATCCCGCTGCAATTCAGGCCTAATCTGTCAGCTCGTTCTTTTATCTGAGCAGCTGATTCTTCTCCGCTTATATACAAAACAGAAGCTCCTGTTCCTGCAACACTTGCTGCCGTCTGTAAAAGTAAGGTAGATTTTCCGATTCCAGGTTCTCCACCAAGTAAAATTGCCGAACGTTTTGTTGCTCCACCACCAAGAACCCGGTCAAACTCACCGATTCCGGTAGAAAGCCGGGTATTTTTCTGTGCCGTTATTGTGGCGAGACCTACCGGTTTCTGTTTTTCGACTGCTTCGTTTCCGCGTCCTGCGGGTGTAACATTGTTTTTATCAATAATAATTTCTTCTAATGAGTTCCATTCTCCACATTCCGGGCATCTTCCAAGCCATCGTGGTTGAGTATATCCGCAGTTGCTGCATCTGTATGAGATAGATCCGTTCTTTTTTGCCATTATTAATCCTTGTTTGCGGTGAAAAATTTCATAAAATTCTGGTGTTTTTTTTCAAAATATATTGACATCTAAAATATATGGTATTATATTAATTATAGCTTGTAAATAAGCTGATAAACTCTCTCCGATGTCCAGCAACGCTGGACGGCAAGGTTCCCTTTTAGTGTTACTGTCTGGGAACCTTGTTTTTTTTTAACCACAAAGTGTCATCCTCGGGCTTGACCCGGGGATCTTTTATCCCTGTGTAATAACCGAGCCTGCAGGTACACTCTCTGTAACCCAGGTGTTACCGCCGATTGTGGAGCCGCGGCCAATAACTGTTTCACCGCCGAGAATTGTAGCATTTGCATAGATTGTAACGTCATCTTCTATAGTAGGATGGCGTTTTTTATTTTGAAGGGTCTTTTTTACACTTAAAGCACCGAGTGTAACACCCTGATATATTTTTACATTATTTCCAATAATACAGGTTTCTCCAACAACAACACCGGTTCCATGATCAATAAAGAAAGATTCACCGATTTCAGCACCCGGATGAATATCAATACCTGTTTTTCCATGTACGTGTTCTGTCATAATTCGTGGAATAATTGGAACGCCTGCTTTATACAAAAAGTGAGCAATACGGTAAACAAGAATCGCTTCCAGACCAGGGTAGGAGAGTACAACCTCTTCATTACTGCGGGCTGCGGGGTCTCCATTCATGGCAGCAGTGGTATCTAACTGAATTTTACGGCGGATTTCAGGTATTTCTTCTATTAAAGCTATTGCAGTTTTTTCTGCAAGTTTGAAGCAATGTGATTCTGCAATATTTCCTATATCTTCATGATTGCAGCTTTGAACCTTTGTATAAATCAGGGCTTTTTGAATTTCGCGGGTAAGGTTTGCAATTATATTATTTACTTTCTGTCCAATTACATATCTTATGTTAACAGAGTCTATATCTTCAGCTGCTCGAAATCCGGGAAATACAACAGCCTGTAAATCCGAAAGAATAGAAACTACATTTTGCCTGTTTGGAAAATCCTCTGTATGACTTCTATTTATAAGTCCATATCGGTCGTAAGAATCAAGAATTCCATCAATCAGCATGTCAATATTCATATGTACCCCATTGCCTTAAATGTTACGAGATGATAACATAAAAGGAAGATAAATTCTATCCTATAATTTTAATAGGTTTAACGAAAAAAATTAATGAATTTTCTGAATTTTCGAAGAATTTTATTGACTAAAATTAGTTCTTAGTTTATATTCGTAGAACGCATGTTTTCTATGAGTTAGTGTGGAATCCTGCATTTGCCCCCGTAGCTCAGTTGGTAGAGCACCACATCGGTAATGTGGAGGTCTGCAGTCCGATTCTGCACGTGGGCTTTGAAAATTATTTTTTTGGCGAATATATTTAGGAGTTAAATATGGGAAGCAAGAAGAAAGGTGCTGTAGAAATTATCGCTTTGCAGTGCACAGAATGTAAGAGAAAGAATTATACTACTTACAA
>CAMNIU010000077.1 GCA_946540605.1 uncultured Treponema sp.
CTTTAAGGAAGTAAGCGACCTTGTTATGGATCCAAACCTCGTAAAGGACCCTAAGAAGTACAAGGACACAATGCGCGAGCACGGATATTTGACTGAATTGTGCGCGCTTTATGATGAGTACAAGAAAGTTCTCCAGGGCATTCAGGATGCCAAAGAAATGATTACTAACGAAGACGACGCTGATATGCGCGAGATGGCCCGAGAAGAACTTAAGGAACTGGAAGAAAAACAGCCTAAGCTTGAGGAAGATATTAAACTTAAACTTGTTCCACCTGATCCTCTTGATGAAAAGAACATTATTCTTGAAATCCGTTCGGCTGCCGGCGGTGATGAGGCTTCCCTCTTTGTACGCGACCTTTGGGAAATGTACACTCACCTTGCAGAACGTAAGGGCTGGAAAACAGAAACCATGGAAGCTCAGGAAACTGAAGTTGGTGGTTTCAACAAAATCGTAACTTCTATCAGCGGAAAATTTGTTTACGGAACTTTGCGCTGGGAATCTGGTGTTCACCGCGTTCAGCGAGTTCCTGCAACAGAAAGCCAGGGACGTCTGCAGACTTCTACTGCAACTGTTGCCGTTCTTCCTGAAGCAGAAGAAACAGAAATTGAAATTAAGCCGGGCGATGTTCGCGTTGACGTTATGCGTGCCGGTGGACCTGGCGGACAGTGTGTAAACACGACTGACTCTGCCGTTCGTCTTACTCATATTCCAACCGGTCTTGTTGTTATTCAGCAGGATGAAAAATCTCAGATTAAGAATAAGGAAAAGGCATTCCGCGTACTCCGTGCCCGCCTCTTTGACCTTGAAGAAAGTAAGAAGCAGGAAGAGCGCGCCGCTGCCCGTTCAAGCATGGTTGGTTCCGGTGCCCGCTCAGAAAAAATCCGTACTTACAACTTCCCTCAGGACCGCGTAACAGACCACCGCATCAACTATTCGGCTCACAACCTTCCGTCATTTATGATGGGCGAAATGGACGATATGCTCGATGCTCTTAACGTTTACGCAAAGGAAGAGCAGCTTAAGTCGGATATTACTGAACTTTAATATTTTCGAGGGTTGAGCTTAAACTATGGTGGTTGAGCTTGTCGAAACCACCACAAAACTCAGTTCATAGGCGTGGCGGTAATTTCGATAGGCTCAATCACCGCCACACAAAACTTATGACACTTCAAGAATTAAAATCCAAAATAATAGAAAAACTTTCCCAAACTTCACCAAGTCCAAAGCTTGATGCGGAAGTTTTATTATCCTACTGTCTCGGCTTTTCCAAAACAGAGCTCCTGCTAAAACGCGACTACGAAATCCCGGCTGATAAAGAAACCTGGCTCAACGACGCAATTACACGCCGCGCTGCCGGTCTCCCCATCGCCTACATCACAGGTCACAAGGAGTTCTACGGCTATGACTTTATTGTCTCGCCAGACGTGCTCATCCCAAAACCCGACACAGAAATTTTAGTAGAACGCGCAGTAGACGTCATCTTAGCAAAAATTGACGCACGCCCAGACTCGCTTCTCACCGTATGCGACATGTGCACCGGAAGCGGCTGCATAGCACTCGCCGTAGCTAAGACCCTGCTCGAAGACGAAAGGGTTCCCCCGGAACAGCTGCCCAAGTTCACACTCGCCGACATCTCCGAACCCGCCTTAGACATTGCCCGCCGCAACGCACAAGCCCTGCTCGCGCCCCACGGCACACTGGCCGCATCCCGCTTCACCTTTGTGCGAACCAACCTCTTTGACGCAATCTCCGAGGCTATCAAATTCGACGTGATTCTTTCTAACCCGCCGTATATTCCGCATACACTGGTCGATGAACTTTTACTCGACGGCCGCAGCGAACCGCGCCTCGCACTAGATGGAGATATAACACTTACCGGCGACCGCGCCCTCACACAAAGTGGCAGCCCCACAAACGACGGTCTGGAAATTATCCGTAACCTGATTCCACAGGCAGATGCACATCTTGCCCCCTACGGAACAATCCTCATGGAAACCGGAGAATACAATGCAGAAAAAACAGCGGAGCTGGCTCGCAAGGCCGGGTTCCTGTCTAACATTCACCGCGACCTCGAAGGCCAGCTCCGCGTTGTTGAGATGTCGTAATTTTATGCGGGACACCCCGCATAAAACTCTATTTAATACACCAGCTAATCAGTTCCACGCCTTCCGGCAAAACAATGTACAAATCATGAACACCGCTCACCCCATTTACAGTGCCATTTACACTGCCAGTCTTATCAGACTTAGCTTCACAAATCTCAGTACCGTTACCACCAAAACCATCAATCAAAAGTTTAATTGCTTTTCCTTCAGCAGCTACTGTATCTGCATCAAAGCTCTTCTCATTGCCTGTAAACTGAACACCCTTAATGCAAACATAAGCACCGTCTTTTACAGAAACTAAGGTCTGCTTTGTTGTTACAGCTATATTGCGGGAAGCGGCAAAGGTTGCAGCCGGAACAACTCCGCCAAGTGCAAACGGATTCAACTGCTCAACGCCTTTCTTTGTTACCTTCTGGATTGGAAGACTTCCATCTGCATTTACTGCAAAGTCATTAATGAACACATTGCGGTAACCGCCCTTTTCACAGCCAACCATTTTTTCCAAAGTTTGTGTGTGGTAAGCGATGTACCACTTTCCCCGGAAACTGAAAATCCAGTGGTGGTTATTTCCCCACGAACCAAAATAGGTTCCCGGATTTTCAAGAGTGTATCCCTTATATTCAAAAGGTCCCAATGGATTTTTAGAGGTCATATATCCTATTACAGCAACAGGCATTTTATTCGGGTCTTTAGACTCTTTTCTGTCCTGCCAGTTTGTACAATAAGTGTAATACCAGGTATCGCCAATCTTATTGATTCCAGAATCTTCAAAAAGGAATGGAGCATCAATTACCTGTGGCTCGCCTTCTATGTGAACCATATCATCAGCAAGAGCTACACAGCGGGCATTCATAGGATGCTCATAAGTTTCCGGATTGTGTCCGCCACCAAAATAGAGGTAGCCTTTTCCATCAGAATCGACAATTACAGCAGGGTCAAAAAGCCAGTTGATTTTTGCACAGGTTGGTGTGCTGCGGGAAATCAAAGGAGCTTTAATCGGATCAATAAATGGACCTACAGGAGAATCTCCTTCAAGGACACCAATTCCGTTTCCGCTGTCTGCAAAATAAATAAAGAACTTGTCTTTTCCATTAATGTTCTTCCAGCAAACTGCAGGCGCCCAGGAATTGCTTGCCCAGCGGGCAGCTCCTTTCACATTATTTTTTCCGGCTACAGGAATCTCACCACAATCTGTCCAGTTCACCATATCTTTTGTACAGAACACATTGAGGGTATTAATCTTATTATATCCGTTATCAATTTTACCTTTTGTAAATTCCAGCTGCTGCATATCATTTGTAGAATAAACATATAGAGTATCCTTATATTCCAGAACAGCAGGGTCAGCACCATATTTGTGAGCCATAATCGGGTTGTTTTCCCCAGGCATCTTAAATGCTTTTTCAGCCATCAGCTTCTGCATATCTGTTACAGGTGTTGCTGACACTTCTACTTTTTTTACTTCTTCCTTTTCCGAAGCCATTTTCTTTTTTCCTCCAAAACTACTAAATAACACCATAGCCGCAAGTATGATTGCAGCTACAATAACTCTTGAACATTTCATAGTTTCATTATAAAGTTTATTCCAATAAATGTAAAACGTTTAACCAAAAGATAAGGAATTTCTATGAAACGTACACTTCTGCTGGCAATACTCACAACTTCTATACTTTTAATTTCCTGTAAGAAAAAAAATGAATCACCGTTTGAAGCAAATCCAATTGCAAAGGCCATAAAACTTGAAACTCAGACAATCACAAAAGAACAGTTAGACCGAATTCCAGAGGCATATCGTGTCCGCGTAGAAAATGGCGGTACAATCGAACACATCACATATAAATCAAAAAATTATTATGGTGATGGAGCAGAAAATGAAAAAATAGCAAACGTATATCTTCCTGCAGGCTACGACAAAACCGATTCATCAAAAAAATACAAGGTTCTCTACCTTATGCACGGAATTGGCGGAGATGAAAATGAATGGGGAATGAAGGACGATCAGTCTCTTGTAAAAAAGATGATGGATAACCTTACTGTAAAAGGTGATATTGAACCTTTTATCATTGTTACCCCAAACGGACGTTCAGGTTCTGATCCTGACCCAAACAAAACTTATATGGCATTTTATAAATTTGGAGAGGAGTTGCGTAACGACCTCATTCCATATATGGATTCACACTACAACACTTATGCAGACCGCGACCACCGTGCAATGGCCGGACTTTCAATGGGTGGTATGCAGACAATAAACATTGGTATCTGTGAATGCCTGGACCTCTTCAGTTATTTTGGAGCCTTTTCTGCAGCCCCGACATCTTATGAAGCAGCAAAAGTTGCCACAACTATTAAGAGCCAGCCGGAACTTCCGATAAATTATTTTTACAACATCTGTGGTACAGAAGATTCTATTGCCTATGGTTCGCATGCCGCAGCCGCAAAACTT
Source organism: uncultured Treponema sp. (assembly GCA_946540605.1). Taxonomy (GTDB): domain Bacteria; phylum Spirochaetota; class Spirochaetia; order Treponematales; family Treponemataceae; genus Treponema_D. Next base: position 4,550 of record CAMNIU010000077.1, read on the forward strand.
TTACCACGTCTCTACCCAGCTCTTGAAGAAGATAAAAACTTCCGCTGGCAGGAACAGCGCGGAAATCATGACTTTGGAATCTGGAATCTTGGCTTTTATAACTTTGCAAAAATCTTTGGAGGAAAATAATGAAAAAACAAATCTTTAATCCCTACATGCCATCCTGGGAACATGTTCCTGATGGAGAACCACACGTATTCGGCGACCGCGTTTATGTTTACGGCTCCCACGATTTTTTTAACGGCTGGGTATTTTGCCAGGGAGACTACGTTTGTTACTCTGCCCCGGTAACTGATTTAACGGACTGGCGTTATGAGGGAGTAATTTATCCAAAAACTTCCGAAGAAATGAATGCAGACGGACATATGTGCCTTTATGCCCCGGATGTAACACAGGGCCCGGACGGCCGCTATTACCTTTACTATGTTTATGATAAAGTTGGCTTTGTTTCAGTTGCTGTCTGCGATACACCGGCCGGAAAATATAAGTTCTACGGCCACGTTCATTATAAAGACGGAACAAGACTCGGAGACCGAAAAGGTGATATGCCACAGTTTGACCCGGGAGTTCTTACAGAAGGAAACCGCACATACCTTTATACCGGATTCTGCGGAAATCATATGAAAGACAGAATCGGAGCCATGGCTACAGTGCTTGGTCCTGATATGCTGACAATCGAAGAAGAGCCTGTAATCATTGCTCCGGGCGATTGCTACACAGATGTTACAGCTCCAGTTCCAACTGACTGCCCTTACCCACAGGATTCAATTGAAAACTGGAAGGGCTATAAAGATCACGCTTTCTTTGAAGCTCCTTCAATCAGAAAGATTGGAGATACTTATTATTTTGTTTTCTCTTCCCAGGTTATGCACGAGCTCTGCTATGCCACAAGTAAAAATCCGACCTCGGGCTTTACCTATCGCGGCGTAATCGTCAGCAATGTAGACCTTGGTATTGATTCCTATAAACCTGCCGATATGCCTACCTGCTTTGGAGCAAACAACCACGGTGGCTTTGAGCTGATTAACGGCCAGTATTATATTTTCTACCACCGCCACACAAACGGCAACTGGTTCAACCGCCAGGGCTGTGCTGAAAAAATGACAGTTCTTGCAGACGGCTCAATTCCTCAAGTTCAGATTACTTCCTGCGGTCTCAACGGCGGCCCACTCGAAGGAAAGGGCTTTTACCCTGCCTACATCGCCTGCAATATCTTTAATCCGGATGAAAAGAACTTTATTGTTGATATCCGCCACCCTCGTATTACACAGGACGGAAAAGACGGCGACCAGGAAGAAGGCTATGTTGCAAATATGCAGAACGGCTACACCCTTGGTTTTAAGTATTTTGATTTTAAGGATGTAAAAAAGATTTCGGTTACTACCCGCGGCTATGTTTACGGAAAGTACGAGATACGAACAAAGTGGGACGGTCCGGTTCTTGCAGAAATCACACCAATCGGAAGCAACATCTGGGAAACCTTCTCAGCCGACATCAAGCTTCCAGATGGAGTCGGCGAACTCTACTTTAAGTTTGTCGGCGGTGGTACCCACCAGTTCAAAGGATTTACATTAGGGTAGAAAATCCCCCGTCTCCTATCTCTCCGTCAACTTCTTTCTCTTCTTCTGATATTGCTTCGGCGTACACTTCATGTATTCACGGAATTTTCTCGAAAAGTACTGAATGTTATTGAAGCCGTTCGCCGTTGCAATCTCAGTAATATTATTACTTGTATAAATCAAATCAAGACAGGCCTTTTCTATTCTGTATTTATTAATATATTCAGAAACATTCATACCCGTACTTTCCTTAAACAAGCGGATGAAGTGACTCTTACTATAATTCGTAAGTGCCAGAAGTGATTTTAAGCTAAGATTTTCACTATAATTTTCCCGGATATATTGAAGGGCGTTATCTATTGCAGAAAGACTTCTTCCTTCTGTTTTTGACAACTGTGAATAGCGTTCATACTGACCGCTTTCTACGGCATAAGAAATAACATCGAGCAGAATGGAACGTAAAACCATTTCATACCCGTCAGCATCTTTTCCCATTCCATCCAGTTTCCGGAATCTCTGTACAAGTTCTTGAGGCATCCTCAAAAACCTGCATAATCTGATTCCTTCAAAAAAGGTTCTGCAGGAATCCTCCGGACCTCCCAATGCAGCAGAATCAAAAAGTATCCTGTAACAACGGAAAACACCACCTACAGTATCCTGCCGGAAAAACCGTTCTTCAAAAGAATTAATAAAAATAAAGTCTCCGCCCTGAATCATCGAAACAGAATTGCCAAAGTACAATACTCCATTTCCACTTTCGACATATAAAATTTCATTTTCAATCAGCCTCTGAGGCTCTTCTGCGTAATTATCCTGCGAAAAAAAACGAACGGCAACCGGTTGCCGACCAAGCCTGCTTTCTTTATCCATAGGGGTATTCTACTATGAAAAAATTCAAAATTCAATGAAAAATGAGACATTTTTATAAATATTACGATACTTTAAGTGTTTTTTTCGCAAAATAACGGTTTTATCATATTATAAAAACGTTTTACCATGTTTTTACTAAAAGTTTATAAATGGAGGACTTTTATGAAAAAAATTATGTTAGTTGCTGCAGCTGCAGTACTGGCATTGAGCCTGGTGGGATGTAACAAAGGCGGAACTTCTGCAAAGAAAGACGCTATGAACATCTCTATTTTTACAATTCAGCAGAGAGAACAGCCACCTGCTGACAACAAAGCTTACAAATGGATTGAAGAGAAATTCGGTGTGACATTCTCTTGGGATATCCTCGTAGGCGACAAAGACCAGAAGATTGGTGTACTTATCGCTTCTGGTGACCTTCCTGATCTCGTAGAAGTAGACT
>CAMNIU010000078.1 GCA_946540605.1 uncultured Treponema sp.
TAGTTCGTGTGTCGCAACTCAGTGTTGCGACGGTGAATAAGAATATATACTTCTCTCTCAAAAGTGTCAATAGCTCATCCCTTTATTTTTTAACTTTTTTTTACTTTTTTTGAATTTTTTGTATTTTTTTTTCGCCTATTTTATCCCCGAATAAACTCTACCTTTTGTTCAGGGATATCAACTCTGGAAACCTTTAATTCTGCGCGGTCATTTAGATTAACACCATCACAATTATGCAAAGTTGCCTGCATATCAAGAGACGGAATCAAAAATAATGCATCATTTCCGCGGCGGTCAATACAAAAAGCTTCAAACACAGAATCAGGATTCTGCAAGAGATAAACCAGTTTCCAGTGAGTATCGCTCTGACGACTTGCCTTTTTAGCAGCAACCGATGCAGCATCACCTGCTGCAACACGCTCAAGCATATCATCCTTTTGAATAAGTCGACGACCATCAATAAAAGCACGAAGCTGCTCATGAGAAATCAGATCTCCATAACGACGAAGTGGTGATGTAACCTGACTGTAAAATGACACCCCAAGTCCTGCATGAGGAGCCGGTGTAATTCCAACAGAACGCTTACGCATACATTTGATACGCGCAAACTGACCGGCCCAGCCATCAGGAAGATTTGCAGGAAATTCTGGTGCCTCCTGACTTATATACATAAATGGAATCTGATTTTTAAAGGCAAAACGGGCAGCTCCCTCCCCTGCCATAATCATAAGTTCTGCAATCATTTCATTAGATTCAAGACGAGCTTCCGGTTCAATCGTAACCTTTTTAGACTCTTTATCTACTGAAATATTTACTTCCGGCATTTGAATTGTTATTGCACCATTTTTTTCGCGGCGAGCACGATTTTTACGGGCAATTTCAAAAAGTGGTTTAAGTTCAGGCGAATCCTTATGTTCTTCAGCATATTTATACGTAAGACGTTTTACTGTTACACAAGTTTTAAAGACTTCACATTCTTCAATCTGGCTGTCTGAATCAACCTTAATCCGGAAAGAAAGTGCACGACTGTCTTCTTTAAGTCCAAGAGCATAATCTTCGAGACAGCTTTCGCAAAGCATACGAGAAGTGCCTTCCGGAATATAAAGAGTTGTTCCACGGTTCCGTGCCGCGATATCAATTTTAGAATCAGGTTCAACAGAAGAAGCAGGATCTGCAATATGAACCCAAAGATATTCACCGTCAAAAGCAACTGCATCATCCGGGTCTGCAGAATGTTCGCTGTCGATTGCATAAGCTACGCCAGGCACAGTCATTCGCTCTTCATCAGGCATTGCACCAAGCTGTTCTTTTGCAGAATCAAAACTGAATCCAAAACGAGTTGGATAAGGATTTTTTGTAAAATCCCAGATTCCGGTATCAATCAAAAGTTTATGAGCCGCTTCAATTGTCTGTGGAACCTTTGCTTCCTGAAGAACCCGGGACTTATCTGTTTTACACAAGGCGAAAGCTTCAACTTCTCCCATAAATTTTGCATCATCGGGGAGATTAAGTTTACGAGACTTTACACGTTCTATAAATGCGGCACGAATTTCTGCTTCATGCTCTTTTTCATACTGTTTTTTATTTAGAGCTTCAATTTCTTCGGCTGAACGGAGAGTAAAACAAACACATCCGTTTTTCAAATCATCCTGTGAAAGTTGAAAATGAACATCATTACAAGCAGAAGAAAACAAAGCCCAGGCTTCATCTGCATTAAAAGCTCCAACCGAATATTCAGCTAAATCAGAAAAAGAGACTGCTTCATTAGCCGTTGATTCATCTGACATAAGAAGTTCATAGGCTTCAAGAAGTTTATCGCTGATACCATCTTTAGAATAATTCAAAACTGAATCTAAAGAAGTACAAGGCCCCTCATGCAAAAGCACAACATCTTTTTCACGAACCTTCTGTTCTCCATACACTGCTTTTTTACCCCCAGGGGTTGCAGGTTGAGTACAGAAACGAATTAAGTATTTATCACCGTCGCGGTCAATTACCACAGCAGGCTGATTTTTGTAAAGCACAAGGGAATTTTTATTCATAATTAACTACCGTTTATAAGTCCAGTAAAGGCCAGATGCCCAAGTATTATATTTTTCTTTAGTAAATTTCAGACGAGACTGATAATCCAGATACAAGGTAAGCGCATTTGATTTATTAATATTCCAGGTAAACTCAGGACGCAAATCAAAGATTCTACCACCAGTATAATCAGAATGATACACACCGGAATCTTCATCATACCAGCGTTTATCATATGCACCAAAAGCTAGCGAAGACCAGGCACCGAGTACAAAATCACTGCCAATAGCAAAATCCATTCTGGCACCAGTATACCATGCCATTGAATAATTGCTTTCGTTATAGAAAGAGAATCCTACTTCCGGTCTTATAGTCATTGAAATCTTTGGAATTGTGAAAGTAGCTGCGGCACCAGTTCCCCACTGATTTCCCCATCCGTCATGAGCACCCAAAATTAAGGTATTACGGTTACGGAAATTAACGGCAAGATATGTATCAAGCAGGAAGTTCTTAAAATTAAATGAAACACCAGTATAGAAATTTCCGTTATTTCGCATAACACCTTCAAAAGCAACTCCTATACGGATAAAATCAACCGGATGAATGCTAACAGCCGCGTTAAACAAAGGCGTAGACGTAGTAACACCCGACGGAATTGCAATACCAGCTTCAATAAAATCTTCATATCGGAAACGTGCAGCCAAAGCCGCTTTTGTATTTGTCTGATAATAAGAAGTATAACAATTTGCGTAATAAGTATATCCGGCAACATCAGCATTTCCTGGAGCAGCATCTTTTAGACCGCCCTGAACAAGATGAGCCTTATATCCCCAATAATCATCAAGAGAAGAAGGAGCAGGTCCAATTACCCAATTAAGGCGTGTCCCCATTCCAAGGTCAATGTTTTTTGTCGGATGAAAAATAAAGTTTACGTAATAACCGTCAATAGTCGGCTTTGTCCACCAGCCGCCACCGGCAGTATGATTATTCGTATAATAAAAAGGTGTAATTCCAGTATGTGCGAAAGTAAAAGCATCGCCACCATCTTCAGCACTCCAGTTTGCAAGAGCACCCCAGTTCAGCATACCTTCAGCAGTAAATTTTCCAACATCATAACGAATCTGAAGAGTTTCCAGAAGACCAAAAAACCGAACATCCCTGTCAGAAACATCTGTATTTGCATAAGGCAAACCAAAAGAAGTTGAAAGAGTATTTTTTACTCCAGTGGAACTCAGAACCTGCGCAAATAGAATAGACGAACCGAGTAAAAAAACATTAAATAAAACAAGAAGTTTTTTCATATAAAATTCCTCCAAAAAAAAAGCGCGGCACCCGAAAGTACCACGCTTTTTATCTTAGTGATTTTTTTTCAACGGGTCAAACCCGCCTTTGCGGCTCGCAAGTCTCGCCGCTTGAGCCATTTTCTCGATAATCCTAAACAGGCCCGCTGTCGCAGCCCTGTTTTTAACGGATTTTCGATTTTAGGCTACCACTTCTTTTCGATAGAATCACAAATATTCAACTCGCCTTCGTCGAGAGAGAAGAACTTTGCTTTTTCCATGTTAGGAACAACGTTTACTGAGTCACCAAGGCGGAATTCAGCATTAGCGTTTGTCTTAGCGATGATAGACTGTCCCTTGTTAGAAACGAGGTACAAGTGTGTTTCAGCACCAAGTGGTTCCTTGTTAGTAATCTTCATCTGCATATCATCTTTTGCA
>CAMNIU010000079.1 GCA_946540605.1 uncultured Treponema sp.
TACAGAGAAAGTATTGGACAGATAATAAGGCAGTTGTGTAATTACAAGGGAGTGGAAATAATAGAAGGACATTTAATGCCCGACCATATCCACCTGCTTGTTAGTATACCGCCAAAGTACAGTGTGTCGCAGTTTATGGGATATTTGAAAGGCAAGAGCAGCCTAATGATATTTGATAAACATGCGAACTTGAAATATAAGTTTGGAAACCGCCATTTTTGGGCAAAAGGATATTATGAAGTACAGTGGGGTTGAATGAAGCAACCATAAAGAAGTACATACAGGAACAGGAAGTCCATGATATAGCAATGGATAAGGTTACTGAAAAAGAATACCAGGACCCTTTTAAGGGTAGTAAGTAGTACCAAAGGCCTTTTAAGGGCCTGCGGGTGATAAGCTGCAATAGGCTTGAACGTAAGTGAAAGCGTGGGACTTAAGTCTCGGCTTGAGCCCCTTAGCCTTATAGGCTAAGAGCAAACCACCCGTTTGACGGGTGGTTATGATTTGACAATTACATTTTTTTAGTAACATAATATCTGTATCAAGTGTTTAATCTTAAGACTACTTTCAGGAGGTATCATTATGAAAAAATTTGTATTTATGTTATTGATTTTTACAGTCCTCTTTGGGAAAGCATTTGCACAGGAAAATGACTTTGATGAAGTTGATATTGTGAGTACAGTTCCTTCAGATTTAAAAACAAATGAAATATACTTTTCTGCAGGTTCAGCTTCCCTGGCAGGAATATTCAGCGGGCTTTTTTCTGCAATAGCCACTGCAATTGTTACATCAACTTCAGAAGAAAAAAATAATGAATCTGAAAATGCTCATGCTTTCTCTCTTGCTTTAGGATACAATCATTACTTCTGGGATCATCTTGGAGTTGGTGCTTTTATGAATTATGAAAGCGCATTGGGCATAAATCTTTTGAGTTTTCAGGCAAAGGTAACCGGACAGTATGGTTTTGAACATTTTAAGTTTTATCATGCTGTAAGTGGTGGAATTTTATGTGCGCCTGGTGCAGAAGGCGTATCTCCAATTTTTGATGTAACCTTACTTGGAATAAAATATGATCATAAGTATTTTACAATCTTTGCAGAAACATGTATGCCAACTACAGCATTACTAAAGTTGGGAGCATCATATAAATTCTAGTTTATTTCTTTTTTAGAATAATAATTGTTATATCATCCTTTTGAGGTGCGTTGCCAATAAAGGTAAGAATATCACTTACGATGCAGTTTACCTGTGTCGTAAGTGGTCTGTCTGCATTTCTAAATATAGACTTAAGTAATCTGTCTTTTCCAAAATCTTCACCTTCAGAATTTGTTGCTTCTGTTACACCATCGGTAAAGAAAATCAGTTCATCACCGCGTTTCATTTCTACTTTATGAGAAACAAAATTTGTTGGAATGTCTGGAAGTCCAATTGCTCCAAAGGCAGTGTTATCATCTTCTACATAATTTGCAGAATCACCTTGTGCACTGTAAAAAATCGGCATGGAATGACCGGCATTAATAAATTCAACAGTATTTGAATCGTCGCTAAGTCTGGTTAAAATTCCGGTAAGATAGTTTTCAATATTTCCTTTTTCTTTTATATAGCGGATATTAATTCGGTCAATAATTGATTTAAGTTTATCGGTCTTTCCGTTATAGAATTCCTGGAAAATGATGTTCTTTACAAGCATAGTTACCAGACCTGATGCAATACCATGCCCCGAAACATCAAAAAGTCCTATACCTTCCAGTTTTGTACCGTTACCATAAATGTCAAGAAAGTCTCCTGAAACTCCTGCCATAGGTTTGTTATAGTACGAAATTGCCCAGTCATCATAAATAGTTTCGTTATGCTTAAAAAAACTCTGCTGAACTACCTGTGCAAGTTTAATTTCATTTTCAACATTTTCTTTGTATTCATGTTCACTTCTGTGATGTATAAAATTATCTTTTTCGTTTCCCCATCTCTTTAATGAATGGAAATAAAGAATGAATACGAATATGACAGAATCCATCACAATGAACATATTGTATTCGTTAAAAATTCTTGATAACAAACCAAAAGAAATAATCGTTACTGTACTTCCAAAAATTAACGGTGAAATATCAAAAAATACCGGGAAATTAACGGCAATACAGGCAAAAACAATCATTGAATTGAAAGTGCTTTTTTCATAATACAGAATAAAAAGCGGAAATCCCATCAAATAAGCAAAAAGCAGATAAGTTGGAATCATTTTTATAGTTGAACGTGCAAAATTGATTTTTTTTAGTTTGATTGATAATAATATACAGACAATTCCCAGAATTATATATTCACTGAAATAGATAAAACGAGGCAATGCCTGAAAATAGTTGCCTTTAAATTTAATCAGGATAGAAAGAACTCCATATACACCAAGTGCAATTAAAAGAGGCTGTACGCGAATCATTGTACTCAAATTACGTTCAGCCATCTGAAGTTTGCATTCTTCAGGTGCCTTGTACTTCTGTTCAAACCATTTGAGAATTTTTTTAATGATATTTTCTTTTTGAGGCTTCATTTAATTCTATATATTTTACAATGACATTAATTTTTTTTCAACTAAACTGTAGCGTACGGTGTTATACATCTTATTGTAAAAATCCACAAAAAATGTTATTTTAATCTATAATATATTTATTTAAGGATAACCGGAAAATTGCTTTTGCAGTTTTCCTAACGGTTTTCTATATATCAGGGCCCGCCTATGGGCTCAATCAGGAGCAAAACATGACATACACTGCAGAAGTGGAACACATGTGTCCTTTGGCAAAAGGCGCATATCATGGACCAGCCCCAATTCCTGAAGAAGGAGAATGGGTAAAGGTTAAGAAAATTGAAGATGTTTCTGGATTCACACACGGTATCGGTTGGTGTGCACCACAGCAGGGAGCTTGTAAGCTTTCTTTGAACATCAAAAAAGGAATTATTGAAGAAGCACTCGTTGAGACTATCGGTTGTTCTGGTATGACTCACTCAGCTGCTATGGCTTCAGAAATCCTTATTGGAAAAACTGTTCTTGAAGCTTTGAACACTGACCTTGTTTGCGATGCTATCAACACAGCTATGCGCGAACTCTTCCTCCAGATTGTTTACGGTCGTTCACAGTCTGCTTACTCTAAGGACGGACTTAAAGTTGGTGCTTCTCTTGAAGACCTCGGAAAGAACCTCCGCTCTCAGGTAGGTACAATGTTTGCTACACGCAAAACAGGTCCTCGCTACCTCGAAATGACAGAAGGTTATGTTGAGACTTGTGCAATCGATAAGGACAATCAGATTATCGGTTACAACTGTATCAACTTCGGTAAATTGATGGACGCTCTCAAGGCTGGAAAACCAGCTGAAGAAGCTATTGCAGGTGCCCGCACACACTATGGTCGTGTAACTGCAGATCAGGGTATGGTAAAACTTATCGACCCACGTAAAGAATAGTCACAGGAGGAAATGTAATTATGGCATTATTTGAAGATTTTGAAGGCCGCATTCCTCAGGTGAATAAGGCTCTTAAAGAATATGGTTTTAAAGAAGGTGAGGCTGGTTTGAACGAGGCTCGCGACCTTTGTAAGGCTCGTGGTTTCGATCCATACGAAATCTGTCAGTCTACACAGCAGATTTGTTTCGAGGATGCTAAATGGGCATACGTACTCGGATCTGCAATCGCAATCAAAGAAGCAGAAAAGACAGGAGACAAAACTGGTTCTACAGCTGCCGCTAACATCGGTAAGGGACTCCAGGCATTCTGTCTTCCAGGTTCTGTAGCTGATGACCGTAAAGTAGGTCTTGGACACGGAAACCTTGGTGCTCGTCTTCTTTCAGAAGAAACACAGTGCTTTGCATTCCTCGCAGGACACGAATCTTTCGCTGCTGCTGAAGGTGCTATTAAGATTGCTGCTAACGCTAACAAGGTTCGCAAAAACAAGCTCCGCGTTATCTTGAACGGTCTTGGAAAAGACGCTGCTCAGATTATTTCACGTATCAACGGCTTTACATACGTTCAGACTGAATTCGACTATTTCAACGGCGAAGGTACAGACAAGGCTCTTAAGGTTGTTAAGGAAGTTCCATACGGATCTAACCCAGACCGCCTTATCGTAAAGTGCTACGGTGCTGACGATGTACGCGAAGGTGTTGCAATCATGTGGCACGAGGATGTTGATGTTTCTATCACTGGTAACTCAACAAACCCAACACGTTTCCAGCACCCAGTTGCAGGTACTTACAAGAAGGAGCGTCTCCTCGCTGGTAAGAAATACTTCTCTGTAGCTTCTGGTGGTGGTACAGGTCGTACTCTTCACCCGGATAACATGGCTGCAGGTCCAGCTTCTTACGGCTTTACTGATACTCTCGGACGTATGCACTCAGATGCACAGTTCGCAGGTTCTTCATCAGTACCAGCTCACGTAGAAATGATGGGCTTCATGGGAATGGGTAATAACCCTATGGTAGGATGTACAGTAGCTTGTGCCGTAGCAGTTGCTGGTTCATTCTAGTGATTAACTGAGAATAACGTGAGGACACTTCTA
>CAMNIU010000080.1 GCA_946540605.1 uncultured Treponema sp.
CTGTAATAATAAAATACGGCTTATTATCGCTGGTATTTACTGTGTCATAATCATCAAGAATAGCTACCTTCATGGTAACATTTCCGTTAAGGTACTGGCCGGCTTCTTTTGCACCATTTTCTGTACCTTTATACTTTTCCGCAGTAGGCAGCATGCTGTCTATGCTGATTGTTGGGCCGTCGACGTCGTAAATTATGGTTTTGGTGCGGGTGTTTGGCATGTTGTCCAAATCGGAGGTTATGTCAAAAACGTACTGGTTGCTCTTTTCCTGACTAAAGAAGAAAGTGTCCTGAGCGCCTGTTATTGGAACTTCGAACTGGAAATTGTAATAAATGAGGCCGCCTTCTGTGCGGGCTTTGTCGGCTTCTGTAACTTTGTGATTGTAAACTGTTTTTGCAGTGGTTTCTTCGCCTACTTTGCAGCTTATGCTGACTGTAGGATATCCGTCCGGAACAGAGGTTGTACCCTTAATCAAAAGCTTTTCGCCTTTTTTGATATAGGTGTTTGATCCGGATGGAGATTCTATTGTAAGGCCTGGGGCTACGTTCTTTGCCTTAAAGCGGATAAGGAATTCTTTTCCATCAAAAGAAGGAACAATTGCGTTGCCTTCTGAGTCGGTACCTTCTACGCCAATTACATATGTTTTGCTGTAAACAAGGCTGGCAGCATTTCCTTCGGCATCTTTTACGTTGTCTTTCTGAATTGTTGTGAGGAACTGGCCATCACCCTTCTGCTGGAATTCTGACTGCTGAGGATAGAGTTTGCTTCCGCGAACTTCTTTGCCTTCTGCATCTGTATCAAGAGGAATGAGGTAAACTTTCATATTGTCTGTATCGAGAGAAAGTCCATCCAAACCTTTTGCAAGCTGAATTGTAAGGGAACGTTCGTTTTCTACTTCACTTACAACTCCAAGGTCCAGACCAGAGATTGAGTATGACGGATTGTTCAACGGATTGAGCTTAAAGCTTGCGCGGGAAACTTTTTTATTAAAGAATTCTTCTATTATATTATTTGTCTCGGCGGAACGTTCTGCAGAGGCAATTGTTTTTCCTGTCTTTAATGCATACAAATCTGGCACTTTGATTTTTGAGGTAAGGCCTGTGGCTTTCTGATAGTTATTCTGGAATTTTTCCCAGTCGGCCCAGAGAATGAATGAGGCTTCGCCGTTTCCGTATTCATCATCAGCTTTTTCATTACCTGCGGCAGGATAGCGTTTTGCTCCATCGTAGGCTGTAATTGTACAGGTATAGGATTTTTCTCCTGTGCTTTTGTCGTTTCCGTAAATTTCTGTGTAAACGTCGTTATCCAGGAACTTTGCAACGTCTAATGAAATTGTTGGCGGAATGCTGTCTATAACTTTTTCTGCGATTACTGTGTCAGGGTCGTCTACATTATAGAATTCTACTATGATTTTTTCGATGTTGTTATCATCTGATGCCTGTCCTTCGAGGGTAAGGTACTGTCCGTAAGATTCTATTTTGTTTGCATCTGTTTCTGAAGAATCTGATGCAGGGCGTGAAAGTATTACTACAGGAGCTGTATTATCAATAACAAAGGCTCTTGTGCTTATTGTGTGGTGTCCTCCGTTATCGGTCAATGTGATTGTGGCTTCGTATTTTCCATCCGGAATTTTTTTAGGATTAAATGGATCGATTGTGGCGCTCCATTTGTTGTCTTCTTCCAGTTTTCCGGTGAAGGAATAGATTTCGCTTGAAGAGTCGCTTGTATTTCTTAAATCTACTATGACGTCCTTAATGCTTCCGTCATCTTTCCAGGTACCTGTAATTACAAAGGTATCGCGGATAATTGCAGAGGTTGGCGGATTGGTTATTTCAAGAGTTGGCGGCTCTGTATCTACCGCAGCTCCAAGTCCAATTCCAATATCGCAGGAAGAAAAAAGGCCAAATGACATTGCTGCCATTCCAAACAGAATTGCTAATAAACCACATTTTTTCATAAACGACTCCTGAATCGTTATAACTTTTAGTAAGACACTTTTTTGCCCAAATAAACTAAATAAACACTCTGAGATTGATGTAGAAAAAAAATGAGAGTACTCCACTTTTTCATATCGGTAGAAAAATTGCTTTTCTTGAATGGATGATTGATGGGATATGTGGATAAACAACTTTTCTAACTATAGTATTGTTTATTTTAACACGTCATTAAAAGATTTGCAAATTTTAATGCTGGAGGGGAAAGCCTTCCCCTCGCCCGCACTTCGTTGCGGGCTACCCCTTCTAGCGGGGATAAACGAAAAACAATAAGTTCTAGAAGTTTTGCAAGGCAAAACTTCAGGCGCAGGTACATTCGGTAAAATATTCTCTTCTGATTCATTACCTGCGCCATCCCCGCAACGCCCCTGTCCTCAAAAAACATCAATTTTTGCCCTATGAATCAGGACCGGGAGCCGGAAAGCCTCGAAATGTCATTGCAAGGCCATGTCCGCAGTAAAAACAAAATGTTATAAAAGATTAAAGAAGGGGATGAAGGAGGCCGATAAAAGAAGATAGGGAAAAGGGTTTTGATTCCCGGAATAATTAAAAAAGTTTCTAAATTTGAGAGTGAAAAAAGAGAAAACTGTGGAGAACAGGAAGCAAATGAAGAAACTTGCAAGTTTGTTGTTGACATTAATAGCAGTAATAATCTCAATATCATGCGAAATCGGACTAGGATCGTCAGTCGACACGGATCCGCCGAGCGTAAGCATAGAAAGCCCTGAGGTAGACAGCATCATCAGGGACAGTTTTGCCATCAGGGGCAGCTGGAGCGACGACGGAAGCATCAAGAGGCTTACGGTAAAGCTTAAGAATACGAGAACCGAAGGCGCAGAGCTGGTGTACGAAGGTGAGCTTGAAGAAAACGCAGAAAAGCGTGGCAGCGGAAGCTGGAGCGTACTGATAAATCCAAAGGACAGCGAAGGCGGGCGTGCGGTAGCCGACGGAAGCTACCAGGCAACGGTAGAAATCGAAGACATGA
>CAMNIU010000081.1 GCA_946540605.1 uncultured Treponema sp.
AGAATAAATCACAACAAAGAAGATGAAAAAATGTCCATAGATAGTGCAGTCAGAGAAGCTGTGGACTGGGCAATTGGTCAGAATCTTCTTCAAGGCTACATCAAGGAACAAAAAGAGGAGATTATAGGTATGTTATTAGAAGAATACGACGAACAGGCCTGTATCCGCACCTGGCAGGAAGATGGATTTATTAAAGGACATGAAGCTGGTCTCCAAGAAAAAGCTGTGGAAGATGCTGTTATGCTTATAAAAGATTTCAATGTTACTCCCGAAGTTGCTGCAAAAAAAATGAAAGCACCCATTGAACTTGTACTAACAGCTCTGAATAAATGAACTTCTTTTTATACGATAATTAAGAAAAGTTGAGATTTTTATAAATGTGGTATTAATAATTCCAAATAAATGATGTATAATGTTGTAGAGGTAGTTATGGTACAATTGCATTCTGACAAATGGATTGAAGGGTATGCATTTTCAGTCCACACTATTTATAGCATTTATACTGGCGAAAATGAATTTGGGCATCCACAATTCGACACCAAACGTTCCGCTATGGGGGAACTAGTTTATCAGTTAAAATATAAACAGAATATTAGTGTATTACCAGAAATTATTTATCTTCTAAAAACGGATGTTAAATTTCTAGAATTTATTAATAAAGATTTTGTACTCATGGTCCCTGCCACAAATAAGAACAGAAAGTTTCAACCAGTTGAAGTTATTGCAGATGCGATAGGACGGGAATTTAATATAAAAATAATTAAAGATATGATTGAAGCTGAAAATCATACGGAAATAAAACAGGTTGAAAAAGCCAAGAAAATAGATATATTGAAAAGCAGCTACAGTTATTCTGAACGTCCAGATATTGCAAAAGATTCAAAAATAATTATTTTTGATGATGTATATGACAGCGGCAGTACAATGAATGTAGTTGCAGATTTGTTACAGCAAAATGGATATAAAAATTTATATGCTTTCGCTCTTACTCACACAAGGATTAATGACTGATGAAAGTATTTATTTCTGGTTCTATTAGCATAAAGTACCTGTCTCAAATTGCCATACAAAAAATTAATAATATTATGGCTAAAGGGCTTACTGTACTTATTGGTGATGCAAATGGTGCTGATAGAATCATTCAGGAATATCTTTATAAAAATCATTACCAAAATGTTATCGTTTATTACGCAGGACAAAAAATCAGGAATAATATTGGAAAATGGACAACCGAAAACATTCCTGCATTAGGATTGGAAGGTCGTGCAAAATTTACAATAAAAGATTTACGTATGGCGGAAGATTCTGATTTTGGATTGATGATTTGGGACGGCATTAGTAAAGGCACGAAAAATAATATCAATAAAATGTTAGGTTTCGGAAAGCATTTTTATATAATTAGAGATAATGAAATAATTACGGATAAAGTATTTCAGACAAAGAAAGAAGAAAAAATACTTCAGAATGAACTTTTCAAATTGTAAGACATTCAGAATATATTTGGATGAGTTGTGTTATTAATAGAAAAATGTCCATAGATACAGTTGTCAACGATGCTGTAGATTTGGTAATTGGACAAAATCTTCTGAAGGCTACATCAAGGAAGCAAAGAGCTGTGGAAGATTAAGTAAATTTCCTTAAAAAGAATATTCCTATTAAGACTATCTCAGAATGTATTGGAATATCTATAGAAAAACTTCTGGAATTAAAAGTACAAACATCAACTGTGGAATAATTTTATACTTTTTTAGAAATAAATTACTTAAGATTGATTACTGTTAAACAAACAAGGCTCCTCAATTGAGGAGCCTTGTTTGTTATGTAATAACTCTAATTAGATTAGAGACCACATGTAATTCCTACAGGTACTTTCCAGTTAACTTTAGCGCTACCTTCATTAGCATCGTTGAAGTCAAGTCTGAATGCTGCATCGAATGAAGCTGAACCAACATTGAATGTAACACCAGGCTGGAATGTCATGAAGAACTTGAAGTTGTCATCGAATACCCAACCAGCATCTCCATCAGGTTCTGTTGTACAGAGCAAGTATGGTGTGAATCCGTCCATAGCATAGAGGAACTTAAGTGTTGCATACATACCTGGAACCATCTTGTCATCAGCACCCTTGAACATTACGAATGGGAGGTGTCCCTGAATTGTAAGAGCGTCAGCATTGTACTTGAAGTAGTTGTCTACAGAAAGACCCTGGAGACCATCATTGATTCTCAAGTTAAGGTTAGCGAAGAAGTAAAGTCCATCAATTCCAGAATAGTCAGCACCGAGAGCGATGATCTTGTCCTGATCTTTTCCTTTGTCAGCGAATACTACAGTAGCAGATCCACCATCAAATGCATACTTACCTTTTACAGCATATCCTTTGTATGCATATCCATCAGCTGTAGAGAACATAGCTGTATTGATTCCCTGGAAGAGAGCAGCTTCAAATGTAAATCCATCGATTACATTGAATTCACCCTTTACGCCAGCCTGTGTTCCGATGTATTCACCACCGAATGCACCCCAGCTACCTGGTTTTGCACCATAAACTCCGTGCCACCAGAAAATCTGCTCTTTGTAAGAATCGATTGCAACATTACCTACAGTAATCTTAACCTGATCGATAGGCTTGAACCAAATGTTTACATTACGAACGTGGATTGCTGACTTTGCAGTTGGCAAAACTGGGTTTCCACCTTCTGTACCATCAGTACCTTCATAGCGATACCACAACTGGAACTGTGCACCAGCCTTATCTGAAGAACCAGAAATAATCAATGCATCACCATCTTTCTGATCTTTCTCGTTTACTTTAAGGAATTCAACATCATCACCTGCTTTATTGGCAATTGTTGTATCCATTTTTACAGTCGCACTGAAGTCAACTGCGAACATTGAAACTGCACAAGCTGCAGCTACAATTCCCATTACGATTTTTTTCATTTGAAAAAATCCTCCGTTTAAATTGGAGGCGAGTGTTTCACGAAATGTGTTTCACGGGGGAATTTTGGGGAATTTGAGGAAAATATAACAAAAGTTTTATAACTTTCTTACACGTTTTTTGTATAGAAAAAAAATAAGCCAGACTCAATTCTTAAGTCTGGCTTCGATATTATATGATGATTATCTTTTTAATACCTTACGGAAGGAAAGTAATTTCTTTTACTGTAATTTTTACAAGGTCATCTTCTGAACCGCCATTGTCTTCCTTCCATCTCCAGGCATTAACAAGAACACCAATTTTGGTAACCTTTTTTGACTGAGTTGAAATATCAATATCAAGAGCTGTAGAGCCAGACTGAGATGTTGAATCAAAGTATGTTGGATTGATAGCATCTCCTCCCTGATAGAAAGAAGAACCTGGACCAAAACCGATAATTTTAAACTTTGGAACAGCATTTGGATTAGACCAGTTTTCTTCTGAAACTTCCCAATCAAATTCAACATGAATAGTTTTATACTGTTTTGCAGAAATACCATTTTTCCCATTAATTAAGAATGAAGTTCCGCCACCACCGTATTTAAAACCAGCTGTATAAGTTACAGAACCATCTTCATTATAAACGTGATCCTGTAAAGTCTGAGCATCATCACCAAATGTTTCTGCAGAGAATTTTACAGAAACAGGCTGTGCTGGTTCAGCTGATGCATTTTTCTTTGATTTTGGAGCTGCAACAAGTGCTGTCATTGCTACTACAGCAACGATAAGTAAAGATAAAGTCTTTTTCATATATTTTTCCTTTGTATTCTTAAATATTTATTTTTTGTCGCCAGAATGCAGAAATAACTTGCATACTAGAATATTTTTATTTTTTTTCATAAAAAAGCTAGATGTTGAAATCTAGCTTTTTTGATTAAAAATTCCTAGTTATATAATTAACGAGGATTTTTTTCCAATATGAAGTGTATTACTTTCTTCCAGTTTTTACACCAGCTTTCTGCAAAGTAATTTTGCTGTTGATTGTTTCATCATACATAAACTGTACTGTAATATCTTTTACAGGTGCAGTTTCAACATTGAATACGATCACACCTTCAACAAAGGTACCAGCGGTCAAATTATTAATTGGTTCATACTGATTTGCAAGAGGAAGCCAATAGTTAGCTTTTTCTGAATTGTCAACAATTGCCAGAATAAGAGAAGACAAGTCTTTATCACTCTTAAGATTGTAGTGAACTTCAATCTTATCGCCAGGAGCTGGCATGTCACCCTTAAAGAACTTAGTGAATACAGCAGGTGCTTTACACTGATAGTTTGTTCCATATGGATTTTTAGCAATCTCAATTGTCTTAAGACTACTATCTCCAAGGTCAATTGTGTAAGTCTTAGACTCTGCGAACAGAGATCCAACCAACATCATCATAGCGACGATAAGAACACTTAATTTTTTCATAAAAATACTCCTAATATTTTTTATATTTGTAAGTCAATTATAAAACGATATTAGGAGAATGCAACGAAAACCTTATGCTTTTAGGGAAAGATACGAATAATCTCCGAATAGGGCAAACTCCCTAGAAGATATTATCCAAGTCCACCAACTTTCAACTGGAAGTGGCTGAATTCCATGCTAAAGCTTGCGCGTCCCTGAGTAGCAGAGCGAAGATTTGTTGTAAATCCAAACATGTTAGCCATAGGAGCCTGAGCATGAATGATTTCGCCTGTGGATTTTGAATCCTGACCCATGATGTTTCCGCCGCGCTGACTAAGCTGGCTCGAAGCAGGTCCAACAAATTCCTTAGGACATGAAATATCAACATTCATAACAGGTTCAAGAATTACAGGATTTGCGGCTGTACAAGCCTTATCAAAAACCTGGGCTGCACATGCTTCAAAAGCAAAGGTTGTAGAAGTTAATTCATCATATTTAATAGAAGTAACTTTTACACCAACGTCTGTACAAGGGTAGCCATAGCGGATTCCAGAATTAAATGATGACATAAAGCCGTTTTTGATGGCATCAATAATTTCATCTGGGATTTCTGCAGTACGGCAGGTAATTTCAAAGCTGTTTCCGCTGCCAGTTTCACGCTGTTCAACAGAGATTGTAAGGCCAGCAGTATTTTCTTTACCTGCAAGTACACGGCTAAAGTCTTCAGTAGCCTCTGCAGAACCGCTGACAGATTCGCGGTAAGTAACCTGAGGAGCACCAACATTACACTTTACGCCAAAATCATCGCGCATACGGGTAACAAGAACGTCAAGGTGGAGTTCACCCATTCCGCTGATAATCAGCTGACCTGTTTCTGCATCTTCATGACTTGTAAATGTCGGATCTTCACGGCTAAGGATTTCGAGAGTTTCATTCATCTTATCCTTTTCGCTCATGCTTTCCGGCTCAAGGGCAACAGAAATTACCGGCTGAGGGAACTTAGGCTGCTCCAGCAAAATAGGGAAGGCTTCTGTTCCGATAGAATCACCAGTTTGCGCAAGCTTAAGTCCAATAAATACTGCAATATCACCTGCGCTAACTGAATCGCAAGGCTCACTCTTATTTGCATGCATACGCAAAATACGGTTTACACGTTCACGTTTCTTCTTATTTATATTGAAGATTTGTGTACCGGCCTGAATCTTTCCGCTGTACATACGAACATAGCAAAGAGGCCCCATCTCCCGGTCATACTGAATCTTAAATACAAGACCAAGAGGCATTTTAGAAACGTCGCATGGAACATCAACTTCTTCTTCAACATCTTTCTTTACACGAATACCCTTTGCAGCAGGAATATCAGTTGGTGAAGGAAGATAATCAATTACAGCATCAATCAAAGGCTGAACACCCTGATTGTGACGTGCACTTCCCATTACAAATGGAACAAAAGCACGGTTAATAGTTCCGGCACGAATTGCTTTTTTAAGCTGATCCACGCTGATTTCTCCGCCCTCAAGATAGATTTCCATCAGGGCATCATCGCTACCGGCAACAGTTTCAACAAGCTTTTCACGCCATTCCTGAGCCTGGGCAAGACGAGAAGCATCAACATCAGTTACATCAAAAGTTTCGCCCTCATCCTCTTCGTGCCAGCGGATTTCCTTCATATTCAAAAGGTCAAT
>CAMNIU010000082.1 GCA_946540605.1 uncultured Treponema sp.
TGGAACCACGGTGTATTCCTTGGATCTATCGTAGGTTCAGAAATCACTGCTGCTTCTACTATTGATGCAAGCCAGGTTGGTAAGATTCGCCGTGACCCATTTGCTATTCTCCCATTCTGTGGATATAACATGGGTGACTACTTCCAGCACTGGATCGATGTTGGTGCTAAGGCTGATCAGGACAAGCTTCCTAAGATCTTCTACGTTAACTGGTTCCGCAAGGACGAAAACAACAAGGATCTCCCAGGTGGATTCATGTGGCCAGGATACGGTGACAACAGCCGCGTTCTCCAGTGGATTTTCGACCGCTGTGACGGTGTTGATAACTGTGTTGATACTCCAATCGGATATATGCCAAAAGAAGGCGCTATCAATACTGATGGTCTTGCTGACTGCTACAAGAAGACTCTCCCAGAAATCCTCAAGGTTGATGTTGAAGGATGGAAGAAAGAAGTTAAGGATATTCGTGAAAACCACTATCCTAAGTTCGGTAAGCACCTTCCAAAAGAATTGACTGCAATTCTTGATGATTTGGAAGCACGCCTTAACAAGGCTTAGTTGTGGCAAGTTTGCCGATAGGCAAACTTGGTAAGCAGCCGCAAGGCTGCGACATGACCTCGAGAGCCGCTTGAATAAGGCATAAAATTCCTCACAGAGGAACAGAGGACACAGAGTTGTTATGAAAATAAAAATCTCTGTGTGCTCCGTGGGCTCTGTGAGAGACTTGTAACGCACTCAAGTGTGTACAGATCCCGCTCAATTTTGGGCGGGATTTTTTATGTCCAAAATATTTTTCATTTAAACACTTAAATTAAACCTCATTTTATTGTATAATTTTGAAATAAAATATGTAAAATGGAGTTTTTCCAATGGACGAAAATTCAGTTACAGTTAAAAAAGAAGATGACGAAATCAGCCTTATAGATTTACTGGCAGTGCTTTTACACCGCAAATGGATGATAATTGGAATTTGTATTGCAGCAATGATTGTCGCCGTTGCAGTTTCGGTTATATCAATTAAACTTCCTCCTGAAAAATCTTTTTTACCAAATGAATATACACCAAAAGCTCAGATGCTCATAAATAATGAGTCTAATTCAAGTAGTGGCCTTTCTTCTATGATTAGTTCAAGCGGTCTTGGAAGTCTTGCAAATCTTGCTGGTGTTAATGTAAGCGGCGGTTCTTCTAATAGTGCTTTGGCTGGGTACCTTGTAGGCAGCAATACTATTCAGGATGCTGTTGTAGATAAATTTAATCTTATTGAACGTTATAAAATCGAAAAGTATCCACGTGCTTCCAGTCGTGAAGCTCTTAAGAAAAAGCTGTCATCTAATTATGATGAAGATACAGGTGTTTTCACTGTAAGTTTCACAGATATTGATCCGGAATTTGCACGTGATGTTGTAAATTATGTTGTCAGCCTGTTAGAAAATCGTTTCCTTGAACTTGGAATTGACCAGAATAAGCTTTCAGAAGCAAATCTTAAAGAAAATATTCAGAATTCATATGATAATATTTTGAGCCTTCAAAAGCAGATTCAGACTCTCGAAGGTTCTGTTGCAAATATTTATAATCCAAATGCTGCTCCATCCATCATGCTTGATTCAACTCTTTTAAAAATGGAGCTTAATGTTCAGGAACAGATTTATGCTCAGCTAAAGGCACAGTATGAATCACTGAAAGTTACAATGGCAAGTGAACAGCCTGTATTCCAGATTCTTGAATATGCTGAAGTTCCAGACAGAAAATCTGGTCCAAGTCGAGGAAAACTTTGTATCATAATTACTTTTGCAGCATTCTTCCTTTCTGTGTTCTTGGCTTTTGCTTTGAATGCAGTAGAAAACATCAAAAATGATTCGGAAGCTATGAGTAAACTAAAAAGAAAGAAAAATAAATAAGAATCCGGGAATTATCTGAATCCGAAACTGTTTGCCTGATAGCGCAGGTTTGGATAAGATAAAACTGATTTTTCATTTATACAAAGTTGGGTTGAACCGCCGCCATCAAATTCGAGTGCGTCGGAGCAGCCCAATTTTTTTAGGACTTTTGCGCATTGCTGAAATGAAAGTCCTTCGCTTTTCAGTGGATTTTCGCCTTCTACGGTTAGGACAAAAAGATATTTTCCATCAGATGAAATACCGGCTGCACTTCTTGAGTCATGATTTGCTGCTTTAAAGGGCTGTTCTTCGCCATTTTCGAGAATTACATAAAAGCCGCCGAAGGCATAATCGCTGTTTTCGAAAGCTTGTTGCGTTTGCGATTTTATTACTTTAGCCTCCCAACCATTTTCATTTCTGGTGAACGAGAGGGCCGCATATCTTGGGTTTGGAGGAGAAAGCTGTTCTCCATTAACAATATGAATGCCAACAATTTGACGTAATGAACCAAGTTTTGCAGCTAAATCCCATTTTCCGCTTTTGCCGCAAAAAGGTGATGCGTTTATTGCAACTACACAATCAGTTTTCTGAGCAAATGCTAAGGTTCGCTGGCTTTTGAATAGGGAAGGGATATCAGATGAGCCAGGAAATGCTTCTATTTGAAGGTTTTCATCCTCCAGATTGATTTTTACCACATGATAGATTATTGGAAAATCTGGATTTATGAACTTAAAATATTCTATGTCATGATTTTCTGAAACGTTTTCCCAAATAACATTCTCTGGAATATAATATTCCTCTGGGTATAAAACTATTTCCTGATCTGGTTGTATATAAGGATGGCTAACACATGAGCCGAAGCTCAGTGTTAGTATAAGAAGAAAACTAACTTTAAATATGATTGACTTTTTTTGATGATTAGGCTGTCTCACTTGCACAGTTACAGTTGTAGAGATAAAAGAGTGTTAACTGAAATATCTCTTCTGGGGAGCCACAGTTTGAAATTAACTTTTTGATATAGTTTTTCATTTGTGGTGGATAATTGGTGTTGTCAACAGCGGAGTAATAAGCTTCTTTTTGCTTAAGTAATGTTGGCATAGATCTCTCCTCGATAGCGATGCTATCAAATCCTTTATCTATATAATATATCGAAAAAAGTGTGAAAATGCAAGAGTTAAAGTTAGTTAAAGTTATTAAATTTAAATTATTTGGTATGAATCCACGTCAATTCGTGCTTATTATAATTTAAATGCACAATACGGCTACCAGGAATGTCGGCAAATTGCTGAATGAGCGGCCAGTTGATTTCACCCTGCATTTTGATTGTGCAGATCATATTAAGGTCTGGTTTATAGGCAAGCCATTTATTAATCCATTCCAAAAGGCGTTCAGGATAACAGATAACATCAGAAAATACCCAGTCTACAGGGCCGAGTTCTTCAGGCTTTAAGGTAAACGCATCATGGGCCTGAAAGGTCACGAGAGGATTATTCATAAGTGAATCTGCGAGAGGAGCCCTGTCTACTGCATGGACTTTTGCTCCAAGTCCTGCGAGTACCCAGGTCCATCCACCAGGGCAGGCACCTGCTTCAAAGCATTTTTGACCTTCATGCGGGAGTTCTGTTCCATTCAAAAGGTTTGCCATTGTGAGCGATTCCTGAATTTTGAGATAGGCTCGGCTCGGCGGATTTTCGTGATCTTCTATAAAATGAAGTGTGCCGGCAGGAAGTGTGCTTGTAGTGGCTGCGCTGGCTATCATTGTGTGTTCATCAATTAGAGTATAAAGTCCCATTGGAGAATCAGGGATTTTTACAGGAAAAGTACGGTCTTTTAAGTTGATGTAAGGAAGCTTTTCCTGAATCAGATTTGCACGACGAAAGCAGGTGTATTGATACGGTGCCCAATTGCGCTGGATTTTTTTGAGTTCTCCAGCTGCTTCACCAATAGAATTGAATTTTATGTAGCATGGTTCAAGCATAACGGTACGAGCCCAATATGGCATTGCAGGGAGCTCAAGAGCTTCATAATAGAGAAGGTCGCCGTAGCGTTCATCTGGTTTGCGGGTAATTCCAAAACGGCCGGCAAGTTCTGAAATCAGAAGTTCTGCCATCTCTGGAAATGCAAGAAATGCAAGATTTTTAGTGCTCATAATTAAACAATATCAGGAAAATCATCCTTAGAGATTGACTCAAGATGTTTTATAAATTCTTCAAGTCTGTGGGCATCTGGAGAGTAGTTGATTTTAAAGCCAATATAAGTATTTCCGCCATGCTCATTTGCCCACTGCGGGATACAAATTAAATTTAATGGAGAACTGTTTGCACCATGCAGGGGAGAAAGTTTGATTTCATATTCAGTTTCCAAGTCTACAACGACAGGGAATGTATAGTGAATCTTACATCCTTCTGAACTGATGTCATCGAGTATACCCGGGAGCGCACAAAGTTCTGGTGCCGTAACGCGACCGATTTCTTCGTAACGTATGTGCTGGCGGTTTTCCTGTTCCATTGTTACAGTATAGAGGAAATTGAGACTGTCGGCAAGCACAGCTTTACTTAACTACCATAACCTTGCGGGTTTCGTCAAAATCAGCTCCTGTAACGCGAATAAAGTACATTCCCCGCGCAACAAGATTACCATTGCGGTTTTTACCATCCCAGGTAAAATAATTTTCGCCGGCCTTTGCATTTCCTCGATGAAGGTAGGTGATGATATTTCCGTCCAATGTCATAACCATTACGTTGAGCCGACCTTCTGTTGGAACATCAACTTTAAGAACCGTTTTCTCGCCGTTAGATACATTAATTACGTTGTTGAGAATGGTTACGCCGCCGCGCTGAGTTGTAATTCCTTTTAATCGGAATGACCAGAGATCGAGGCTTCCGATGTCAGTTACGTCGTGCATACGGAGAGCGTAGAGTGGGACGGCAGTACTGAGTGCAAAATCATAACGTTTGAGTTCAGTATCGTAGTATGGACTGTTGTAAATCTTAACTGGAGAACCATCGCTTTCTGTGATTCCGAACATAAAGCTTATCTGATCTCCACTCTTCCAGGTATTTATCATTTCAAGAGGAATATTGAAAATCAGATTATTTAAGTTTCCTTCTTCAAGCGGTTCACTGTCAAGGAAACTCCAGTTACTATTGTTCTTTGCAGAGAGAGCGCGGAAAATACCGTCAGTCAAATCAGGGAGCCAGACTCTGAGTGAAGTACCAAAATCTTTATTAAACTGAGTAGAAACAGAGCCCTTATCTGGAGAATTAGAAAGATAGATACGTATATTTTCCGGAAGTTCTGAGCCGTCTTCAGTTCCATCAACCTGCTGAGTTACGATTGCTGCAGAATGTGCGGCTGGGAGAGTACCATAATTTTTCTGCTCGGCATTCCAGTCGTGGACAGCCCAGCTGCCTTCGTTGTGAAGCCCGTTCATTACAGGTTCATCATTTTCTGTAATATCAGAAGAGTAGGCATAAAGCGGATTCACAAGTCCAATTGCAAAATCTGAAAGAGCGTGAGCTGAATACATCTGCATGTAGTTTCCAAGTTCATCCTGAATGAAGGTTACACGAGCATTGTTGTTGCTTGTCCATGGATCAGGTGAAGTTTCTTTATAAACAGGGTGATAATAATCAGGATGATAAGAAAGCTGAAGATAAAGATTCTTAACATTCTCAGTTGTGATTATTTTATTAAGAGTGAGACAAATACAGGTAAAATGATTGTCAGAATAGCGTTCGACAATGGTGGCCGGAATATCTGTATCAATCTGAAGGTCTGTGCTTTCTGAGTAACTGCCATCAGAATTGATGGAAATAATACGAAAGCATGATGGTAGCATTTCGAGGAAGTTTACAGTGGTTGGTTTCTCTGCAACATTATATTCTTTTCCAGTTTCAGGATCGCGGTAATCAATTTTATTCGAATCTGTGACAATTTTTTTTACAAAAACAATGTAAATCTTATTCTGATTTACAGGACTTAATATGATATCGAAAGATGGAGGCGTACGATCAATAGTTTTTGAAGTCTTGCTACGCAGTCTGTTACCGGCAAGGTCTGTAAGGTAAGCCATTGAGTCGTCGTATTTAAATGCAAAACTAGTTTCAACTGGCAGTGTGGTATCAGTAATTCCAATTCCAAGATAAAGTCCGTCTGGATCATTTGCAGCATGCTGAGGTTCTGAAGAACCTGTGAAGAGCTGAGAGATTACGGTTGAGTGAATATTTTCAATTCCTGTTGCAAATGGAGTTGCTGGATTTGTTTCGTATGTGTCTGTTGAATATTTAAATCCGTTTGCTGCTCCAAGTTTTGTAGAAAGTCTGATTCCACCAGAGGTCCTACGGTAGTTTTCTGTGTCGGACTCGCTTATTGGGTCGAATTGGCGGGCACCACCAATAATATCTGCGGCGTAAGTATAGCTGGCATAAAGATAATCTTTGGTTCCTTCACTACCTAGGACACACCAACCGCTTTCTGTAAACCATTCAGCTGGGTCGCTGTCATCGTAAGCAGGAGTATTATCAAAGAAGTGGAAGTCAATTCGGTCGAGGGTTGAACCTGAACCGTTTGTGTTTCCTATGGCTTCAGAGAAGTCTTCATTGCCCCATTCTGTTTCTGCAGAGAAGCGGAGTGGAGTAAATACTGGTTCAGAAGTATCCCAAGAACTGTAAAGGTCTGGGGTTGCTGGTAGCAGGGCAGAAGAATTCTCTGATGTTGAATCTGAATAAACTGTTGGTTCAATCTTATTTACTGCATACTCAATCTGAGAGTTGCCTGCAAGGTCTTTGATAAGATCGTTTGGCGTAGTTGCAGTGGTAACAGGTGCGGCTGTTGCTCTAGTAAATTGAGATGCGTGTTCTATGTAGCCAGTCCAGTTCTTATAGGTGTTTCCGCTGTAATCTGAAACAGTGCCATCTGTCCAGCCTGCAATCGAGAGGCGGAGAGAGTATTCGTCGGTGCGGTAAAGAGCATTTACATATTTATCGGGGCTGCCGTTTTTACCGGTGTAGAGCTGTAATGAACTGTCACTGCTTGCTGTGAGTTTTGCAATACCGGCAAAGGTGAGGCTAGAGGCTTCCTGTCTGATATCATATTCTTTGATTGCTCCAAATGTGTCTGTTACCTGAATGTTTTCTGTGACAGCAGGATCGAGTGGTGTAAACTCTACAGGTTCTGAGTAACGGAACTCCAGAAAGTTGTGAGCGTCATATGAGTGCTGTCCTGCTTCACTGGCGGCAGCGCTGTAAGCGGTGTGCATCTCCTGTCCTGTGCGAACAGTCCACATTACAGGACCTGTGCTGTCGGTAACTATGAAACTGGCATCTGATGAGTTTGCAGAACCGTAAGCGGCTTCTGCAGTGGTACCTTTTGGAACACGGCGGCTATAGTTGTTCAAACGCTTACCCCAGATGTCAGTAATTATGAATGAAAGATTTTTTGTAGTTCCGTTGCCTGAGAGAGCGCGAGGGAAGTCGAGACATGGAAGAGCAGTATGATGTATGCCGTGGCGGTCTGAGCTTTTTCCGTCTGATGCGCCTGAAGTTTTTCCTGTTGCGTCTGTGTTCCATGCTCCGGTTGATGCTGAGTCTTGAGGTTCAGCTTTTATAAAGAAGTAGTAATAGGTTTTGCCATCAGCTTCGTCTGTGTAGTGCTGAGTGATGTCGGATGTGAGCTTGTGCTGACAGTCTGGATCTTCGTAGAAACCTGTAAAGTTTGTAGTTGAGGTTACGGCATCTGAACTGTTGTGGAATTTCAATGAGTCGATTGTTGTAGAGTGATATCGGATTGGCTGATTGAATTCTACGCGAATTGCGTTATCACGGACTGTGTAAGCCTTTGTGATTTTGAAGTCTTCGAATTCAACATTTATATTTGGTGTAGAAGTTCCGTCACCAGCGTCTGTACATTCGAGTGCAGTGAGACGAGACTTTAATCCAT
Organism: uncultured Treponema sp.; assembly: GCA_946540605.1. Lineage (GTDB taxonomy): Bacteria > Spirochaetota > Spirochaetia > Treponematales > Treponemataceae > Treponema_D. The sequence goes on from CAMNIU010000082.1 coordinate 7,818, forward strand.
TTTCAGTTCCATCATTACAAATTACCTTACAACCAGAAACTACCGAATGGTAGGCTTCTGCGAAACCATTTGCAGGATTTGTAAGATCTGGGAGTTTGAGGTTCCACTGACCGATTGTGCCGTTTGTTGAAAGTTCTGTTCCGTTTGCATAGAAGTTTATTCCGGCAGAAATTTCTTTGCCTGCTGAGACCAAAAGGATGGCACTGTAATTTGGCGCGTCTGGTACAACACTTCCATCCGGTAATGTTGTTTCTTCATAATTTGGCTGACTCCAGTCTGAGTGACGAGGAGTCTTATATGCATATTCATTTGTGATTCCGGTAGTGGTGTCTGTTTCAGAATATCCGCTTCCTAAAATTACAATGTCTTGTCCAGCAGAAATATCAGCATTTGCAATAACAGGACTGTTATAGAGAACGAGGTTTTCTTCTATGCTGAGATTACTCTTTATAGTGAGATTATCAGTTGTGTCTCTGTTGATTATCAAATTTTGGCCAATCGAAATATTTTTGCCTGAAGTTCCAAAGTCTGCCTGAGCGCTTCCATAAAGCTGAAGGTTTGTCGCAAAGCTTGCGCTGCCGTTTCCTGTGAAGTTGCCACCGAGAACTGTGTTTCCTTCACCAAGCTGCTCAAAACTTGAAGTGTAGGTGAGGGAGTTACCATCAAGGGTTTTAAAGAGTCCGCTGTTGTTGAATTTCATTGGACCGCCTTGGGTATCTGCGAGTGTAAGGTTTGCTGTATTAAGTGTGCCAGTTATGCTTGTTTCACCGTCGATATGAATGAGATCTGCAAAGGTTTCGTCCGAACCGAAAGTCATGATATCTGCCGCAGTGTCACCGAGAGTGAGGATACCGCTTGTCAGGAAAACTGTGCCTGTCGGATCAGAAATAGATCCACCTGCGTTGAACGTTATGTTGCCTGCGGTTGCTTCGTCAGTGAATGAAGAAATAGTTACCAAGTCATCAAATGTTGTATTTGCAGCCTGTTTGATTTCGAAAGCATCGGCCTTTACTGATTCGCTAAAGCTTACGTTTCCGGCCTGAGCAATTGTTACAGACGGAATGTTAGTGTCGCCTACCTTGCCGGCAACTGTAATTGTGTTTGTTGTTCCGTCAGGAACTCTTAAGGTCAGCAGATGTTCGCCATCAATAGTAGAATCAAAAGTAAGATTTCCAGAAGTGGAAGTCAGGTGCGAATCAGAAGTAAAGATGATGGCGTTCTTATAATGCTGATTTCCACTTGTTGTAATTTCTGTACAAGCCACAGTAGCTGGGCCGGTAACCTCGAGAGAAGAAAGACTTGTGTTTGAGCCGACCTTTGCGCCAAAGCTTGTGCCAGCACTTGTGACGAGGGCGAGATCTGAATCGCCGTCGATAGTTGAGGCTGCGTCGAAGGTAATTGTTTCTGCGGTCAAAGTGTGTGGTGTCGGAGTTGTGGTGAGAGTGACTGCTCCACTGAAGCTCTGAGGGCCCGAAGTGAAAATATTTGAAGAGCCGATTGTTGCAGGGCCTGTTATGGTGAGGCTTGTCAGTTTTGTTGTAGAAGTTCCGGCATCTGCGCCAAAGCTTGTGTCTGTGCTTGAGTCAGCTGATAATGCATTTGCGCCGGTGATTGTCGAATCAAAAGTAATTGTGCTGTTATCAGATTTGAGAGCCAGGTCGTTTGTGAGTTCCACAGTGCCGTCATACTGCTGGTAGTCTGTAGTAGTGATGAGGCCTTCTGCTTCGAGATTGCCTGTGGTAAGGCTCTCTGCGTTAATTGTGCCAGAAATAATTCTGGTGAGAGCTGTGTTTGTGTCACCAAGAGTAATAGCCTTTGCATGGAGTTTGCCGGTTATTGTTGTTGGACCAGCGATGTGGGTGAAATCAACCTTTGCTGAATCAGTGCCAAATAACATTTCATCTTCTGAAGTGTCACCGATTGTGAGGGCGTCTATCGTGTAGAACTCAGTTGCAGTTGCGATGGTGCCCCCGTTTTTAAAATTAATTTCTCCGCTATTAGCAGTATCTGTGAAGTTTGTGATATTCACTGTGTCTGCAAAAGTGGTTTCCTCTGCAGAAGTAATTGTCATATTTGTTGTCTGAGTGGTACCGGTGAAGGTTGTTGCCTTACCGGAGTTGATTGTAAAGTTTTCTACTTTTATATTTCCGCTAATTTCAAGAGGATTTGCAGATATGTTTTCTATATTCTTATATGTGCTTGTGCCTGGGGTAAAAGTTTGAGCCTCGCTTCCTGTAAATTGCAGGAGTCCAATGTCAGTGTATGTGCCCTGGTCTGTAAAGTTTTTCGTTACTGCAATTGTGCCGGCGTTTGAGATGGTGCAAGCTGCATTGTTCTTGAGATTACTGCTTGTGATTGTATTGCTGTCTGGAATAGTGAGAGTTCCGCTTGTTATTTCCAGGTTAGTGAAAAGCAAATCAGAACTTGTGGTCTGTGCGTATGAACTACTCTTATTTATATATACTTTTCCAAGATCGCTTAGTGTAGTATTTGTATTGGAAATTTCTCCATTTTCAGTTGTGTCAGCATCTGGAGTTGTCTTATCAAGACCAAGAATCAGTTCTTTGTTATTGTGAGTGTATAGGCCCTCAATAATTAAATTCTTTCTGATTCTGATTGAGCCGCCGTTTGTGATGGTAATACCGTCATTAATTTTTAGATTCCAGAAAACACCACTAATTGTGTTATCAGCTGAAAGGTCAATATTTTTTTTGTTGTAGTTTATATGGAGACCATCACCTTCTGTTACAGTGCCATTAATTGCCAGAGTACCACCATCATTGTTAGAATCCCAGATAAGACTACCGTTCGTTAGTGATAAGTTATTTACAGAGTCATCAGCTGTACCTGTCTGAGTAAAGTTTCCGCCTGAAACAATAAGATTGCCGATATTAAAACCGCCATTTTCAATTGTTACACTTCCAGAGTTTATTGTGAATGAAGCATTCTGTTCCTGCTTGAATGCATTATCTCCTAGATTGAGTGTTATTGTATCACTCGTAATATTTTCATATTCAGAGTTACCTGGAATGAAGTTAGTAGTGCTTCCAGATTCTCCAGTAAAGATGAAATCAATATTTGTAACTGTTGAGGTCGCTATTGGATTAGTGAGTATGTTACAATTTGAAAGGGTTAGGGCATAGGCTGATTCTGTTGTACTTGTAAGACCTGTGTAGAAAGTCAAATCATCGGTTGTGATAGTGATGTTTTTGTTAATCTGTGCTGGACCAGTTACTGCGAGAGTTTTGAGTTTTGTTATCTGTCCAATATTTCCACCGAAGGTTATGTTATAAGTTGAGGAATTAAGTTCAAGAGTATCGTTGAGGTCTGGATTTGTTACCTTTCCATTTATAGTTCCATTATAAACTTGTGTACCTTTTGTTATTATATTTGCAGTTCCATCAATAACAAGATTGTTCAGCTGGAGAGATAATGCTTCAAGTATGCCAGTCAGACTTACATTGCCTGTTGTGTGGAGCTGAGTTGCAGTAGAAATTTTGCCACCGTTTTTGAAGGTGATGGTTCCATTGTGAGTATCACTATCTGAAAGACTTGCCAGTTCTATAGCTTTATTAAAGAGTGTGCTTGTTGCCTTTGTGATTGTAAAAGTATCTGCCTTTACGGTTTCTGCAAAGTTTACATCTCCGGCCTGTGTAATTGTAATTGAAGGCTTTGTCGTGTTTCCGACTTTGCCAGTGAAGGTTGCAGTTCGTGCTGCAGGAATATTCAGAGTAAGTAAATGAGTTTCACCGACTTTAGAATCAAGAGTTGAATTAAAGCTGATGTTACCGTCAGTCGTATCAGTAGTACTTAATGTTGTATCAGCATTAAGAGTAACTGCCCTATCAAAGGTCTGAGCACCAATGGTGTAAATATTTGAACAGCCGATAGTTGCAGGACCTGTAATTGAGAGAGATGTTAGTGGGGTGCTTGCTGTTCCGACATTGCCTTCAAAACTTGTGCCTGTGGCGGTGTTTGCAGTTAATACTTTTGCGCCTGTAATTGTTGACGCAAATGTAATAGAGCTTGTTTTTGATTCAAGAGAGAGGTCATCAGTAAGTTCGACTGTGCCATTATATTTCTGCTCACCAGAAGTTGTGATCGATCCTTCGGAGTTGAGATTTCCAGTTTCGATTTTTGAAGCGGTTATTGCTCCGCTTGAAATTGTTGTAGTTCCTGAACTTGTTCCAAGTTTAATTTCTTCGGCATTGAGAGTTCCGGTAATGTTTGTATCACCTGTTTCGTGGGTAAGATTTGCATAAGTAGAAGCGGTTCCTATGCTCATAGACCCAGTGATTGAAACGCCGCTTGTTGTGTTAAATGTTACTGCATCGTTAATGCTTCCACCTTTTGAGAAGGTAATTGTTCCATTATCAGTTTTATCAAGATCATCATCAGTAAAGGTTGTTATTGTAACTGAATCATCGAATGTAGTGCTGTTAGCCTTTGTGATATTAAAGATTGAAGCTGTTACTGTTTCCTTGAATTCAACAGCAGCAGCTTGTGTTATTTCGAATGCGTTAGTAAGGACTGCTTTATTAAAAGTGACATTTTCAGATTGTGCAATGGTTATAGATGGTTGTGCACTTTCACCAATTTTACCATTAATTGTAATTCCGTTTGATGTCGGAGTTGTAAGTGTTAAGAGCTTTGTGCCGTTGATTGTCGAAGCAAAGTAGATGTCTCCATTTGATGTGGAACTCAAAGCGGTGTCACCATTAAGCTGGAATGCGCCTGTATAAGATTGATCGCCAGTAGTTGAAATACTCGTGTTTGTACCGTTTGTTGTCACTGCCCCAGCAGAAAGACTGGTGCCAGAAATCGTTCCACTTATGATTTCAACATCCCCCAGTTGAATTGCTGCAGCGTTGATAGTTCCTGTTATATTTGTATAACCTGTTGTATGAGAAAGATTAGAATAATCAGGATTAACTCCAATGCTCATTGGTCCGATTATTGATACTGTACTTGTTGTATAAAATGTGACTGCATCAGTAATGCTTCCACCTTCTGAGAATGTAATTGTTCCATTATCAGTTTTATCAACATCATCATCTGTAAACGTTGTGATATTTACTGCTTTATCAAAAGTTGTACTTATTGCTTTTGTAATGGTAAAAGTGTTTGCCTTTACAGTTTTTCCAAAGCTTACATTTCCGGCCTGTGCAATTGTTATTGATGGTTTTGCAGTTTCACCAACCTTACCATTAACCCTAATTTCTTTTGACGTTGGAGTTGTAAGAGTTAACAGATTTGCACCGTTAATAGTTGAATCAAAACTGATATCACCATTTGCTGTATCAAATGATGCATTTTCGCCTAGAGTAATAGTTCCTGTGTAACTCTGGGATCCTGTTGTAGAAATTCTAGAACATTTGATATTAATGTTTGTTGTTTGAACAGAGAGTGAATTATTTCCATAAACATTGTCATTGAAAGAAATTGTTTTATCGTTTTGTGTTGTTAGGACAGTTGCGCCATTCAATTTTACTGTATTTTTATAAGTTTGATTTCCGCTTGTTGTTACATTCTGAAGTTTTACAGCACTTTGTACCTCAAGACTGTCAGCATAAGCGTTATTTTCAAGAGTGATTTCAGCCCTTGCCTTTAAGGTAACTACGCCTGCATATGGAGTTGCAGCTACAGAATCACCAATAGATATAGTTCCGACGAAATTATTTCCATCATTATTAATGCTTACTGTTTTTCCTTCTGTTTCTGTAGCGATTGTTGTTGTTTTTAAAATAGTAAGAGCAATATCATGCAAGTCTGCGGCCTTTTTTATAATTAAATTTTGATATTCAGGACCCCAGGAAAGAGTTGATGAATTAAGTTGCGAAGTATTATCATAATATTCTACTGTTGAATTATTTCCATTTGAAACTGTTCCAACAATCTGACTAGATTCACCTTTAAGACGTACAAGTCCGTTGTTTGTAATTGTTCCGACAGTTAGAGTTTTGTCTGACAAATCAAGATTTCCACCGTCTTCAATAGTTATGCTTCCTGCATATGTGTCGTTATATTTTAAGTCTAGAGTATCAGTCAAGACAGGATAAGAAGATTTTCCTGCTGGTATTGTTACAATACTTCCTTTTCCTGGAATTGAATCTGGAGACCAATAAGAATCTGTTCCCCAGGTTGTGGCAGACGCATCAGCTCCACCTAACCAGGTATAAGACATTCCGGGGAAATTCCAGTTTGTGTTTTTACCACTGTCTTTACTGTGAATTGCAAATATGCTTTGTGTAGACATTGAATTAATAACATCTACATAAGAAATCGTTGAATTTGAGCATGTAAGTGTCCAGACACCGCTTGTTCCACTTCCTTCATCTTTAAGCGTTAATAATGAACCGTCAGCTCCAGAAAGTGAAAGCAGACCATTTATGATTTGAGTTTTTCCAACTTCAAATGAAATAGATTTTCCACCCATGTTAGTGTTTGCGGTAAAATCATGGAATGTGTTGTCTCCAAGTATTTTGAGTGAACGTGAGGTTTTGAAGTCATAGAAGGTTGCAGGGCCTCTAATCGTTACAGGGGCTTCTGAAGTTCCTCCAATCTGAATAGTGCAAGTGTCGCCAGAATGTGAGAAAGTTGTTCCAAACAAATCCAGGTCTGATTCGAAAATTGTTGTTCCATTTGAAAGAGTAAGCCTTGCCCCGGTGCCTGAATAAGAGTCCTTAAAGGTAGCTGCGCCGTTACAGGAAATTGTACCCCTATTAACTAACGCAGGAGCAAGTGTAATTTCGTTTGCTAGAACTACTTCTGAACCTGAAGACAAGGCAATTGTTTTTCCATTTCCACTTATATAAGAAACATTAAAAATTAGCTTTTTTGTATTGGTTTGAATTGTAGTTGTTGCTGCAGCGAAGTCAATTTCATTAAGAGTTATGATATTATCCACTGTGGCAGCGCTTTTAAAAATAGGAGTGTTGACTGTAAGCTTTTTACTGCCACTTATGGTGTTTGCAAAATCAATCTCTTTATTTGATTGTATTGTTGTAGCACTGTCGATTTGAATAGTGCCGTTATAGGTTTGTGTACTAGATGTTGTAATGCCTGTACAGTTTATTATAGTAGGACCTGTAACTGTTAGGGAAGCAAGAGGTGTTGAACCTCCGACAATTCCAGCAAAGGTTATATTAGATGTTCCAGAATCAAGAGTAAGTGTATCTGTTGTTACAGTTCCATTTATCGTACCATTATAGTTTTGAGGGCCGCTTGTAGTTGTAATATTGACCGAACCACTTATAGTTGTGTCTTTGAGTGTGACAGAAGCAGCTGATATTTTGCCGCTTATTTGAGTTGTGCCGCCAGAATTGCGTGTAAAGGCACTGGTAATATTTGCCCCGTTGCTAAAAATAAGATTTCCGCTTGTTGCTGTGTCTGTATAATTTATAATTACTGGTTTACCTGCAAAAGTTATGCTTTTTCCTTTCACAATCGTAAGATTAGACAAGTTACAATTATCGGTTATGGTAAGATTTCCGCTGTCTGAATCTTTATTTACCTTGACTTTTGAGTAGGTATTGGTTCCTGCATTAAAATTTATGTCACCTGTTCCTTCAAAAATCAGTTCTCCATCGCCGCTGATATTTTTATTCGCAGTAACTGTATTTTTTACTGTTATATCACGATTCAAAGTTACAGGGGCGTGAAAATTAAGCTTATATTCAAAAGAATCAAAGGTGTCAGAGGTAGAAAAAATAATACTGTTGGTAGATTCGTTTCCTAGTTGCAGTGTTCCTTCTGCAGAAAATGCGATCTTAGAATCAATACCAGAAGGGACTGTTAAATCACCAGTAGCCGTATAAGGAAGAAGAGTAAGATCTGCTGATGCATTAATATTTTTATTTGTAACACTTCCATTAAAAGTAAAGTTTTGAGCCCTTAGACTTGTAGGGCTGTCGACTATACAGTTCGCACCGTCTTCAATAGTTATTGACTGCATCTTAAGTGTGCCGGCGAGCTTCCAGCCTGTTCCGGAAATTAATAAATTGCAGTAATCATCTGTGTCTGCATCGTCAGAAAAGTCAGTGACATTTCCTGCTGTTCCACCTGCAGCATATTCTACGGTACCATGCAATGTATCGTTTATTAGATTTGTTCCATTTGAAATTCGGCCTGTACCTGTATAAATAATAGTTCCATTATTTGTAAGAATTGTACCTGTAGAGGTTCCTTCTTTTCCTGATAAGATAAGATTAGCTGTGCCTAACTTAATGGAAGCTCCATTTGCAATAGATATGGTTCCTCCATAACAAACTGTGTCAGGGAGTATTGGTATTGGTTTTTCTGTTGTTTTTGGAATAATGATTTTACAATCAGCAGCTGGTATATAACCAATATCCCAGTTCGATTCTTTTTTCCAGACGGCATCGGAGTCTCCTGTCCAGGTATAGGTAAAGGTTGATAAGTCTCTGATTTTCCAGCCATTATTAATAACTTTAATCCAGTTTGCTTGAATTGTTGAATCAGCGGTTGGTCGGCAATTTGAAATTGCTGTGGTGTAGTTAGCAAGTTCAATATATGAATCTATAGAAAGATATTCTGCTGTAAGTGAACTTGTATTAAACTCATGATTTGTTCCAGATCCTGCAAGTAAGAGATTTGAACCCGACTCTCCGGAAAGAGAAATCGCGTCTGCAGTAATAATTGCATTGTCCAGAGTGAGAGACTTACTGCTCATGTTTGTGATGGCATTAAAATTTGAAAGCGTGAAATTTCCTGAAATTGTTGAAGATGTATTTGATAAGACAATTTTATTTTGTTCTGCGGCATCTGCTACATTTAATGCTGTTGTTCCGCCGATAAGATTAATTGTTCCGCTGCCAGAAATTTTATCTGCAGTCAAAGAACTGGAAGAGACGGTTAAGGTTCCGTCATTTTTTATTACAGGTGCATTAGCAATATTACCGCTAATAGAAAGCTGAGCTCCACTTTCTATAGTTATTGAGTTTAACAAGTCTGATAATGATGACAGCTCAGGATAATGAGAACAGCCGTTAGGAATTATAACCTTCATCCCATTAGCAGGAATACCATTATTCCAGTTTGAAACAAGATTCCAGACACTTGTGTTTCCTGTCCAGGTTGTGGAATCGTTTTGGGTATAAGAAACTGCCAGTTTTACAAGGGTTAATTCATCATTATCGGAATATATTGAAAATGTAATTCCATTACCAGCAGCAATTGCTTCTGGAAAAGTTAATGTGATAGAAGCAGAGGCTGTTCCGTTAGTTGAAAATGAAGTAATGGTATTGTCTGATTCAGATAGAGTAGTGGTGGAATTAAAAGTGTACTCTTCGTTTCCTGTAATATCTGCTTTATAGAAGATTTGAGAGAAAACAGCAGAAGCATTAATTGAGATTGTGATTGTTTTGCCAGGTCCTGGTGTGCCAGCGGTTTGAACTTGGAATAATGTCTGTCCATATTGTCCAACAGCCATTTCTCCCTGAAATTCTACAACAGACCCCCCAGCGTAATTTACTTCATGGTGAGCAAAAGAGCTTGAAGCATCGCCGGTAATGATTGTATGGCCTGAGCCGTTTACCCAATAGTTATCACTGATTTCACAAGAAATTTTTTGTAATTCAAGATAATTTTCTCCTGCATCGCGAATGTCAAAAGTATTTATTGAAACTGTGGCATTTCCTGCAGTACCTGAAGAGATTATCAGTTTTCCCTGCATTTCATTGTAGTTATCTGAAGGTTCATTAGTACCTGTACCAAGATTCAGGGTATTTGTTATTGAGAGCGAATAGCCATCCAAATTTAAGGTTGCTGTCGCATCATTATTTGCAATATTAAGATTTTGAATTGTTGTTGCGGATGTAAGAGTTATTGTGGAACCATCAATTATCCAGACTTTATCAGTTGATTCTGGCCCTCCAGAAGGAGCGTTGCTTCCACTTCCATCTGGTTCGGTATTCCAATTGCTGCCATCTGTCCAGTTTCCATCACTCCCAACCCAATAGTACGTCTCCGCCCACGCCCCCACAAAAAGCGTTAAAAATACAAAAATCGAGGCTAAAATTTTGCGAATTCGAGATGTCGGCATTTTCAGACAGTTACACATATCCATTTTCATTATCGGCATATAATTTTACCACGCTTAGGGGATTTTTCTACAATAAAAAAGAGAGGTTTCTTCTATAGAAAAATGATGTAGTTTGGTAGTATTCTAGAATTGTGGATTGCTTCGCTTGTGGCTCGCAATGACTCTGGCGATCACACAAAATGCCGGCTATTCGGCGATTATTAAGGAATGTTTTATGGCTACACGAATTATTAATCCAATTCTTTCTGGTTTTTATCCGGACCCTTCCATTTGTGAAGCTGGCGGATATTACTATCTTGTTTGTTCTTCTTTTTCGTATGTTCCGGGGCTGCCGATTTTCAGAAGCCGCAATCTTGTTACCTGGGAGCAGATTGGTAATGTAATTGATCGCCCTGAGCAGCTAGATTTTACTGGAGCTGGTGTTTCGCGCGGACTTTTTGCGCCAACAATCCGCTATCACGAGGGTAAGTTTTACTGCATTTGTACTCAGGTAGATAAAATCGGAAACTTTTTTGTTACTGCTGATAATCCGGAAGGTCCCTGGTCGAATCCGGTCGTCATTGAGGGCGCAGAAGGAATTGACCCTTCGCTCTTTTTTGATGATGACGGCACTGCCTGGTATATTGGAACTCGTCCTGCGCCAGAAGGTCCAAAGTATAACGGCAACTGGGAAATCTGGATTCAGAGAATTGACCTCGAACAGGGAAAACTTCTTGGCGAGTCTAAAGGTATCTGGCGTGGTGCACTCCGCAATTGTGTATGGCCGGAAGGTCCGCATATCTACAAAATAAACGGAATGTACTATTTAATACATGCAGAAGGCGGTACTGGTCCAGACCATGCTGTGTGTGTTGCCCGCTGTGAAACTATTGACGGCGAGTGGGTAGGTAAGCCTGCCAACCCGATTCTCACTCACAGACATCTGGGACGTTCAGCTGGCATTCGTAATGTAGGTCACGCAGATCTGGTTTGTTCTGACGGTAAATGGTGGATGTGCTGCCTTGCTTCTCGTCCTTACGGAGACCCGGATCACCGTGTATGTAATATGGGTCGAGAGACTTTCCTTGTTCCTGTAAAATGGGAAGATGACTGGCCGGTTGTAAGCTGGGAAACTGGTTTAATTGAAAATGCTTACAGTTTAAGCGGTAAGGTTGTTAAGCGTGATGCTGGTGATGCTGATGCAGTTTCGTTCCCTGCAATTGATGATTTTAATTCTGATGAACTCGGTTCATACTGGCTTAGTTTGAGAAAACGTGACCGTGCATATATCAACTGTAAGGAAGAGTCTGGGGTACTCCGTATTTATGGCGGCGAGTCAACTTCTGGCGAGGGGAATGTGTCTATGGTTTTGCGCCGCCAGACTGGCTTTAGTTTTGAAGCGAGTACAAAAGTTGTAATCCATTTTGATACTAATGAAGATGCTGCGGGGCTTATCTGCTATCAGAATGAAAAATATAATTACCGTTTGCAGGCTGTGCTTCACGGAAAGATTATTGTTCTTCAACTGGTGAAAACTGAAAATGGAGAAGAGTCTGTTCTTGCAGAAGAGGTAATGACTGGTGGTCGTAAAACTATGCCGATTGTTTTGCGTGTAGTTGCTGAGCATCAGAAACTGCGCTTTGAGTATGGACCTGATGAACGCAATATGTACGTGCTTACAGATAATATTGATGCCAGTATTTTGAGTACCGATGTAGCCGGCGGATTTGTTGGCACTGTTGTTGGCATGTTTGCTACTGCCGGAGGAGATTATCTTGAACGAAAGTTTTTTGCAGATTTTGACTGGTTTAGGTACGAAAATAGTGGCAGAGAATGGATTTGTTGAGTATTATAATAATGTAGGAGAAATCAAATTATGAAAGGTACATTTAAAATTAAAGGAATCATGGGCTCTGGGATGGTTCTGCAGCGAAACAAAATTAACTGTGTTTACGGAACTGCAGAAGTTTATTCTGATGTAATTATGGAATTCCGGGGCACAACTTCAATTACTCAGGCAGATGAAGACGGTAAATGGAAAATTGAATTCAGTCCTGGTGAAGCTGGTGGACCTTTCACAATGATAATTAAATGCGATGAGCACCGGGTTGAATTCACTGATATTTATGTCGGTGAAGTTTGGGTAAGCTCAGGTCAGTCTAATGCTCAGCTTCCTATGGAACGCATGAAGTTTTCTTATCCGGAAGAATTTGCGCAGCCTCGTAATGAAAGAATCCGCATGATTACCATTCCTATTAACTGGTCTCTTGATGGTGAAAAAGACGAAATTGTTGATGTAGGCTGGCAGTCTAATGCTGATGAAGGTACCAAAGCAGACAATATGTCTTCTGGTGTAAAATGGGTTTGTGCTTCTCCTGAAACTCTTGGCGGAATGTCTGGTACCGGCTATTTCTTTGCAAAACGTCTTTCAAAAGAACTCGATGTTCCTGTAGGAATTATTAATGCAAGTCAGGGTGGTTCTCCAATTGCTTCATGGCTTAGCCGTCAGGCTCTCGAAGAAATGGGCGATAAAAAGGCCTACCTGAATCAGACTATTGAATATCTTGCTGAAGGCCGTGCCGCTGCTAAACAGAAGGAAATGGCTGAAAATCAAAAGGCCTGGAATGACGAACTTTATGGTGCTGCTAAGGCTCCGGAAACATATTTTGATGAAGCAACTGATGGCTGGGATAATGTTCAGATTCCTGCAAACTTCCCTGTAGAAAGTGCCGGCTTCTTCTGGTTTAAGAAAATAATTGAATTGACTGCTGAGCAGGTTGAACATTTTAATACATTCAAGACCTGGCTCTGGATGGGTACAATTGTTGATGCTGATACTGCATGGGTAAATGGTGTAAAGGTTGGTGAAACTCCTTACTGTTATCCTCCACGTCGTTATCCTGTTCCAAAGGGAACTTTGCATGAAGGCAAAAACATTATTGCTCTTCGTGTTCAGAAAAACAGCAAAAATGGTCCGCTCCGTTTCTTTACAGAAAAACCATACTACCTGTTTACAGATAATACTTTTGTTGCTCCTTGCGTTTACAGAAATCTCGAAGAGCGAACTGAATCTTTGTATCCGCTTGATGGCGAACGAATTGATTTGAGTGGCGACTGGCTGATGAAGGTTGATGCTCAGGTTAGTGACTGTCCTGCCGGAATGTTCTTTGAGTGGCTTCCAACTGCTTTGTACAATTCTATGCTTGCCCCTTGTTTCAGACATGCGGTTTCTGGTGTGCTCTGGTATCAGGGTGAATCTGATGCTATGCATCCTCAGGAATACAAGGGTATGCTGGTTAAGATGATTGATTTGTGGCGGCACAAGTTTGTTTATGGATCTAAAGAGCTGCCGTTCGTAATTGTTCAGCTTCCAAACTGGAGCGATGGCTGGAATGAAGATTCTGTAAGTAAAGATGGCGGATGGGCTGTTACACGCCAGGTTCAGGCTGATGCTGCTGAAATTGCAGGTCATACAGGACTTGTTGTTTCTATTGATGCTGGGGAATGGAATGATTTGCATCCGGAAAAGAAAAAGACTGTAGGTTATCGCGCTGCTAAAGAAGCTTTGCGTGTAGCTTATGGAAAGAACTTTATTTCTCCTTCTCCTAAGGCTGATGTTTGTGAATTCAAGAAAGGCCGTTTCCTTGTTCATTTTGACTGTGGAAACTCTTCTCTTGTTGCATGCAAGGTTAATGGAAAGAGTGTAGATTTGAATCTTGAAAGCAAAGATAAAAAGGTTTACGGTTTTAGTCTCTTGTGCAGCAAAAAAGGTGAAGAAAGCGTAATTCCTGCTTCAGCTGAATTGATTGATGACAAGACTGTTTCAGTTGATGTTCCGCACGGTGTAGGCGATGTAAAAGAACTCCGCTACCTGTGGGCAGACAGTCCGGCACCGGTGAATTTGTATTCACGAAATTCTTTACCAGCTGCGCCATTTATGATAAAGAATAATTAAATCTTAAACACAGTTATAAAAACTGATGGACGCGATACAGCGGGAGTCCATCAGTTTTTATGAGACTTTAATTATTGTTAAATTATTCTTTACCATTCCAGCAGTAAGTACATAACTTTTCGTGAGGAAGGCCTGTGCTGTCGAGCATATCGTCTAGGCGGTGGAAGCGCAGAGTTGTAAAGTGCAGCTGCTTGCGGATTTCTTCTACCATCTTTGCGTATTCCGGGGTGTCAGGATCGCAGTATTTTGTGAGAACTTCATCGCTTACGTTTTCACCTTCAAAGTCGCGGATAATGCGGCGGGTAATCAAATCCATTTCGCTCTTAGAACGGCTGAAGTTCAAATATTTACAACCAAATACAAGAGGAGGACATGCAGGACGGATATGTACTTCCTTAGCACCGCTCTTGTAAAGATAATCTGTAGTTTCACGAAGCTGAGTTCCACGAACAATTGAGTCATCAATCAAAAGAATCTTTTTTCCTTTAATCAAATCCTGAATAGGAATGAGCTTCATGTGTGCAACCTGATTTCTTATTTCCTGATTTGTAGGCATGAATGAGCGTGACCAGGTTGGAGTGTATTTAATGAACGGACGTGTAAATGGAATTCCGGCTTCGTTAGCATAACCAACGGCATGAGCGGTTCCCGAATCAGGAACACCTGCAACAGCATCCGGATGAACAGAATCCTTGTCGCGCCGTGCGAGGAAACGTCCACAGTTGTAACGCATTGCTTCAACATTTACGCCTTCGTAACATGCAGTAGGGTAGCCGTAGTAAATCCAGAGGAAGGTACAAATCTTCATCTCTTTACCAGGCTGCTGGAGAATCTCCATCTTATCAGCATTAAAGAAAACAATTTCAGCAGGACCAAGTTCATGGTAATCAGTGTAGCCAAGATTAGCATAAGCAAAGTTTTCAAAACTTGCGCAGTAAGCTCCATCTTTATGACCAATTTCAATAGGAGTACGACCAAGTCGGTCGCGGGCTGCATAAATACCATCCTGTGTCAAAATCAGCATGGAAATTGAACCCTTGATTTTTTCCTGAACAAACTTAATACCTTCGACAATTGTCTTTTTATGGTTGATCAGGGCAACAATAAGTTCGGTCTGGTTGATTTCGCCACCGCTCATTTCGAGGAAGTGTGTATATCCGGAATCCAGAACTTCTTTTACAAGCTCGTCTTTATTTGTAACGATTCCAACTGTAGTGATTGCAAAATTTCCAAGATGAGAGTGCACGAGCAGTGGCTGAGGCTCGTAATCAGAAATACAGCCAATACCCATTTTGCCGTGCAAATCTTCCATATCGTTTTCGAACTTAGTACGGAACGGTGAGTTCTGAATATTATGAATGGAGCGCGAAAAGTGCCCGTCCGAGTTTACAACCGCAATACCTCCGCGGCGTGTTCCTAAGTGCGAGTGATAGTCCACTCCAAAAAACAAATCCAACGAACAGTCGTCTTTAGACGCAACACCAAAATATCCGCCCATTTTTTTCCTCTTATAAAACCCGCGTCTAGTGCGGTTTAAAAATATGCGGATAGTATAGTGATTTTAGCGGTGAAATTCAATTAATAGTATTCTACAAGTTTTATTTGTTTTATTCAGAAATCTACTATATAATATAATGTGACGCTAAACAGTTATACAAAATCAGGAGATAGATATGAATGTACATAACCTTTTGGAAGATGTTGTAATAAAAGCAGTAAACACACTTTATGATAGAGTAAAAGGCGAAAATGTTTCGTGGCTTACCTGCGATTGTGAAAACTGCAGACTCGATACAATCAGTTATGTACTTAATCGACTCCCTCCAAAATATGTAGTTTCTGGCCGTGGTGTTACTCACAATGCAGAGTATCTGGCAAGTTCCCAACTTCAGGCCGATATTGATTCTCTTGGAATGGAAGGAATGCGGATTGTAAGTACCACAAAGCGTCCATTCCACGAAGCCAACAGAAAAGATTCTGCTAAAAAAGAATTCAAACCAACCTTCAATTTTTTTACCTTTACAGGTGCCGTACTCGACGGAAATACCTTTGAACCAGTTACAGATGCAACTGTTACTCTTAAACTGGACGGTAAGCTTGCTGAGATGTTCGATGCCAGCTGGCCAAATCCTTTTAAGACAGTAAAAAGCACAAAGGGCGTTTATTCCTTCTGGGTAAAACCTGTGCCTGCAGAAAAAGCTGGAATCGCAAAGAACTTTCCGCTTTGTATAGAAGTAAAGGCAGAAGGCTACACAGATGCAGTTTATCATTTTGAAGCACCAATTATGAGTGAAGATTCTGTAAGAACAGAGCTTGATTCAACCTACACCCTAAAGATAAACGATATGGTAATCTTTAAGAAATAAGGTCAGGTTTCTTTTCTTTACCTTAATTTCATTTTTCAACAATTTGAACACAATCTTAGAGATTCATTCAACAAAAATCTCCTTTTATGCCTCAAAATTAAATTGCGTTTTTATTAATTGTGATAT